>WHSW01000029.1 GCA_009379895.1 Solirubrobacterales bacterium
GAGCATGACGCGCGCGCCGTCGACGCTCTGGAGCCCCTGGCTCTCGCGCACTCCGGCCCCGAGCCGACCGCCGGCGGCGGATGCGACCAGCCAGAGGATCAGGGCGGCGATGATCCAGCCGTCCCAGAGCTCGTAGCCGTCGACGTCGAGCGCCAGCCAGACCCCGAACACGAGCGTCCCGAGGCCGCCGATCCCCCAGAGCGCCTCGGCGATCAGCAGCGCGCGCGCGGAGGCCGGCGCCCCGACCGAGAACGCCGAGTACATGACCACCGTGACCATCAGGCAGAACGCCGCCAGCACGTGGACGAAGAGCAGGAAGTCGTACACCGCCGCGCAGGGTAGGCGGGCCGTCGGACCGCTCAGCGCGCCGGGGCCGGCCGGCAGGCGCCCGGGCCGTCGCCTCGTCGGCGCGCGGCGTAATCGCTGGGCGCCGGGGACGCTGGCCGGCTCGCGACGGCGTCGGCGCCCGATTGGCGTCAGGATCGGGCGATGCGCGGCGAGGCACTCAGCCCGGCGGGGCGATGACCTTCACGAGGCGACGCGCGTGAGCAGCGGTTCCGAGGGCGAGACGCCGCGATCGCCTCCCGCATCCCGGCCACGTCCGTCCGGCCGCTCGGCGCTGGCGACCGGGCTGCTGATCGTGGGAGCCCTGCTGATCGCCGCCAACCTGCGGCCGGCGATCACCTCGGTCGGCCCGCTGATCGGCGAGATCCGGGCGGACACCGGGCTCTCGGGCACGGCGGCGGGCCTGTTGACGACGCTGCCCGTGCTCGCCTTCGGGCTGCTCTCGCCGGTCGCCCCGCGCCTCGGCCATCGCTTCGGGATCGAGGCGGTGCTGCTCGGCTGCATGGTCGCCCTCGTCGTCGGCATCGTCGTGCGCTGGGCGCCCGGGACGGTGGCGCTGTTTGGCGGAACCGTCATCCTCGGGGCCGCGGTCGCGTCGGCCAACGTCCTGCTCCCGGCGCTGGTCAAGCGCGACTACGCCCACCGCGAGGGCCTGGTGACCGCGGCCTATTCGAGCGTGCTCGGGGGTGCCGCCGGGATCGGCGCGGGGGTTGCCGTTCCGCTCGCCGACGACGCCGGCCTCGGCTGGGAGGGGGCGCTGGCGATCTGGGCGGTGCCCGCGACCGTGGCGGCGCTCGTCTGGCTGCCGCAGGCTCGCCGCCGCCACCGTCCCGCGCCCGGTCCCGGCCCGGGGACCGCGCTTCGCGATCTCTGGCGCTCGCGGCTGGCGTGGACGGTGACCGGGTTCTGGGCGATGCAGTCGTTCGGCTTCTACGTCGTCATCGCCTGGCTGCCCGAGATCCTGATCGAGGCCGGCCTCGACGACGCCGATGCGGGCCTGATGCTGTTCGTCGCGCAGGTCGCCGGGGTCGCGGCGACGCTCACCATCCCGCCGCTCGCCGGCCGCCGCCCCGACCAGCGCGGGATCGTCGTCGCGAGCGCCGCCGTGCTCGTGCTCGCCGTGCTCGGCCTGATCGCCGCCCCCGATACGGCGACCGTCGTCTGGGTGCTGTTGCTGGGGTTCGGCCAGGGCTGCGGGCTCTCGCTCGCGCTGCTGTTCCTGCCGCTGCGCACCCGCGAGCATCGGACCGCGGCCGAGCTGTCGGGCATGGCCCAGACCGTCGGCTACCTGGTCGCCGCGACCGGCCCGATCCTGGCGGGCCTGCTCCACGACGGCCTCGGCGGGTGGAAACCGACGCTGGTCCTGCTGCTCGCGGCGGCGGCCGCGCAGCTCGCGTTCGGCCTGGGCGCCGGGCGCGACGCGGTGCTCGGCATCGAGAGTCGTCCCCGCGCGACCAGCGCGGGTCGATAGTCTCGAAACGCATGGCGACGACCGAGGAGAACGCCCGCGCCAGGGGCGATGCCGGGGTGCGGGCCAGCGACAAGCCGCACGGCGGCCGCCTGGTCGCCCAGGCGCTTCGCTCGCGCGACGTGAGCCACATCTTCACCCTCTCGGGCGGTCATCTGTTCTCGATCTACGACGGCTGCGTGGCCGAGGGGATCGGGATCGTCGACACGCGCCACGAGCAGTCGGCCGCCTGGGCGGCCGAGGGCTACGCGAAGGCGACGCGCAGGCCCGGCGTCGCGGCGCTGACCGCGGGCCCGGGCGTGACCAACGGGATGAGCGCGATGGCGGGGGCGAAGTTCAACCGCTCGCCGCTGGTCGTGCTCGGCGGCCGCGCGCCCGAGATGCGCTGGGGCTCGGGCAGCCTGCAGGAGATCGACCACCTGCCGTTCACCGCGCCGGTCACCAAGGCGGCGGAGACGGTCAAGGCGACCGGCGAGATCCCCGCCGCGACGGCGCGCGCGATCGACGCGGCCCTGACCCAGCCCAGCGGCCCGACCTACGTCGACTATCCGCTCGACGTGGTGTTCATGGAGGGCGAGGGGGAGGTGCCGCCCCCGGCCGTCACCGGCGGCGGCGTCGCCGAGGGGGCAGACCGGGCCGCCGCGATGCTGGCCGGCGCCGAGCGCCCGGTGATCATGGCGGGCACCGGCGTCTACTGGTCGCAGGGAGAGGTCGAGCTCGAGGCGCTCGCCGAGCAGCTCGGGATCCCCGTCTTCCTCAACGGCATGGGCCGCGGCTGCCTGGCGGCGGATCACGAGCTCTACTTCTCGCGCGCCCGCGGCCAGGCGCTGAACGGCGCCGACGTCGCCCTGGTGATCGGCGTGCCGCTCGACTTCCGGCTCGGCTTCGGCGCCAGCTTCGGCGACGAGACGAGGCTGATCTGGCTCGACGAGGCGCCCAACGAGCTGGCCGCCAACCGCACGCCCGAGCTCGAGCTGGTCGGCGGCATTCCCGCGACCCTCGCCGCGCTGCGCGACGGCGCCGCCGGCGCCGGCGCGGGCGCGGGCGCGGGCCGCGATCGGACCAGGGCCTGGGTCGAGTCGCTGCGCGAGACCGAGACCGAGAAGCGCGCCGGCGAGACCGCCGAGCTCAACGACGACCGAGCGCCGCTGCACCCGCTGCGCATCTACGGCGAGCTCGACACGATGCTCGACCGCGACGCGATCGTGATCGGCGACGGCGGCGACTTCGTCTCCTACGCCGGCCGCGTGGTCAACACGTACGAGCCCGGGTGCTGGATGGACCCCGGCCCCTACGGCTGCCTCGGCGCCGGCCCCGGCCAGGCGATCGGCGCCAAGGTCGCCCACCCCGGACGCCAGGTCGTCTGCCTGCTCGGCGACGGCGCCTTCGGCTTCTCGGGGATGGAATTCGACACCATGGTCCGCCACAACCTGCCCGTCGTCGGGATCGTCGGCAACAACGGGATCTGGGGGTTGGAGAAGCACCCCATGAAGGCGCTCTACGGCTACGACGTCGTCGCCGACCTGCGCCCGGGCACCCGCTACGACCAGGTCGTCACCGCCCTCGGCGGCTACGGCGAGCTCGTGGAGAAGCCCGCCGAGATCGGCCCCGCCATCGACCGGGCCCTCGCCTCGGGCGTCCCCGCCCTGGTCAACGTCCTCACCGACCCCGAGGTGGTCTACCCACGTAAGGCCGTGCTCGCCTAGCTCGGCGGCATCTCGATCCGGGCCTCGTGCCCGGAGCTTCGCGCGAGCGGCGCGTCGGTGGTCAGCAGGGTGGCCTCGAGCAGCTCCGCCAGGGCGACGTAGGCGGCGTCGTAGGCGGTCAGGTTCCGGCGCAGCGCCCAGACCCGCGGGCGCAGCCGCTCGTGGTCGTGGCGCGTCGCGCGCAAGTCGACGAGGTCGGAGAGCGCCGCCCCCAGCGTCGTGCTCGCGAGCTTCTCGCTCGCCTCGAGCCCACGCAGCGCATGGAGCACCTCGAGATCGAACAGGGCGGGCACATGGACGGTGAACTCGCCCGCCAGCCGCTCGGCGATCCAATCGCCTCGCGCGCCGTTGCGACAGAGGAGCTCGACGCCGGCGGAGGCGTCGAGGACGATCACGGCAACGGACCGCGAAGCCCGCGCACGAGCTCCACCGCGGCGTCGCCGATCTCGCTTCGCTCGCGCGCCGCGATCCGTTCGCCGAGCTCGGCGAGCGTCGGCCGGTCCGCGATGCCCTCCAGCTCGGCGAGCAGATAGTCGGAGAGCGTGAGGCCGCGCTCGGCGGCGCGCACCTTGAGCGTCCGGTGCAGCTCGTCCGGCACGTTTCGCACCTGGATCATCTTTGCCATGTGCATCACATTAGAACATGTGGTACGCATGCAATCAGTCTGGCGATGCGGTTCCGCGGAACCGCGGTTCTCGCGTTCGGTGACCCGGGCGTTCGCGGTCCGTGACGTCCACGGCCCGATCCGTCACATCGTCCGAGTAGTGATCGCCAACCGTGCCAAGCGATATCCCGCAATGCTCAACGAGCGTCTCGAAGCACAGGTCGCGGTCGATCATCGACGATCGAGACTACGCGGAGGAAAGTCACGCGTTGGGCGCGAATGTCACAAGTCTCGAATGTGTACGTGTCAGCGCCGGGTGCCGGTGGTCCGGCTCAGGGGCGAGGGGCCAACAGCAGGGCGAGGTCGCGCGGGTCGCGCTGGACCTCGAGTGCGACCGCACGCCGATCGCGCGGCAGGTCGCAGCGGTGCAGGTCGAGCCCGGCGGTCGCGACCTCGAGCACGCCGCCGGCGAGGCTCCAGCGCGCCAGCGACTCTTCCCGAGAGGTCACGCGCCCGGCGAGCCCGGCAGCCTGCGGCGAGCCGGTCGCGGCCAGCTCGCGAAAGCCCACCGCGCGCAGGCCGGCGAGCGCCGCGTCGCGCAGGTCGCGCCGAAGCCGCTCAGGCGGCCTCTCGGCGAGTCGGCCGCAGACGCGGATCGCCGGCCGGCAGGCGAGCAGCGCCGGCGGCGGGCAGCTGGGCTCGAGGGAGATCGAAATGGCGGCCAGCGGCGCCAGGAGGTCGCGCTCGACATCGATCCCGGCCCGGGCGAGCGCGGCCGCGGCGCGCCGCACGGCGCTCGAGAAGCCCGGCGAGCCCGAGGCGCTCGCGAGGCTGCGCAGTAGCCGCTCGCCGACTCGCTGCGGGTCTGGGGTCGAGACGCGCAGCGCAACGCCGGGCTCCAGCGCGGGGACGCCCGCCGGGCCGGGGTTCGAGGCCGGCGCCGCCACCCCGCCGGCTCTCGGCGCCGCCACGCCGGCTTTCGCCGGCGTCGCTCCGCCGCCGGCCTTCGTGGCCGCAGACCCGTCGCCCAACCCGGCGAGCGCCAGCGTCACGGCGAGCGCGGCGAGGATGGCGAGCGGAGCGCGCACCTTGGCCACCTGCGGCGCCGCGCCCGCCCGCTACGGGGCGAGCACGACCTTGGTCGCCTCGCGGCGGTCGAAGAGCTCGTAGGCGCGCGGGGCCTCGTCGAGGCTCATCCGGTGGCTGATCAGCTCGGCCGGGCGCAGCTCGCCGGCGGCGATCATCGCCAGCAGCAGCTCGCGGTCGTTGATCGGGTCGCCCATCGCGAAGCGCAGGGTCAGCTCGGCCTCGAACATGCGGCCCGCGTCGAGCGGGTAGTCGGGCTCGAAGTGGGCGCCGACCACGCACACCGTCCCGCGGCCGCGGGCCAGGGCGAAGGCGGCGTCGAGCGCGGGCTTGGCGCCGGCCGACTCGATCACCACGTCGGCGCCGAGCCCGCCGGTGGCGTCGGCGACCGCGGCGGGGGCGGAGTCGGGATCGACCGCGTCGGCGCCGAGGCCGGCGGCGAGCTCGCGCCGCGCCGCGATCCCGTCGACGGCGATCACCCGGCGCGCGACGCGGCGGGCGAGCAGGATCGCCATCAGGCCGACCGTCCCACAGCCGAGCACCGCGACCACGTCGCCGACGGCGACCCCACCGCGTCGCACCGCCGAGAGCCCCGTGGGAAGCATGTCGGCGACGAAGACGGCGTCGTCGTCGGCGACCCCGTCGGGGATCGGCCACAGCGAGCGGTCGGCGTTCGGGGCGCGCACCAGATCCGCCTGGCCGCCGTCGAGGCGCTCGTAGACGCCGCTGTAGCCGAACAGCGCCCGGCTCTCACACTGCATCGGGCGCGCCGCGCGGCAGTGCGCGCAGGTGCCGTCGGAGATCATGCTCGCGTTCACCACCCGCTGGCCGGGGCGCAGGCCGCGCACGCCGTCGCCGACCTCGCGCACCACCCCGACCCACTCGTGGCCCGGGATCGTCCCCGCCTCGAACCCGGGCGTCAGCCCGTGGTAGGGAAAGAGGTCGGCGCCGCAGATCGCCGTCCGGGTCACCTCGACGACCGCGTCGGTGGGCGTCGCGACCGTGGGCTCGGGCGCGTCGTCGAGCTCGAGCCGCTCGGGTCCCTGGATTCGGACTACCCTCATGCCGGCTCCTCGAGCTCGACCAGGTAGCCGTCGGGGTCGATTGCGAAGCAGCGGGCGCCGCCCCACGGCGGCGAGAACGGCTCGGCCAGGAACTCCACCCCGGCCGCGCGCAGCCCCTCGTACGTCCCCCGGCAATCGCCGACCTCGAGCACGAGCGCGACCTGCAGGCGCGAGCGGTCCTCGGGCGCCGCCATCGCCACCCCCGGCCGGTCCTCGGCCTCGTGGCCCTGCTCGGCGAGCGAGAGCCGCGCGCCGGCGAGCGCCAGCGTCGCGTAGGGGGGATCGTCGTAGCTCGCCTCGAGCTCGAAGCCGAGCCGATCGCGGTACCACGCGGCCGACGCCTCGACGTCGGCTACCGCGAGGATCGCGCCCGCGCGGGTGGTCGCAAATGCCGCCATCAGTGCCTCGTGTGCCCGCCGTCGACGACGATCATCTGCCCGGTAACCCAGGCGGCCTCCTCCGAGCACAGGAAGGCGACGGTCGGGGCGATGTCCGCCGGCTCGCCGCGGCGCGGGATCGCCTGCAGGCTCTGGACGAAGTCGAACGCCTCGCCGTGTGGGCTGGCGAGCACTCCCTCGCTCGCCGTCAGCCCCGGCGCGACGGCGTTGACGGTGATCCCCTGGGCGCCGACCTCGGTCGCCAGCGCCCGGGTGAAGCCCCAGACGCCGCCCTTCGCCGCCACGTAGGCGGCCATGTTCGGCGTCCCCGCCATCACCGTGTTCGAGGCGATGTTGGCGATTCGCCCGTAGCCCGCGTCGCGCATCGGCTCCCAGACCGCCCGCGAGCAGAGATAGACACCGGTCAGGTTGGTGTCGATGATCTTGCGCCAGTGCTCGAGGTCGACGTCGTCCCAGGCGACGAAGGGGACGATCGCGGCGTTGTTGACCAGCGCGTCGACCCTGCCGTACTCGGCGAGCACCTCGGCGACCATCGCCTCGACCGACTCCGGCTCCGCGACGTCGACCTCGATCGCCCGCCCGCGCTCGAGCGCGCCCGCGGCCCGCGACGCGCCGTCGGCGTTGCGGTCGGCGACGACCACCGTCGCCCCCTCGGCGTCGAGCTTCTCGGCGATCGCGCGGCCGATGCCCTGGGCTGCTCCGGTGACGATCGCGACCCGGTCGTTGAGCTTCATCTCTCGCTTCCTCCTCGTCGTGGTGGTGGTGATGGTCGGCGCCCGGTGGTGGTCGGGCGCCGCGCGGGCTGAGCGCCGCCTAGTAGTGGTCCGGCGCGTGCTTGTAGGACTCCCACTCCTGCATGTCGTGGGTGAAGAAGACCTCGGCGTCGACTCGCCGGGCCAGGTGCTTGACCTTGCGCACGGACGCGACGTTCGCGGTCGGGTCGTTGTGGAAGCCGGAGATCAACTCCTTCTCCCACGTCTCCCGCGTGTAGGTGACGTCGGCGACGAACAGCATCGGCCGGCGGCCGTCGCGCTCGAGCAGCAGCGAGTAGTGGCCGACCGTGTGACCCGGCGTGAACAGCAACCGGATCCCGTCGGCGAAGTCGACCTCCTCGCCCTCGAGCCATCGGTAGGCCGAGTCCGGCCGGTGAAACACCTTGTCGGCATATCCGAGGCGCTCGAAGGGCTCGGGCACGAGGCAGTGGCGAAGCTCCTCCTTGCCGACCCAGGTGACCGCCTCCGCCAGATTCCGCTGGCCGCCGCAGTGATCGAAATGCAGGTGTGAGTTGATCACCGCCGTCACGTCGGAGGTCGCGAACCCGCATTTCTCGAGCTGCGCGGGGAGCGTCTGCTCGTCGGTCTGCTCGGGCAGCTCGAAGGGCAGGAACTCCTCCACCGTCCCCTTGTCGAAGCCGGAGTCGAACAGAAAGAGCCCGTCGCTGTGCTCGATCAGCACGCTGTAGACCGGAAAGCGGACCGGGCTTCCCGGCTCGATGTTCCAGGCGATGTGGGTGCGGTCGATGACCAGGGAGCCGGAGTCGAGCAGCCAGACGCGCTTTGCGCTCATCGTCGTCTCCCCTCAGATCCCTTGCGGACGCCTGCGGCGTCCTTACATGCTGCTTTCAGGGCGAAGCCCTTCATCTCACACCTCCTGGGCGTCGAGCGTCTTGCGGACCGCGACCAGCGCCGCCGCGCGCTTGGCCGGCAGCTCGGCCAGCTCGTCGTCGGAGTAGTCGAACAGCCCGCCGCCGGCCTTGATCCCCAGCTTGCCCTGCTCGGTGAGCTTGGTGATCGTCTCCGAGACCCCCGCCTCGGTCGAGAGCTCGGAGTTGAGGTAGTTGGCGACGCTCTCGTAGATATCGAGCCCGGCGACGTCGAGCAGCTGCATCGGCGGGATCACCGCGAGCTTGTAGCCGATCCCCCACTTGACGTTGAGGTCGAGCTCCTCCGCGTCGATCACGCCCTCGTCGACGAGGGCGAGGCACTCGCGCATGATCGCGTACAGAACCCGGTTCTCGACGAACCCGGGTACCTCCTTGTTGAGCATGCTGGCGCGGTAGCCGACCCGCTCGATCAGCCCCCTGGCCGCCGCGATCGTCTCGTCCGAGGTCCGCTCGCCCGGGATCACCTCGATCATCGGGATCAGCTGCGGGGGATTGGACCAGTGCATGCCGACCACCCGCTCGGGGTGCGCGAGCCCCTCGGCGATCTTTGTGATCGGGATCCCCGAGGTGTTCGAGCTCAGGATCGCGTCGTCGGCGACGTGGCGCTCGAACTCGGCGAAGACCTCGTGCTTGAGCTCGAGCTTCTCGGGGACCGCCTCGAGCACGAGGTCAGCGCCCTCGAGCGCCGCCGCGAGGTCGGTCTCGAAGCGAACGTCGCCGCCCTCGGTGCGCTCGGTCTCGAGTCGCTCGATCACCCCGCGGGCCAGGTCGAGGCCCTTGCGCGCTCGTTCCAGCGCCTCGTCGGAGACGTCGTAGAGGGCGACCTCGATCCCGGCGCGCTCGAGCACCGCGCCCATCCCCGGGCCCATCGTCCCGGTGCCGATCACCGCCGCACGCTTGATCTCGCTCATCTGCTCTTAGCCTCCTGTAGTTCCTGGATTCGCCGCCACACCCGTTCGGGGGTGAGCGGAAGCTCGTTCATCGGCACGCCCGCGTCGGCCAGCGCGGTCGCGATCGCCGCCGGGGTCGCCGCCTGCGCGCCCTCGCCGCAGCCCTTCGCGCCGTAGGGGCCCGGGCCGTCGGCGTTCTCGACGATGATTCCCGTCATCTGCGCCGGCATGTCCTCGATCCGCGGGACGCGGTAGTCCAAGAGGTTGTCGTTCGTCAGCACACCGTCGGCGTAGACCATCTCCTCGAACAGGGCGTTGCCGACGCCCTGCAGGACAGCGCCCTCGTCCTGGCGCTCGACCAGCAGCGGGTTGATCGCCTTGCCGACGTCGGCGATCGTCGCCGTGCGCGTCACCTCGACCCGGCCGGTCTCGGGGTCGACCCCGACCTCGGCGGCCGCGATGCAGATCTCCCAGAACACCGGTCCCTCGGCGTAGGAGCCGCTGCCCTGCTCGGGGCGGACCTCGCCCTCGCCGACGACCTCGCCGCCGACAAAGCCGAAGCGCTCGGCGATCAGCTCCGGGTAGGCGGCCTCGCGGCCTGCCCCGCGCACGACGCCCTCGGCGACCTCGAGGCCGGCGCGCTCGACGCCCCAGGCGCCGGCGGCCGTCTTGAGCAGGCGCTCGCGCAGGTCGGCGCCGGCCCGCTGCACCGCGAGGCCGGCGAGCGTCGTCGAGCGGCTGGCGCCGGTCGAGCGGTCATAGGGGGTAAAGCGCGTGTCGGCGCCCTGCACGGTCACGCGGTCGGTGTCGATCGCCAGCTCCTGGGCGGCGATCTGCGCCATCACCGTGCGCGCTCCCTGGCCCATCTCGGTGGTGCCGACGTTGACCTCGACCGTGCCGTCCGCCTCCATGCGCACGTTGGCGCGCGAGACCGGGTGGGCGCCCGCGGCGAGCAGGCCGACCGAGACGCCGCGCCCGGTCCACTCGCCCTTCGGCTCGTCCCAGCCCACCGCCGCGGCGGCCTTCTCGACGTCGCCGACCAGGTCGGCGTCAAGCGGCTTGCCGGTGCCGTCCGGGCGCACCGGCTGGCCCGGGCGCAGTAGGTTGCGGCGCCGGATCTCAAGCGGGTCAATCCCGGCCCGGCGCGCGAGCTCGTCGATCTGCGACTCGCCGATCCACTGCATGTGCACGGCGCCGAAGGCGCGGTAGGACCCGGCCGGGGCCGTGTTCGAGTAGACACAGCTGGCGTCGACGTGGACGGCGTCCCAGGCGTAGGGGCCGGGGGCCGCGTCGCCCGCCGTCGCGCAGACGCGCGGGCCATTGTCGGCGTAGGCGCCGGTGTCGAGCCACAGGCGCACGCTGCGCGAGCGAAGCTTGCCGTCGCGGCTCGCGGTGGTCGTCATCCGGCAGCGCATCCCGTGCCGGCGGGTGGTGACCATCGACTCGTCGACGCGGTTCGCGATCCGCACCGGCCGCCCGGCCTTCCAGGCGAGCGCCGCGGTGATCGGTTCCATCTTCGTATAGCTCTTCGAGCCGAAGCCGCCGCCGAGATAGGGGACGATCACCCGCACCCGGCCGATCGGCAGGTTGAACAGGTCGGCGATCTCGGCGCGGACCAGGAACGGGTGCTGGCAGGAGGCCCAGAGCGTGATCTCGCCGTCGCCGAACTCGGCGACCACGGTGTGGGTCTCCATCGCGTACTGGTAGACGGCCGGAAACTCGTACTCGCCCTCGACCGTCAGCTCGGCCTCGGCCTCCGCCTCGGCGAGCTCGACCGAGCCGGCGTCGAGGCGGTAGCGGTAGCAGACGTTGCCCTCGCGCTCGGCCAGCTCGCCGAGGCCGTGAAAGAGCCCGGGGCGCAGCGCGCCCTCGTGGATCGGCGGGGCGTCGTCGGCGATCGCCTCCGCGATCGTGCCGGCGACCGGCAGCTCCTCGTAGTCGACGACGATGCTCCGCACGGCCGCCTCGGCGGTCGCCTCGTCCTCGGCGGCGACGGCGGCGACGGGCTCGCCCGCGAAGCGCACCCGGTCGACCGCGAGGATCTGACGGTCCTTGATCGCGTGGCCCCAGTACGGGTCGAAGTGCTCGAGCTCGGAGCCGAGCAGGACGCAGACCACGCCCGGCATCGCCTCGGCGGCCGAGGTGTCGATCGAGACGATCCGCGCGTGCGGCAGCTCGGCGCGCAGGACCTTGCCGTGCAGCATCCGCGGCAGGTTGATGTCGCCGGCGAACTGCGCCCGGCCGCGGATCTTCTCGCCCGCGTCCTTACGCCGCTCCGAGCGCCCGACCCGGTCGGCGGCGGCGGTGGGGTCGGCGGTCGGCCGGGCGCTCACGCTGCGTCCCGCGAGCCGGACGCCGCGGCACCGCCGGCACGCGCCTCAGCGGCCGCGGGGGCGGGCTCTCCGGCGAGCGCCTCGGCGGCCTCGACGATCGACTTGTAGCCGGTGCAGCGACAGACGTTGCCGTCCAGGCCGGCGATCACGTCGTCGCGGTCGCGCAGCTCGCCGGCGTCGCGAAGCGCCTTCAGGGTGAGCATGAACCCCGGGGTGCAGAAGCCGCACTGAAGCGCGGCGCGATCGACGAAGGCGCGCTCGAACTGGGCGAACTCGTCGCTGCGGGCGAAGCCCTCGATCGTCAACACCTCGCGGCCGTCCGCGTCGCAGGTCAGATAGGTGCAGGAGCTGACCGGCTCGCCGTCGACGAGCACCGTGCAGGTGCCGCAGACCTGGACGTCGCAGGAGCGCTTCGCGCCGGTCAGGCCGAGGCGGTCGCGCAGCGTGTCGAGCAGCAGCTCTCGCGCCGGCACGGTCAGCTCGCGCCGGGTGCCGTTGATCCCGATTCGCACCGCGGCCTCCTCCACGGCTAGCCGTCCATCCCGTCGTCGAGCCCGCGCCGGCGCATGTCGCGCACCCACGCCCGCCAGTACTCATGCACCAGGCCGTCGTTGTACTTTCGCCGGTGCAGGTCGTCGACCAGCACCGGCTCGATCGGCTGCGCACCGCCGAGCGTCGCGGCGATCGACTGCAGCATCACCGCGCGCTCCAGGGTCACCGCGGCGAGCACCATCCACGACAGGTCCTGGTGCGCGACGAGGACGCCGTGGTTTCGCAGCAGCACGACCGGGTGGTCGCCGAGCGCCACGGCGACGTCGGAGCCCTGCTCGGGCTCGGTGATCAGGTCCGGGCTGCCCTCGTAGACGGCGAGGCCGCGGTCGAACATCACCGCGTCATGCGTCAGGTGCAGGAGATCGGCGTCGGTGGCGGCGAAGGCGGTCGCATACGGCGGGTGGCCGTGGACGATCGCGCCGACATCCGCGCGACGCCGGTAGACCTCGGTGTGCAGCACGGCCTCCAGGTGCATCTCGTCCGAGGCGTCGCGCAGGTCGTCGCCGAGCTCGAACTCGATCACGTCGCCGGGGGTGACCTCGGCCAGCGTCACACCCTTGCGCTTGATCCACATCCGGTCGGGCCGCTCGCGATCGCGAGCGCTGACATGGCCCAGGGTCAGGTCCTGATAGCCCTCGTTGGCGAGGATCCGGCACGCCCAGGCGACCTGGGCGCGGATGTCGCCGTCCTCGATCACGCGCCCCTCGCCCCCGGTGCGCTTCCCTGCCGTCGTCATCCGCCTCAGCGCCGCTCGGTGGGCGGGTAGTCGGGGTGCGGGAACCCGAAGACCATGACCACGTCGGCGTCGGAGTCGTTGACCACCGCGTGCCAGGTGCCGGGCGCGATGTGCAGCGCGTCCCCGGCCCCGAAGGGGACCTCGCCGTCGTCGGTGTCCAGGCGCCCGGAGCCGCTGACCACGTAGGCGACCTCCTCGACCTCGTGCGAGACGCTGGTGGTCGCGCTGCCGGGCCGAAACACCGAGTAGCCGATCGAGCTCGCGTTGCCGCCCACGCGCTGCTCGGTGACCAGCATCCGGCTCCAGCTCCCGCCGGGCAGCTCGATCGGCTCGACGCTCTCCAGGGCGACGACGGAAACCCCGCTCACAGCGCCCACGCCCCGTCCTTGACGATGTAGGTGCCGTCGTCGACGATCTGCAGGCTGGCGTCGAGGATCACCCCGTCGAGGTGCAGCCTGGAGACGTTCTGGCCCCCGGGGTAGGCGAGGTGGTTGTCGCCGAGCGCGAAGTGCACCGTGCCGACCCGGCCCTTCTCCGAGGGCGTGCCGAACGGCGCCACCTCCGAGACCCCGAACGCGAACTCGCCGGCGACGTCGGCGTTGTCGACCCCGTCGATCACCTCGCGCAGCCGCGCCGCGTCGTCGCCGCCCTCGATCGCGGTCGCGCGGCCCTTCTCCATCGTCCACGTGATCGGCTCGGTGACCTGGCCCGGAAGCCCGATCCCGAGCATCACGCCGTCGACCACGATCTTGCCCTCGGTGCGGTCCTCGACCGCCGCGAAGGCGACCTCCGCCCAGAGCGGCAGCGGGCCCATCATCTGGCCGCGCCGCTTGATCGAGGTCACCTCGAGCGCCGGGCGACCCTCGATCGAGACCCTCACGTCGGTCCCCTTCGGCGACGTGATGTGGCATTCGGTCTTGCCCTCGAGCGCGGCCATCGCGTCCTTGGCGCGCTGGGTCGCGACGTGGATCTTCTCGACCGTCAGGCCCCACTCGCCCATCCCCGGCTCGACCGAGGCGATCTTCGCGTTCGCGGCGCACGACTCCTTGACCGCGGGCACGTGCGCGAAGCGGTTCGCCCACTCGAGGTTGGTGACGATGATGATCTCGTCCGAGTGGGTCATCGCCTGGTGCAGGTTGCGCGGCGGCTCCATCGGAAAATGGGTGTCCGCGCGCCCGCGCTGGACCTGCGCCTCGTTGTCCATGATCACCGGCCAGGCGCCGCGGTCGAGGGCGACGGAGGCCAGGGCGTCGGCCTGGGTTCGGTGCTCGTTGTCGCAGATGATCGTCACCACATCGTCCTCTGCGACGGACATGCAGACGTCGACGACCAGCTCTGCGTCCTTGCGGATCTCCTCGGGGGTTGGCATCTCGATCACCTCGCGGTCTCGGTTTGGAAGGCGGGCAGGACCTCGTTCGCGAACCGCTCGACCTGCTTGAACTGGTCCAGGTCCCCGAATCGGCAGATGAAGTGGGTCACGCCCCGGTCGGCGAACTCGCGCAGCCAGGCGACGATCTGCTCCGGCTCGCCCACCGGGCCCCAGTTGGAGAGGTCCATCGCCTGCGAGAGCTCCGGGTAGTACTGGGAGATGTAGCCGTCGAACGCGCCGCGGGCTGCCTCGGCGGAGTCGCCGATGTTCATCGTCACCTGGTAGGCGACCTCGTAGTCGGAGAAGTCGCGACCGAGCTCGCTCGCGGCCTCCTCGAGGTAGCCGATCTGCTCGGTGAGCTCCTCCGGGTGCTCGGCGCGACAGCAGGTCATCCAGCCGTCGCCGTACTCGATGATCCGCCGGCAGGCGCGCTTCATGATCCGCACCATGCGCTCATCGTGGGACTCGTCGATCAGCCGCGGGTTGGAGACGATCCACATCGGCGGCGGCTGCTGCAGCGGGCCGAGCGGGGCCATCTCCGTGCCCGAGTGGAAGCTCACCTCGTCGTAGTCGAAGTAGGTGCCGTGGAAGTCGACCGTACCCTCCGTCCACAGCGTGCGCAGGACCTCGAGCCCCTCCTCGAAGAGCGTCGCGCGGTCCTTGAACGGCAGGCCGAGCGCCTTGTACTCGCGCCGCACGCCGACCTCGGCGCTGCCCATGCAGGGGCCGAAGATCGTCCGGCCCCCGGAGAGATGGTCGAGCGTCGCCCACTCCATCCCGAGCACCAGCGGGTTGCGGATCGCGCTCACCAGGCAGGCGGTCCCGAGCCGCACGCGGCTGGTCCGCTGCGAGATCGCCGCGAGCAGGGTCATCGCCTCGTAGCGCGGCTTGGAGAACAGGCTGTCGCCGACCCAGACCGAGTCGAAGCCGTGCTCCTCGACCCGGCCCGAGAGCTCGAGCAGCGCGTCGAGGTCGTAGTCGGGCGCGATCAGCGGCTCTCGGTTGTTGAGGTTGACTCCGAACCGGACTTCCCTGGCGTTGTCGTCGTTGGGGGTCAGCGGTCGCTCCCTTCGGTTGTCTTGATCGGCGCGGTCACGGCCGGGTGCTCGCCGGTCTCCTCCTCGACGCGCCGCGGGACCTCGATGTGGTCGGCGAGCAGATGCGCGGCGCCCTCGGCGTCGCCCGCCTCAACCGCCTCGAGAATCGCCGAGTGCTCGGCGATCGATTTGTCGAGGCTGCCGCGCAGGGCGAGCGAGCGGGCGAGGTAGCGACCCGTCTGGTCGAGCAGCAGGCGATACATGTCGCCCAGCTTGCCGTTGCCAGACGCGGTGACGAAGAGCTCGTGAAAGCCGGCGTTGGCGGCGAAGAAGGCGTTCACGCGGTCGGCGCGCGCGTGCTCGATCATCTCCTCGTGCAGCTCGCGCAGCCGGGCGAGGTCCGCCTCGGTCAGGCGCGGCACGGCGAGCCGGATCGCGAGCGTCTCCAGCGCCTCGCGCACCTGGTAGGCGTCGATGAACTCGTCGCGGGTGAGCTCGGTGACGATCGCGCCGCGCCGGGGGGTGATGGTCACCAGCCCCTCGCTCGCCAGCCGCCCGAGCGCCTCGCGGATCGGCCCGCGGCTGACCCCCAGCGAGCGCGCCAGCGAGACCTCACTGAGCACCGTACCCGGGGCGAGCTCGCCGGAGAGGATGTCCTCGCGGATCCGGTCGCGCACCTGCTCCCAGAGCGTCCGGTTGTCGAGCCGCCGGTCGTCGCGGGCCTCACCGTCTTCGTTGCTTGGGGGTGTGTCGTTCATCGAGGCGGACCCTCATGCGGGCATCCGCTGACAACTCGTTGGTGACTGTCAGTTGTCAACAGTTAGCAATTAGACTATCATCGCCTCCGGTGATCGGCAAGGCGGTTGACCCCGCACACCTCCAGGCCCAGGACGCAAGGCGCTGGGACCCTCTCTCCCCGGCGCCGGGCTTTGCCGCGCGCGCCGATCGCTCCTCCGCTGGGCTTGGCCCGGCCCCGTCGGCCTCCGGCGTCGCTGCCCGCGGCGTCGGGGGCCAGGGCGCCGGGACCGACCGCCTCGGTTCGGGGGCCGGGCTCCACCGCGACGCCGCCCAGATCGAGGCGCGCGGAATCTGGATGGAGTTCGCGACCCGCGAGGGCGGCCACGTGGTGCTCAGCGATGTCGACGTCGCGGTGCCGCGTGGCAGCTTCGTCTCCGTGATCGGGCCCTCGGGTTGCGGCAAGAGCACCCTGCTGAAGATCCTCAGTGGGCTGCTCGAGCCGACCGCCGGCGAGGCCACGATCGCGGGCAAGCCGGCCCCCGAGGCGATGCGCCGTCGCGAGGTCGGGGTCGTCTTTCAGCGCGCGACGCTGCTCCCCTGGCGGCGCGCGGTGGCCAACGCCTCGCTGCTCACCGAGATCGGCGGGCGACGAGGTGGCGGTCGGCGCGGTCAGGGGGCCGCGCGCGAGATGCTCGAGCTGGTCGGGCTCGCCGACGCCGCCGACAAGCTGCCCTCCGAGCTCTCCGGCGGGATGGAGCAGCGCGTGGCGATCGCCCGGGCGCTCGCCCTCGACCCCGAGATCCTGCTCATGGACGAGCCCTTCGGGGCGCTCGACGCGATCACCCGCGAACGGATGAACCACAGCCTGCTCGAGATCTGGGCGCGGACCGCGAAGACGGTTGTCCTCGTCACCCACGGGATCTCCGAGGCCGTCTTCATGTCCGATCAGATCTGCGTCATGGGCACCGAGCCCGGTCGGATCCTCGAGCGGCTCGAGGTCGATCTGCCGCGGCCGCGCACCGAGGAGACGATCGAGAACCCACGCTTCGCCGAGTACGAGCGCCACCTGCGCTCGCTGCTGATCAGCGGCTCGGCCGAGGGCCGATCGTGACCGGGGCCAGCGAGGCCGCGACCCAGCGCGAGCGCCCGCCGGCGCTCGCCGGCCGCCGCCCCGCCGGCGCCCCCCCGAGTCGCCTGCGCTCCCTCGTCGCTCAGGCGCTGCCGTCGCTGTTCGTCGCCGTCGCCGTCCTGGTCGGCTGGGAGCTCGCGGTCGAGATCTTCAACGTCTCGGAGTTCGTGCTCGCCAAGCCGACCGAGATCCTCGCCGAGCTCTCGGCCTCGAGTGAGCTCCTGCGCGATGCCGCCGGCTACACGCTGCAGGAGATCGTCTACGGCTTCGCGCTCAGCGCCGCGGTCGGGATCGCGATCGCGCTGGTGCTCGCCGCCTGGCGGCTCGCCGACCGGGCGCTGTACCCGCTCGTCGTCGCCTTCCAGACGGTGCCGAAGGTGGCGCTGGCGCCGATCTTCGTGCTCTGGTTCGGCTACGGGGTGTTCCCGAAGATGCTCCTGATCGCGACGATCGCCTTCTTTCCCGTGGCGCTCAACATGCGCACCGGTCTCTACGCGGTCGACCGTGACCTCTTGCTGCTCCTGCAGTCGGTCGGCGCCTCGCGCTGGGAGATCCTGCGCAAGGTCCAGATCCCGAACGCCCTTCCGTACCTGTTCGCGGGGCTGAAGATCGCGATCACCTTCAGCGTGATCGGCGCGGTGGTCGCCGAGTTCGCCGGCTCCTCGCAGGGCCTCGGCTACCTGATCGAGTTCGCCTCGACCCAGCTCGACACCCGGCTCGTGTTTGCCGCGCTGCTGGTGATCTCGATCCTCGGCCTCGCTCTCTACTACGGAGTCGGGCTGCTCGAGCGGCTCGTCAGCCGGCGCTACCCGCCGCCCCAGGGCCTGAACCCGGTGGGTTGAGCGATGACCTTGAACGAATCGACGGGAGACGACGCGCAATGGAGGTAGGTATGACGCGCAGCTCGAGGCGGCGGGTGCGGGCGGCGCTCGCGGTGACCGCGGTCCTGGCGCTCGGCGCCCTGGCGGCCGGTTGCGGTGGCGACGACGACGATGGGGGTGGCGGCTCCGGCGAACTCGACCAGGTCAAGGTCCAGCTCGACTACGTGATCCGCGGCAACCACGCGCCGTTCTTCGTCGCCGACGAGCAGGGGTTCTTCGAGCAGCAGGGGATCGAGATCGAGAACATCCAGGAGGGCACTGGTTCCGCCGACGCGATGCGGATCGTCGGCACCGGCGGCGCCGACTTCGGCTTCGGCGACCTGCCGACCCTGGCTACGGCGCGCTCGCAGGGGGTGCCGGTGAAGGCGCTGGCGGCCGTCAACCAGCACAGCCCGCTCGCCTTCTGCGCGAAGGCCGACAAATTCACGCTCGCCGAGCCCTCGGACATCGAGGACAAGCGGATGGCGGTCCATCCGGGCCAGTCGACTCACATCTTCTACCGCGCCTTCATGGCCGCCAACGACGTCGACCCCGACAGCATCGAGGAGCGGACCGTCGAGCCGCCCTATGAGAACTACCTGCTCCAGGACGAGGTCGACGTGGTGCCGTGCTACATCGACGCCGAGGTCCCGATCCTCGAGGAGAAGGCCGGCGGCGAGGGGTCGCTGTCGATCATGCTCGGCGCCGATCACGGCTACGACGCGCTCGGCTCCGGGGTGTTCACCAACGAGGACCTGATCGAGTCCGACCCCGACCTGGTCCAGCGCTTCACCGACGCCTATCTCGAGGGGCTGCAGTGGGTGATCGACAACCCCGACGAGGCGGCCGCGCTGCTCGCCGAGTCGCGCCCGCAGCTCGCCGAGAGCGAGGGCCTGTTCGTTGCCCAGCTGCAGGCCGACATCGACAAGACGTTCACCAGCCCGATGACCGAGAAGCACGGGCTCGGCTACATGGACCCGAAGGCCTGGCAGTCGACCGTCGAGATCCTCGACGAGCAGGGCGTCCTCGAGGAATCGATCGACCCCGCCGAGGCCTACGACAACCAGTTCGTCGAGCAGGCGGACCAGGGCGGGCAGGAATGAGCACCGACGGACGGCCGGCGACCTTCACCTACACCGGCGGGCCGGTGGCGGCCTCGCCGCGCACCCTGGCCGGGCTCGGGCGGCCGATCCCGTTCGAGTACGACCCGGTCTACCTCGAGCGCTTCAAGGCGGTCGAGCGGAAGGTCGCGCAGGTCTATGAGACCGAGCAGGACATCGTCCTCATGCAGGGCGAGGCGGTGCTCGGGCTGGAGGCCGCCGCGCGCGGCCTCTGCCGGCCGCGGATGACCGCGCTCAACCTGGTCTCGGGGATCTTCGGCAAGTGGTTCGGCGACTGGCTGCGCGCCCTCGGCGCCGAGGTGGTTGAGATCGAGGTCGAGTGGAACGACGCGATCGACCCGGCCGAGGTCGAGCGGGCGCTGGCCGAGCACCCGGAGATCGAGCTGGTCGCCGTGGTCCACTCCGAGACCCCGTCGGGGACGCTCAACCCGGTCGCCGAGATCGGGCCGCTCGCGCGCAGCGCCGGGGCGCTGGTGATCGTCGACGCCGTCTCGGCCTTCGCCGGGACGCCGGTGCGCACCGACGCCTGGGACCTCGACATCACGGTCGCCGGGCCGCAGAAGTGCCTCGGCGGGCCACCCGGCGTCTCGCTGGTCAGCGTCAGCGACCGCGCCTGGGAGGCGATGGAGGCGAATCCCGGCGCGCCGCGCTCCTCGTACCTCTCGCTGCTCGACTGGAAGCAGCGCTGGATCGACGGCGGGCGCGAGAAGTTCCCCTACACGACCTCGGTCGCCGACATCAACGGGATCGATGCCGCCCTCGACGAGCTGCTCGCCGACGGCCTCGAGACGTCCTTCGAGCGCCACGAGCGGGCGGCGCGCGCCTGCCGGGCCGGCGTTCGCGCGATGGGCCTCGAGCTGTGGGCCGCCCGCGAGGAGATCGCCTCGCACGGGGTCACCGCGGTCACCGTGCCCGACGGCGTCTCGAACCGGGACGTGATCGCCCATGTGCGCTCCGCCTACGAGGTGATGCTCTCCGACGGCGAGCACGCCGAGATGACCGAGCGCGTCTTTCGCCTCGGCCACATGGGCCCGGCGTCGCGGTCGCTGAACCCGGTCGTCGCGCTGGCGGCGCTCGGCAAGGGGCTGGCGGACTTCGGCGTCGCCCTCGAGATCGGCGCCGGCGTCGAGGCCGCCCTCGAGGTGCTCACCGAGCCGGTCGATGCGCGCGCGCAGGGGGCGCCGGCCGGGTGATCGTCGACCCGCACATGCACGTCGGCGAGTTCCCGCTCTTCGACGTCGCCCTCGACGAGCAGGGCCTCGTCGACCTGTTCGCGGAGTGGGACTACGACGCCGGGATCGTCTTTCACCCCGACAACGAGCTGACCCGCGGGATCGTCGAGCGGGTGCCGAACGCCTGGGCGCTGTTCTGGGCCAACCCGCGCGAGCCCGACTGCGCCGAGCGCTGCGCGGGGCTGCTCGCCCATCCGAAGTTCCTCGGCGTGAAGATGCACCCGCTGCTCGACGGCTATCACCCCAACGACCCGAGCGTCCATCCCGTCGCCGAGCTGCTGGTCGAGCGCGACATGCCGGCCCTGGTCCACTGCGGGCACCCGATCTTCACCCTGCCGTGGAGCATCGAGGAGCTCGCGGTCTCCTTCCCCGAGCTGCGGGTCGTCCTCGGCCACATGGGCCACGGCAACATCGTCTACATCAACGGGGCGATCGACGTCGCGGAGCGCAACCCGAACGTCTATCTCGAGACCTCGGGGATGCCGATGCACTCGAAGATCCGCACGGCCTTCGAACGGGTCGGGCCCGAGCGGGTCATGTACGGCTCCGACGCCCCGTTTCACGACCCCGGCGTCGAGCTTCGCAAGGTCGAGGCGAGCGGCCTCGACGAGGGGGCCCGACGCCGGGTCCTGGGCCTGAACGCCCGCAGACTCTTCTTCGGCGACGACGACGCGTCGGTCTCGACGCCGAGGGATACGGGCTCCGATGGCTGAGCCGAAAGCGGCATCCCGCGGGCCGTGCGGTTCGCACCGGGGGCTGGCAACACGGATACACGAGGAGGAACGTGTCATGGAAGAACAACGAATCATCGAACGTGGCCGTGGTGGCCGCGGCGGCCGCGGAGGCAGGGGAACGAGGCTGATCGCCGCGCTCGCCGGACTGCTGCTCGCGGGCGCGATCGTCGCCGGCTGCGGCAGCGACGACGACAACGGCGGCGACGACTCGGGCGGCGGCTCGGGCGACGCGCCGATCTCCGAGTTCGCGATCGTCGCGCCGGAGAAGGGCAACGACTACGGCTGGAACCAGCAGGCGGTCGAGGCCGCCACCCAGGTCGCCGACGAGCTCGGCATCGAGGTCGAGATCGCCGACAACTCCGGTTACGAGGACATCTCGCCGATTCTGCGCGAGCTGTCGACCGGCGGCGCGGAGTTCGTCGTCGCCCAGGCGTCGGGTTACAACACCACCGCGCCCGACGTCGCCGCGCAGACCGGCGTCCCCGAGCTGATCTGGGACAACCCGGAGGCGAACGAGCCCGGCATCTCGGCGAACGCCAGCACGGCGAGCCAGCAGGGCGCCTACCTGGCGGGCATGCTCGCTGCCGAAACCACCAAGACCGGCAAGCTCGGGATCGTGATCTCGGCCGACGACGTGAACTGGAACAAGATGTCGGGCGGCTTCGTCGCCGGGGCGCGCTCGGTCGACCCCGAGATCGAGGTCGAGCTCGCGCAGATCGGCCAGGCCGGCTACGCCGACACGGCGGGCGGCAAGCGGGTCACCGAGGCGGTGATCGCCGACGGTGCCGACATCGTCTTCGGGATGGGTGACGGCTCGTCCTTCGGCATGCTGCAGGCGGTCGAGAACGCCGACGACGTCAAGTTCATCGACGTGATCGGCGACAAGTCCCCGGTCGACGACCAGGGCGTGCTGCTCTCGTCGGTGCTGTGGAACTTCGAGGGGCTCTACAAGGACGCGATCGCCGATATCGGCGACGGGACGTTCGGCGAGGAGGGCTATGAGCTCGACCTCGAGAATGGGGGTATCTCCCTGCTGCAGACAGATCAGATCGACGATCAGACGTGGAGCGATATCCAGGACGCCAAGCAGAAGATCATCGACGGCGACATCAAGGTCCCGCTGACCGAGGAGAAGTCGCAGGTCGACGCCCTGATCAACGAGGGCTGAGCGAATCGCACAACCGTCGGCCGCGGCCGGGGCCTCGAGGGGCCTCGGTCGCGGGCGACGATCGAGAGCACCCCCAGATGGCATCAGACGACAGCACAGCCTCAGGCCGGGCCACGGCCGGCCCCGCGGCCGGCGCGCCGGCGCCCGCGCCCGCGCGGGCGCTCGCCGAGCGCGGCCTGAGCTCGGTGGCGGCTCACCGCCCCGAGGTCGAGGCGGCGATCGAGTTCGTGCACGCCCATCCCGAGCTCGCCCACGAGGAGGAGGCCTGCGCTCGCTTTCTCGCCGGCCAGCTCGAGCACGCCGGCTATGCGGTCGAGCGCGGGATCGCCGGCATGCAGACCGCCTTTCGCGCCCGGCTCGAGGGCCGTCCGGGCGGGCCCGCGGTCGGCATCGTCGACCTCTACGACGCGGTCCCGGCGGTGCGCGCCGACGGCGCGGTGCAGGCGGTGCACTCGTGCGGGCACGGGCCGCTCGCCGGTGGCGTCGCCGGCGCGGCGCTCGCCTTCGCCGACCTTCGCGACGAGCTGAGCGGCAGCGTGGAGGTGATCGGCTGCCCGGCCGACGAGCTGCACGCCCCGGGAACCAGGGCCCGCGGCGGCGGCAAGGCGCTGACCGCCGCGGCGGGGATCTGGGATCGCCTCGACGCGGCGCTCTACGCGCACCCCGAGTTCAATGACACGGTCACGCTGCGCTCGCGCACCATGCGCCGCCTGGTCGCGACGGTCGCCGGCGCGCGAACCATGGACGAGGCGGTCGAGGCACCGCGCGAGGCCGCCGCCCGCGCGCTCGAGGCCGCCGGCGGCGGGCGCTCTGACGCGCTGATGCTCGAGAGCATGACGCTCGACGGCGACGTCGAGGAAGGCTCGGGCATGGCCCTGAGCGCGACCTTCTTTCTCACCGCCGACTCCGAGCGCGCGCTCGACGCGCTCGAGGCCGACCTGCGCGCCGGGCTTGCAGGCGCGAGCTGGACCACCGCGCGCACCGTGCCCGGGATCGTGCCCGACGAGGGCGTTCGCGCCGCGGTCGCCCAGGCCTTCGCGGCCGCCGGGCGCGGGTTCCTCGCCGACCCGCCGCCGCTTCCCTTCGCCACCGACTTCGGCGACATCTCGCGCCGTGTGCCCTCGGCGTTGATCGGCATCGGCAGGCCGGGCGGCTGGGAGTTCCACACCGACGAGGGGGCGCGCCAGTTCGCCTCGCCCGCCGGGGTCGAGGCCGCGCTCGCCACCGCCTCGGTGCTCGCCCTGAGCGTCGTCGAGCTGCTGGGCGAGGCGTGACGTCCGACCCCACATCGGCCGGCCCCCTGCTCGAGCTGCACGGGATCACCAAGGCGTTTCCGGGCGTGCTCGCCAACGATCGCGTCGACCTCGAGCTGCGCGCCGGCGAGGTGCACGCGCTGCTCGGCGAGAACGGGGCCGGCAAGTCGACTTTGATCAGCATCCTCTCGGGGATGTACCGGCCCGACGCGGGCGAGATTCGCTTCCAGGGCCGCGAGGTGGAGATCGACTCGCCGCGCGCCGCGATCGAGCTCGGGATCGGCACCGTCTATCAGCACCTGACGCTGGTCCCGACCCTGAGCGTCCTCGAGAACCTGATGCTCGGCTCCCACGGCGGGACCGGGCGGCTCGACCTCGCGAGCGCCAACGACCGGTTCGCCGAGCTCGCGCGGCTGCTCGGCGTCGACTTTGCCTCCGGCGCGCGCGCCGGCGCCCTGGCGCTCGGCCAGCAGCAGCAGGTCGAGATCATGAAGGCGCTCTGGCGGCAGGGCTCGCGGGTCCTGATCCTCGACGAGCCGACCTCGATGCTCACCCCGCAGGGCTACGAGGAGCTGCGGCGCGAGCTCGAGCACCTCAAGGACGGGGGGCTGGCGGTCGTCCTGATCACCCACAAGCTGCACGAGGCGATCGAGCTCGGCGACCGGGTGACCGTGCTGCGCGCCGGGCGCAAGGTCGGCTCGCTGGCGCCCGACGACCTGCGCGGGCGCTCGGAGTCCGAGCTCTCGGCGCGGATCGTCGAGATGATGTTCGGCGAGCAGGCTGCCGAGCTCGCCGACGCGGTCGAGGTCGAGGCCGCCCCGGCGGCGCGCGAGAGCCCGCGCCGCGAGCTGGGCGCGGTCGCCCTGCGGGTGCGCGACCTCGCGCTCGACGCCGACGACGGCGTCGTCGGCCTGTCCGGCGTCGGGCTCGAGGTCCGCGCCGGCGAGATCGTCGGGATCGCGGGGGTCGACGGCAACGGCCAGCGCGAGCTGGCCGAGCTGATCGCCGGCCAGCGCCGCCCGCGCCGCGGCGAGGTGCTGCTCTTCGACGAGGACGTGACCCGGCTCGGGGTCCGCGAGCGCGAGGCCCGCGGCCTGCGCTACGTCACCGACGACCGCCTCGGCGAGGGCACGGTGGGCGACCTCGACGTGGCGATGAACGCGGTCCTGAAGCGGATCGGGCGGGCGCCGTTCTGGCGCGGCGGCACCGAGCGCCGCGAGGAGATCGACCGCTTCGCCGAGGGCCTGGTCGACCGCTTCGACGTGCGCACCCCGAGCGTGCAGACGCGGATCGCGACCCTCTCGGGCGGCAACGTGCAGAAGCTGCTGCTGGCGCGCGAGTTCGCGGGCGAGCCGCGGGCGGTGGTCTTCAACAAGCCCACGCATGGCCTCGACGTGCGCACCGCGGAGTTCGTTCGCGAGCAGATCCGCGAGGCGGCCGGGGCGGGGTTGGCGGCGCTCGTGATCTCGACCGAGATCGAGGAGCTGGTCGACCTCTGCGACCGGATCGCGGTCATGTCGCGCGGCGAGGTCACCGGCGAGGTCGAGAACTCGCCCGGCGTCGAGGAGCGGATCGGGGCCCTGATGGTGGCGCGGGCGGGCGCCGGCGTGCCGGCGGGGAGCGCATCGTGAGGGCCCGCGTGGTCGCGATCGGCAAGTCGACGCTGATCGCGGTCGTGCCGATCGTGCTCGCCCTGGTCGTGATGGGCATCCTGCTGGCCGCCCTCGGCCGCGACCCGTTCACCTTCTACGCCGACATGTTCCAGCGCGGCCTGTTCGAGTGGCAGGGCTTTCAGGAGAGCATCATTCGCAGCGCTCCGCTGCTCTTGATCGCGGCCGGGCTGATCGTCGCCTTTCGCGCCAGCCTCTGGAACCTCGGCGGCGACGGCCAGTTCCTGCTCGGCGCGGCGCTGACCGCCGGGCTCGCGCCCTCGCTGCTCGACGCGCTGGGCGTTTGGCCGATGTTGCTGATCACGATGGCGATCGCGATGCTCGTCGGCGGCGCCTGGACGATCATCCCGGCGGTCCTGCGCGGCCGCTACGGGGTGAACGAGATCATCACCACGCTGATGATGTCGTTCATCGGCATCGGGGTCGCCAACGTGCTCGTCAAGGGCCCGTTTCGGACCGACGTCGGCGGCGTCGCGCGCACCGACGTCGTCCCCTTCGACGAGCGCTTCCCGCTGCTCTTCGGGACGCGCATCCACCTCGGGTTCGTGATCGGGCTGATCGCGATCCTCGCCGTCCACGTGCTCATGACCCGGACCTCGCTCGGGCTGCGGATGCGGATCCTGGGCGCGAGCCCGCGCGCGGCGCTGCACGCCGGGCTCAACCCGCTGCGGCTGACGGTGATCGCCTTCGTGCTCAGCGGGGCGCTGATCGGGCTCTCGGGCTCGGTCGAGATCCTCGGCGTGCAGGGCTCGTTTCGCGCCGACTTCAACCCCGCCTACGGGCTGCTGGTGATCCCGCTGGTCTTCCTCGCGAGGCTCAACGCGATCGGCTCGCTGGCGCTCGTGATCGTCTTCTCCGTGATCCAGATCGGCGGCGAGTCCGCGGCCCGCGAGGCCGATGTGACCAGCGACGTGCTGCTCGTGCTGGTCGGGCTGATGCTGCTCTTCATGGCGGTGGTCGAGTACCTGCGCGTGCGTCGTGGCCTCGGGATGGCCTTCGTGCCCCCGGAGGTCGCCGACCGGCTGCGCCCGCCCGGGGGCGAGGGCGGCGGCGGGGCGCAGGCCGGCGAGCCGCGCCCCGCGCTCGGGGCGGAGAAGGCGGGGTCGCGTTGAGGCGGGGTCTCGGATGAGCGACCTGCTGAGCCAGGACTTCCTCACCGCCCTGATCGCGGGCGGGCTGGTGGCCGCCGTGCCGCTGCTCTACGCGAGCCTCGGCGAGCTGGTCGCCGAGCAGGCCGGGGTGCTCAACGTCGGGCTCGGCGGCTACATGCTGCTCGGCGCCTTCCTCGCCTTCGTGATCACCTACAACACCGGCTCGGAGTGGCTCGGGATGCTCGCCGGGATCGTCGCCGGCGCCGCCGGCGCGCTCGTCATGGCGGTGCTCTGCGTGCGCATGAACCTCGACCAGATCGTGATCGGGATCGCGATCCTGCTGGTTGCCGAGGGGGCGACCAGCCTCCTGCACGGCGCCGCCTACGCGGAGTCGCGGCCGAGCCTCGGCTCGCCGTCGGAGCTCGCGATCCCGGGGCTGAAGGAGATCCCGATCCTCGGCGAGAGCCTGTTCAGCCAGAACGCGATCGTCTACATCGGCATCGCGCTCGCCTTCGTCGTCGGCTGGGTGCTGAAGCGCACCTCGGCCGGGCTCAGCATCCGCGCCGCCGGCGAGCGGCCCGAGGCGCTCGACGCCGCCGGCGTGAGCGTGACCGCGACCCGCACCTGGGCGACGCTGTGCGCCGGTGGGCTCGCGGGCCTCGGGGGCGCGTATCTGGTCATCGTCGGCGCCGGCAGCTTCACCCCCTTCATCACCCAGGGCTCGGGGTTCATCGCGATCGTGATCGCGATGCTCTCGCGGGGCAGGGCGCCGTGGACGATCGTCGGCGCGGTGCTCTTCGGCCTCTCGCTCTCGGTGGCCACCGCGCTGCAGCTGATCGGGGTCAACATCCAGACCGACTACGTCCAGATGCTGCCCTTCGTCGTCGTGATCGTGGTCCTGGTGCTGTTCGCGCGCCGCTCGTACCTGCCGTCGGCGCTGGCGCTGCCCTACGTGCGGGGGGAGAAGTGAGGTGACCCGGTGAGGATCGAGAACGACTTCGAGGTGCCGGCCGCGCCGCCGCAGACCTACGGGCTGCTCGTCGACCTCGAGCGCGTCGGGCCGTGCATCCCCGGCGGCGAGGTCGGCCCGCGCGACGACGACGGCTCGCATCCGGCGACGATCGCGGTCAAGGTCGGACCGATGCGGATGAACTATCGCGGCAAGGTGCGCATCGACGAGCAGGACGACGCCGCGCACCGCGCGGTGCTCGTCGCCGACGTGCGCGAGCAACGCGGCCAGGGCACCGCGAAGGCGACGATGACGATGGCCGTCGTCGCCGGGGGCGCCGGCTCGCTGGTCGAGACGGTGACCGAGGTAAAGCTCACGGGCCGCGCCGCGCAGATGGGCCGCGGCGTGGTCGACGACGTCGCCGCGCGCCTGGTCGGCGAGATGGCGGCGATGCGGCGCGAAGCCCTGCTGCTCTCGGCCGCCCTGCTGGAGAACCGCCTGATCGCCGAGGAGGGCAGCGTGCCCGCCAAGCTGGTCGCACCGGCCAC
>WHSW01000002.1 GCA_009379895.1 Solirubrobacterales bacterium
GTGCTGGCGCTGCCGGTGCTCGCGGTGCCGTCGTTGCTGCGCGGCTCGGTCGACCGCAACCTGGTCGAGGCGACGCTGCTCGGGGTGGCCGTCTTCGTGGTCCTGCTCGCGGCGGCGGTCGCTGTGCTCGCCTTCGACCGGCCGCTGGAGCTGGTCGGACGCGCGGTGCAGGGCGTGCGCAACCGGCTGCGCCGCCGCTCGGCCCCACTTCGCGAGCTGCCCGCGCGGCTGACCCGCGAGCGCGACAAGCTGCTCGCCACCCTGGGGCCCAACTGGCGACTCGCAGTCCTCGCCACGGCGGGGCGCTGGGCATTCGACTACGCGACCCTGCTCGCCGCGCTCGCGGCAGTCGGCGCCTCGCCGCGCCCGACCCTGGTGCTGCTCGCCTTCTGCGCGGCACAGGTGCTCGCCCAGATCCCGGTCACGCCCGGCGGGCTCGGCTTCGTCGAGGCGGGCCTGACCGCGATGCTCGCCCTGGCCGGGGTCAGCGCCGGCAACGCCGTGCTGGCGACCTTCGCCTACCGGCTGTTCTCCTACTGGCTCCAGCTCCCCGCCGGTCTCGTCGGCTT
Source organism: Solirubrobacterales bacterium (assembly GCA_009379895.1). Classification (GTDB taxonomy): domain Bacteria; phylum Actinomycetota; class Thermoleophilia; order Solirubrobacterales; family 70-9; genus WHSW01. Next base: position 570 of record WHSW01000002.1, read on the forward strand.
CGCCCGACATCGGCACCGCTTCGCCGGGGGCGGCTCCGCAGCCGGGCCGGCCCGCGAATGAGCGCCGATCGGATCACCTACGTCGGTCACGCGACGGCGCTGGTCGAGCTCGGCGGCGTTCGCCTGCTCACCGATCCGATGTTGCGCCGGCGGCTGCTGCACATCGCGCGCCACCCGCCCGAGCCCGACACGGGCGTCACGGAGGAGATCGACGCGGTCCTGCTCTCGCATCTGCACCCCGACCACCTCGACTTCCCCTCGCTGCGATCGATCGGCGCCGACACGCGCGTGATCGCGCCGCGCGGCGGCGCGCGGACGCTGGCGCGCCGCGGCGTCCGAGCGGTGACCGAGCTCGCCCCGGGCGATTCGACGACCGTCGGCGCGCTCGAGGTCGCGGCGGTGCCCGCCAGCCACGACGCCCGCCGCTACCGGATCGGGCGCCACGTCGACGCGCTCGGGTTCGTGATCACGGGCGGGCGGCTCGCGGGCGGGCGCGGGGGCGAGGGGCTCGCGGGCCAGCAGGTCGGGGGCGAGGGGCTCGCGGGCGCACACCGCGTCTACTTCGCCGGCGACACCGACCTCTTCGACGAGATGGCGCAGATCGCCGACGGTGGGCTCGACGTCGCCATGCTGCCGATCGCCGGCTGGGGCCCGACGGTCGGTAAGGGTCATCTCGACCCGACGCGCGCCGCGGAGGCCGCGGCGATCCTGCGGCCCCGGGTGGCGATCCCGATCCACTGGGGGACCCTGTTTCGGATCGGGATCCTGCGCCGCCGACCGCACCTGGTCGAGCGGCCGGCGAGCCGCTTCACCGCCGAGCTCGCCGAGCTCGCGCCCGGGGTCGAGCCGCGGGTGCTCGCCCCCGGCGAGAGCTACGAGCTGGCGCAGCTCGACGAGCGCTCGGCGTAGCCGGCCGTCTCGGGAGTCCGAGGCCCCGAGCCCGCGACCAGCACCGCATCCACACACATGCCCAGGTCCACCTTCTCGCCGGTGCCAGTGAGCGTCGGCGCGCGGGCCGGCGGCAGCTCGGCCCGGTCGACGGGGGGTGGAAGGGGCGAGACGGGAATCGACGATCCGTCCGGGCGCGCGAAGCGCCGACGACCGTCGGCGTCCAGCGCCAGCGAGAAGCCGGCCTCGTGGACAAGGCGGTGGTGGTGGCGACAGAGCAGGACGAGGTTCGACAGGCCCGTCTCGCCACCGTGAGCCCAGTGGCGTATGTGGTGAGCATCGACGAAGCGCCACCGCTCACAGCCCGGGAACTGACAGCGCCCATCTCGCGCCACGAGCGCGCGGCGGACCGAGGGCGGGATCGAGCGCCTTCGTCGACCGACGGCGACCGGCTCGCCGTCGCGCTCTGAGATCGTGACCAGCGAGGAGTCGCACGCCAGCCTGCGCGCGGTCTCGGGCGAGATCGCGGGCCCGTCGGCGATCGCGCACGCGCCGCGCCCGGTCGCGGTGGCGCCGGGCTCGTCGGTGGCGAGCGTCTCGGCGTCGACGTGGACGAGCAACTGGTAGCGCTCGCCGCCCGGCAGACCCGTGGGCGGGCGCGCGAGCGCCGCCTCGGCGAGCGCGGCCAGCGACTCGGCGTTGGTCGGCGAGGGCACTGGGCGGGCGGCGGGAGGCTCGGGCGGTTCCGCGGAACCGCTCGGCCCAGTGGCAGCGAGCGGTCCCGCGGAACCGCCCTCGTCCTCCCGCCTCTCATAGACCGCATCGCGGGCGGACTCCAGCGCGCGCAGAAAGAGCGCCCCGTCCTCGGGCGAGAGCCTGGCGTCGAGGCGAAGGCAGCCGTCATCGTCGTCCCAGCACCAGCGCACGAAGGTTCGGCTCTGCGCCTCGTCGGCCTCGGCGGCGCTCACCCGGTGTGCGGCGCGGACCACCCGCTCGAGCTGGGCGGCGGTGGCGTGGCGGGCAAGCTCCAACAGCTCCGCCTCGCTCTCGCCGTCAGCGACCCAGGTCAGCGCCCGCACCTTCGAGTAGCTCAGCGCGCCGCTGGCAAACGCCGCACGGATCCGCGGCAGATCGGGGAGCGCCCGCGCGACGCGGACGTGCTCGCGCGCCGAGCGCGGGTTGAGCGCGCAGCGCCAGGCGATCCACTCCGAGATCGAGCGACAGCCCGTGTCGCCCCAGCCCTCGCGGCGGTCGAACTCGGCGACCAGCTCGAGCCAGCGCGCGCAGCCGGCGTTGATCTGGGCGGCCAGCGACTCGATCTCGCGCTCGATCAGCTCGAGGGGGACCGTGGACAGCGGCTCGGGAGAGTCTGCCGTCCGTTCCGTCCGTTCGGTAACGTCCCAGAACATATGTTCGTATAGTAGATCGGCCCTCGGACGGAAACTCCGGCGCGGCAGAGTTGCGACCCCACCTCAAACGTCGTGCTCTCGGGATCGATGAGGTTCGGCCCGAAGTCTCGACGAGAAGGGCCGGCGCCAATCCGAGACCGTGACGGTCAGGCTGCTGGTGGTGCGGATTCGCGCTCGGCGTAGCCGGCGTGTCCGAGGGCGGCCAGCCAGCCGGCCATGATCCTGTGCACGGCCTCGGCGCCGACCGGGTCGGTCCCGGGCCACGCCAGCCCGGCGGGAAAGCAGACGAACGGATACCCCTGGCCGCCGCCCATGCCGCCGTGTGAGCCGACCAGCTCCTCGAACGCGGCGACCTCGCCGATCGCCGGCCAGTAGGTGCTGTTGACGACCAGGTCGGGGCAGTGGGCGAAGCCGTCGGTTCGCCTGACGTGGTCGGCGGCGTGCGGCCCGAAGGGCGCCAGCGGGTCCGCGCCCTCGACCCGGTCGGCGTCCAGGTGGTTGATCCCCTCGGCGCCGATCGCGAGTGCCCCCTCGCGGTCGGAGCGCACCAACACGAAGCCGATCCCGGGGTGGTCGCGCAGCGCCGGCAGGAGCTCGGGGTAGAGCTCTGCGATCCGCTCGAGGCTCAGCCTTCCCGGCTCGCGCGGGAAGCTGATCAGCCCGAGGCAGCCCGAGGCCATGACCGAGATCTCGGGCAGTGTCGGTTCGACCGCGCCGCCCCGCTCTCCGACCTCGCCGCCCGGCCCGCCCACCTCGCCGCCCGGCCCGCCCACCTCGCCGCCCGGCTCGCCGCCCTCGTCCCCGCCCTCGCGCGTGGCCGCTCCCCCGCCGTCCTCGCGCGGCGCCGCTCCCGCGCCGGCCCCCGCCACCCCCTCGAGATCGACCACCCCGTCGTCGCTGTGGCGCCTGGTCGCGGTGCGTACCGCCCTCGCCGTCGCGGTCTCGTCGCGCGCCATCTCGGTCAGCCCGGCGCTCAGGTAGGAGAGCGCCTCGTCGCCGCTCGAGTCGGTCTGCACCCGGTGCGCCCCGCCGGCCTCGCGGACGAGCTCCTCGAGCGTCAGACCGTAGCGCTGGCGGAACGTGGCGCCCTGTGACTGGCCGTGGTCGGAGAGAACGACGAGCAGGTAGGGGCGCGGCGCGTCGGCGGCCGCGGCCTCGATTCGGGCGAGTTGGCGATCGACCTTGGCGAGCACGGCGAGAGTGTCGGCGCGCTCGATGCCGGAGTGATGGGCGACCTCGTCGTAGGCGAGGAACGTGGTGTAGACGACCGGACGCCCGGCGAGCATGTCGGCGACCACGGAGGCGATCTGGAGATCGAGCTGGACGACCGTCGCCCAGGCGCGCACGAGCGCGTAGGTGCGCGAGCGCGCGATCCGCGGGCGCACGTCGCGACGGCGCTCGCGCGCGGCGGCCCGGCGCTCGCGCGCGTACTCGGCGATCGAGGCGATCAGGGTCTTGGCGACCGCGTACGGGGCGGCGAAGTAGGCGGCGTAGTCGCGGCCGATCGGCCGCCGGCGGCGCAGCACGGTGCTCATCGTCAGCATCGAGTGGGGGGCGTCGCCGGAGAGGATGTTCGCCCTGCTGGCGCCGTCGGCGTGCAGGAGCCCGCGGCCGTCGGAGTGCCGCCGCTCGAGCTCCTCGGCGTCGCGGGGGTGGTTGGTGACGATCGCGCGGTCGCGGTCCTTCTCCCACCAGCGAAAGGCGGGCATGTCCTCGTTGGAGCCGTGCAGCAGGCCGGCCTGGCAGGCGCCCGTCTGCGAGGACCAGTCGGTCTCCCAGCGCTCGAGGCGGTGGCCGCCGTCGCGCACCCAGCGCGAGAGGTTGGGCATCGTCCCGTCGCGCAGCGCGCGAGCGGCGATCTCGTGGGCGAGCCCGTCGATCTCGCAGAGGACCACCCCCGGGATGTCGCTGTGGATCACCTCTCCGCGGCGCCGGGCCTGGCGGCGGACCACGTTGCGATACCAGCTCTCGTCGTCGTGGATCGCCAGCAGCGAGGCGACGAGCGCCGTGATCACGGTCATCCCGATCGTGACCAGGATGCCGTCGAACCAATTGTCGATCGAGGCGCCCGGGATGATCAGCGTCGCCGCGACGACCACCACGCCGTTCAGCGCCAGCGCGAAGCCGCCCAGCGTGAGCACGTTGAGCGGCAGGGCGACGCGCGCCACCAGCGGCCAGACGAGGGCGTTGATCAGGCCGACGATCGCCGCCATCCCGAGCGCCGCGCCCGGGCCGTCGAGCTCGAAGCCGTCGCGCAGCTGCGAGAGCGCAAGCAGGGCGACGGCGTCGAGCAGCAGCACGACCGCCGCGCGCAGCGCCACCCGCGGGCGCGAGCTCTGCGGCCTCACCTATTCGCCCGCTTGACCACCTGGATCCGGGCGATCGTTCGATCCGTGTCGAGGAGGCGCACCCGATAGGTGCTCGGCTCGTCGGGCAGGAGGTCGAAGGAAGCCGCCGCCGCGGGATCGACCGCGACGAGCTGCCCGAGCTCCGGGATCGCGATCTCGGATGGCCTCTTGACCCGGACCCGCAGCGCGAGCCGGTCGCCAACTCGCACGCGAATCCTCTCGACCTTGCCGCCGGCCTCGACCGTCTCCCGCACGACCTCGCCGGCGGGCGGGGGCGGCGGGGTGGTCGTGGTGGTGGTCGTATCGTCCTCGAGGCCGTTCTCGGCCACCGGGACGAGCGCGGCGGCGATGCTCGAGATCACGAGCAGGGAGATCATCACGATGATCAGGCGCCGGGCTGCCATGGGCGCAGCGTAGTCGCGCGCCGGCGCAGCTCGCCGCCGAGCGGGCGTCGCCGGCCGCGGCTGACCAGGTACGCGCCGCCCGCCTCCAAAGCCATGCCGAGCGGCCGATCGCCGACTCCGAAGGATCCGCGTGCCGGGCCGCCCGAATAGCCTTGCCGGCTGATGGCGCTGCGCTTCACAACCGCCGGCGAGTCGCACGGGCCGGGGCTCGTCGCGATCGTCGAGGGGCTGCCGGCCGGGCTCGAGCTCGACCGGGGGCGAATCGACCGCGAGATGGCCCGCCGCCAGCTCGGTCACGGCCGCGGCGGGCGGATGAAGATCGAGAGCGACTCGGTCGAGGTGCGCTCGGGCATCCGCCACGGCCGGACGCTGGGCAGCCCGATCGCCCTCCTGGTCGCCAATCGCGACTACGCCAACTGGGAGGAGCGGATGAACCCGTGGCCGGTCGAGGCGGAGGTCGCCGAATCGCACCTGCCGCGCCCGGGCCACGCCGACCTGACCGGCGCCCAGAAGTACGGGCATCGCGACGTGCGCAACGTGCTCGAGCGCGCCAGCGCCCGCGAGACGGCCGCCCGGGTAGCCGCCGGGGCGATCGCCAAGGAGCTCCTGCGGGCCCTGGGGGTCAGCGTGCACAGCCACGTGCTGCGCATCGCCTCGGTGGCCGCGCCGGAGCGCGGTGACCTGGGGCCGGAGGACTTCGCGGCCGTCGACGAGTCGCCGGTGCGCTGCCTCGACGGCGAGGCGGCCGAGGCGATGGTCGCCGAGATCGACCGGCTGCGAAAGGAGAACGAGAGCCTCGGCGGGGTGTTCGAGGTGCGCGCCTTCGGCCTCGTCCCGGGGCTCGGCTCGCACGTCGCCTGGGACGAGCGCCTCGACGGCCGGCTCGCGGGGGCGGTGGTCTCGATCCAGGCGGTCAAGGGCGTCTCGGTCGGCGAGGCCTGGGACGTCGCGGCGGCGCGCGGCTCGGAGTCACACGACGAGATCTTCTGGTCGCAGGAGCGCGGCTACTACCGCGAGAGCAACCGCGCCGGCGGGGTCGAGGGCGGGATGTCGAACGGCGAGCCGCTCGTCGTCCGGGGGGCGCTGAAGCCGATCTCGACCCTGACCAAGCCGCTGCGCTCGGTCGACACCGAGTCGAAGCAGCCGGCGCAGGCGATGCGCGAGCGCACCGACTCGACCGTCGTCCCGGCCGCCGGGGTGGTCGCCGAGGCGATGGTCGCGCTGGTGCTCGCGCGTTGCTATCGCGAGAAGTTCGGCGGCGATCACATCGATGACGTGCGCGCGGCGCTCGCGGCCTATCGCGAGCGGATCGACTGGCGGCGGTAGCGGGGTGGCGCGATCGCCCGCGGGGCGGGCCCTCGTCTTCATCGGCTTCATGGGCGCCGGCAAGTCGACGGCGGCCGCCGCCGCGCGCGGGGCGGGGCTCGAGGTCGTCGACACCGATGCGCGGCTCGAGCGCGAGCTGGGCTGCTCGATCGCGGAGTTCTTCGATCGCCACGGCGAGCCCGAGTTCCGCCGCCGAGAGGAGGCCCTGGCGGGCGAGCTGCTCGAGCGCGCCGACGGTGGGGCGATCGCGCTCGGCGGCGGCAGCGTGCTCTCCGAGCGCGTGCGCGCGGCGCTCGAGCGCCACGTCGTCGTCTGGCTTCGCGTCGGCGCCGAGGACGCCTGGGGGCGAGTCGACGACTCGCGACCCCTGGCCCGCGACCGGCCCGGCTTCGAGTCGCTGCTCGCCGAGCGCGAGCCGATCTACGAGGAGCTCGCCGACGCGGTCCTGCCGGCCGCCGACCTCGGGACCGTCGAGCGGGCGATGCCGGCGCTGCTCGGGCTCCGCGAGCTCGCCGCCGGCACGCGGATGGCCTGGGCCGCCAGCGCCTCGGGCGAGTACCCCGCCTACGTCGGCCGCGGGCTGCTGGAGACGAGCCCCCTGGACGGTGCGGCCCGGTACGGCGGGCTCGGGGCCGGCGGCCGGGCGTTCTGCGTCACCGACGCGACCGTCGGCGAGCTCTACGCGAAGCGGCTCGAGCCGCTCGCCGGGCGGATCGAGGTCTCACCGGGCGAGGGGGCGAAGACGCTCGCCGAGGCCGAGCGCGTGCTGCGCGAGCTGGCCCGCCTCGGAGCGACCCGCTCCGACCACGTGCTCGCCCTCGGCGGGGGCGTGGTCGGCGACCTCGCCGGCTTCTGCGCGGCGACCTACCAGCGCGGGATCGGCGTCGTCCAGGTGCCGACGACGCTGGTCGCGCAGGTCGACTCCGCCTACGGCGGCAAGACGGGCGTCGATCTCCCGGAGGCCAAGAACTACGTCGGCGCCTACCACCTGCCGCGCGCCGTGCTCGCCGACCCGGCCACGCTCGCGACCCTGCCTGCCGGCGAGCTCGCGGCGGGCTTCGTCGAGGTGCTGAAGACGGCGCTGATCCGGGGCGGGGCGCTGTGGGAGCGGGCGCGCACGATCGAGGCGCCCCTTGATCCAACTGAGCTCGACGACCTGATCTTCGCCTGTGTGCTGACCAAGCTCGAGGTCGTCGCCGCCGACGAGCGCGACTCGGGCGCGCGCGCGGCGCTCAACCTCGGCCACACCGTCGGCCACGCGATCGAGGCCGCCTCGGGGTACGCGCGCTACCGCCACGGCGAGGCGATCGGCCTCGGCCTGCTGGCCGCGCTGCGGCTCTCGGGCGCCGGCGAGCTTCGCGAGGAGGTCGGGTCGATCCTCGGGCGACACGAGCTGCCGGTCGCGCTCGACCCCGGGATCGCGGTCGACGAGGTCCTGGCGCCGCTCGAGCGCGACAAGAAGCGCACCGCGGCCGGCGTCGGCTTCGTCCTCTGCGAGCGTCCCGGTGAGGTCGTCACCGCGCGCACGCTCGACGCCGGTAGGGTGCGGGCCGCGGTGGAGGAGCTGAGGCGACCCGCGGACGGCGCACGGTGACGGTCGGTTCGCACAATCGGATCGAGGTCCTACACGGGGTCAACCTGAACGCGCTCGGCCGCCGCGACCCCGAGCACTATGGTGATCTGACCTTGGGCGAGGTGGAGACGAAGGTGAAGCGGTTCGGGCGCGAGCTCAACCTCGAGGTGACGTTCTTTCAGACCAACCACGAGGGCGAGTTCGTCGAGCGCCTGCACCGCCTGCCCGACGCGGCGGACGGGGCGATCCTCAACGCCGGGGCCTGGACGCACTACAGCTACGCGATCCGCGACGCCCTCGAGATCACCGACCTGCCGGCGGTGGAGGTCCATCTCTCCGACGTCGACTCGCGCGAGGAGTGGCGGCGGCGCTCGGTCTTCGACGGCCTGGTGATCGCCAAGGTCGCCGGCAAGGGAGCCGACGGCTATCGCGAGGCGCTCGAGCTGCTGCACGAGAGGCTCGCCCGATGAGCCCTTCGGCGCGCAGCGCGAGCGAGGGCCTGTGAGCGTGTCCCTCGCCGCACGGGCGGACCGCCTGGCCGAGGTCGTCGCGGGGGAGGGCCTCGACCAGCTGATCGTCGGCGATCTGGTCCGTCCCGGAGACTCGAGCCCCGACGCGAGCGCCAGCGCCCGCTGGCTGACCGGCTTCACCGGGACCAGCGCGCTCGCGATCGTCGGCCCGCGGGCGCGGATGTTCATCACCGACTTTCGCTACACCGAGCGCGCCGAGCGCGAGGTCGACGGCGCCTTCGAGCGCGTCACCGCGAGCTCGCGGCTGCTGCCCGAGCTGGCCTCGCACCTCGAGGGCAGGGTCGGCTTCGACGACGCGGCGACCAGCGTCGCCAGCCTGGGCAAGCTCGAGGAGAAGCTCGCCGACGGCATCGAGCTGGTCGCCACGACCGGCCTCGTCGAGCGGCTTCGCCGCCAGAAGGACGAGGGCGAGCAGGAGGCGATCGCCGAGGCCGCACGGCTCGCCGACGAGGTCTACGAGTCGGTGCTCGCACCCGGCCTGGCCGGGCGCAGCGAGCGCCAGGTCGCGCGCGCGGCGGAGGCGCGGATCCGCGAGCTCGGCGGCGAGCCGTCGTTTCCGGCGATCGTCGCGGCGGGGAGCAACGGCGCCCTGCCGCACGCCGAGCCCTCCGAGCGCGAGATCGCGTCCGGTGAGCTGGTCGTCTGGGACATGGGCGCAAAGCTCGATGGTTACTGCTCGGACTGCACGCGCACCTTCGCCGTCGGCGAGCCGGGCGGCGAGGCGCGCGACGTCTACGAGCTCGTGCGCCGCGCGCAGGCCGCGGGGCTGGACGCGGTCCGCGCCGGGGTCGGCGGCGCCGAGGCCGACGAGGTGGCCCGCGCGCTGATTCGCGACGCGGGCCATGGCGAGCGGTTCGGGCACGGGCTTGGCCACGGGGTCGGGCTCGAGATCCACGAGTCGCCGCGGCTCGGCCCGCGCTCCGAGGACGAGCTGCTGGCCGGCGACGTGGTCTCGGTCGAGCCCGGCGTCTACGTCGGGGGCAGCTTCGGGGTGCGGATCGAGGACCTCGTCGTGGTCACCGAGGACGCGTGCCGGAACCTCAGCACGCTGCCCAAGGAGCTGCGACTGGTCGACTGATGTGGCCGGCGCCGGGCTAGAAGCCGCGCCGTGGGGGTAGGACTCAGCGATGGCATCCGATCTCGGCCACAATCTGGCCCGCGAGCTGGCCCGGTGGCGCCCCCCGCAGGGCGTCGTCTCCGCCTACGTCCACATCGACCCGGGCGACCGGGGCGGGGGCTGGCGGATCGGGCTGCGCGACGCGCTCGCGGGGGCCGACGAGGACGCCGCGCGCCGGGTCCTGCGGCGCTTCGAGGACGACGCGCCGCCGAGCGGGCGGACGCAGATCGGCTTCGTCGAGGTCGATGGCGACCGGCGCGAGATCTGGCACGGGGTCCAGCTCGAGCTCGGCCGCACCGAGGTCGTGCAGGCGTCGCGGCCCCACCTGGCGCCGCTGATGCGGATCCTCGACCAGGGCTGGCCGGTCGGCGTCGTGGTGCTCGCGCTCGAGCGCATCCGGGTGCTCGAGTGGCGGCTCGCCGAGATCTCCGAGCTCGCCGGGTGGGAGCTCGAGCTCACCGACCTCGACTGGCGCGAGCGCAAGGCCCCGCAGCGCAACCCACAGGCGGGCGGCACCGGGGCGGGCGCCGCCGGTCGCGACCAGCATGCGCAGCGGCTCGAGCAGAACCGCGAGAGCTTCCTCAAGCACGCCGGGCACCTGCTCGTCGCGCGCTACGGCGAGCGTCCATGGCGCCGGGTGATCGTGATCGGCGCCAACGACCGCCCGAAGCTCTTCGTCGCCGGCATGGGCGGGCGGGCCGAGCTCGCGCACGAGGTCCCGCACGACCTGATCGGGGCCGGCGCCACGGCGATCGGCGAGCGGGTCGGCGAGGAGGTCGAGCACCTCAACCGCAGCCGTGAGGAGGAGCTGATCGCGCGCCTGGAGTCGGCGGTCAACGCCAAGCGCGGCGCGGCGTTCGGGCCCGAGAAGGTCGACGAGGCGCTCGAGCAGGCCCGGGTGCGGCACCTGATCTTCGACGCGACCCGCGACTGGGCGCGCCACGACGGGGTCGCGCTCGTCGACCCGATGATCGAGCGCGCGCTCGATACCGACGCCGAGGTGACCCCGGTCGACGGCCTGGCGGCGAGCTCGCTGTCGAGCCACGGCGGGGTCGCGGCCCTGCTTCGCTACTAGCGCAACTAGACTGCCGCCCGCGCGACGGCGAGACAGAAGGAGCGGCATGGCGATCACGGTCGAGAGCGAGAGCATCACCCACGGCGAGCGGGTCCCCGACGCGCACGCGTTCGGCGTCCCCGACGGCGAGGGCGGGGCCGCCCCCGCCGGCGGCAACCGCAGCCCGCACCTGCGCTGGTCGGGCGCCCCGGAGGGCACCGCGTCGTTCGCGATCCTGGTCGTCGACCCCGACGTCCCCGCCGACCCCACCGACGTCAACCAACCCGGCACGGCGATCCCCGAGGACGCCGAGCGCGTCGACTTCGCCCACTGGCTGGTCGTCGATGTCCCCGCCGAGGTCACCGAGCTCGGTGAGGGCGCGGGCTCGGATGGGGTCGTGATCGGCGGCAAGGAGCCGGGCGAGACGTCGTTCGGCGGGGTCGCGGGCGCCAACGGCTTCACCGCCTTCCTCGCCGGCGACGAGCAGATGGGGGGGACCTACGGCCACTACGACGGCCCCTTCCCGCCCTTCAACGACGAGCGCCTGCACCACTACCACTTCCGCGTCTACGCGCTCGACACCCCGAGCCTGGAGCTGTCGGGGGCGTTCGAGCTCGACGACCTCTACGAGGCGATCGAGGGCCGCGTCCTCGACCAGGGCGAGGTCGTCGCCACCTACAGCCTGCACCCGGATCGGTTGTAAGTGAGCACGAGCGATTGGGGCGGACGATGACCGCGCCTCGGCGGCTGGCTCGCCCTCTGACCCGGCTGACTCGCCCTCTGACCCGGCTGGCTCGCCCTCTGACCTCGCTGGCGCTCGCGGCGGCCGCGCTGGTCGTGTGGGCGAGCCCGGCCGGCGCGACGCAGTTCGACTTCGAGCGCGAGTGGGGCGCGACGCTGCCCCACGGCATCGCCGTCGACCGGCAATCGAACGTCTACGTCGCCGAGACGGAGAACGACCGACTCCGCAAGTTCACCGCCGACGGCGACCTGCTGGCGACCTGGGGTGGCCCGGGCACGGGCCCGGGCCAGTTCGACGACCCGCGGGGCATCGCGGTCGGGCCCGATGGGAGCGTCTACGTCGCCGACTACCTCAACGGGCGGATCCAGGTGTTCACCGCCGCGGGCTCCTTCGTCCGGGAGTTCGGCCTCCCGGTCGACTGGGGCCCGTTCGACCTCGGCCTCGACGCGCAGGGAAACGCCTACGTCGTCGACCTCGTCAACGACGTGGTCCACAAGTTCACCCCGACCGGGGACTACGTCGGAACCCTCGGCGGGCCCGGGGCCGGCGACGGGCAATTCGACCAGCCGGTCGCGATCGCCGTCGACCAGCAGGCCAACCTCTACGTCGCCGACCGCGGCAACCATCGGATCCAGAGGTTCACCTCCACGGGGGCCTTCCTCGGCAAGTGGGGACAGCAGGGAGCGGCCGACGGGCAGTTCGACTTCCTCTACGGGGTCGCCGTCGGGCCGCGGGGGAACGTCTACGTCTCCGACAGCTCGGGCCTGGGCCGGGTCCAGGAGTTCACCCCCTCCGGCGCCTTCGTGGCCAGGGTGCCGGAGCGCTTCGGCGACCACGACTACCTCAACGACCCGTGGGACCTCGACCTCGACCCACGCGGCAACCTCTACGTCGCCGACGCGAGCCAGGCCAACCGGATCGTCAAGTTCCGCCCGGTCGGCGCCTCGGCGGGCAAGGCGCGGATCCGCGGCGGATCGCTTCGCTATCGCAAGGGCAAGATCAAGGTCAAGGTCGCCTGCTCGGCGGGCGCCGAGTGCGCCGGCAAGCTTCAGGTCCGCAAGCGCAAGCTGAAGGTCGCCAAGCGTTCCTACGAGATCGGCGCCGGCAAGACCCGCAAGGTCGCCTCGAGGCCGACGAAGAAGGGCCGCCGGCTGCTCGAGCGCGTCGAGAAGGTCAAGGTCAAGGTCGAGCTGCGCCCCGAGGGCGGCGGCGAGAAGGTGACCAGGAAGCTCGAGCTGCGCGGCTGAGCGCGCCGGATCGTCAGCGGCTCAGGTCGACGTCGGCGTCGACCGAGGTCGCGAAGGCGACCAGGAGCTCGATCACCGCCTCGACGTCACGCAGGTCGACCGTCTCGACCGGCGAGTGCATGTAGCGCAGCGGGATCGAGACCAGCCCGGTCGCGATCCCGGCGCGTGAAATCTGGTAGGCGTCGGCGTCGGTGCGTGTCCAGCGCCCCGAGGCCTCGACCGTGTGCTCGATCCCCTCGCGCTCGGCGGTCGCGGCGAGCAGCTCGAAGACGCGGGGCGAGAGCGTCGAGCCGCGGGCCAGCACCGGGCCGGAGCCGAGCGCGTGGCTGCCGGTCTCCTTCTCGTCGACCCCGGGCGCGTCGGTGGCGTGGGTGACGTCGACGACCACGGCGATGTCGGGCTCGAGCGCGTAGGCCGAGGTCTTGGCGCCGTTCAGCCCGATCTCCTCCTGGGCGGCGGCGACCCCGGCGACGCTGCCCGCGAGGCCACTGCGCTCGTGCGAGCGGCGGGCGACCTCGAGCGCGACGTAGGCGCCGAGGCGGTTGTCCATCGAGCGCGAGACGAGCCGTTCGGCGGCGAGCGGCACCGGCTCGGCGGCGATCACCACCGGGTCGCCGATCCCGATCAGCCCCAGGGCCTGGTCGCGATCCGCCGCGCCGACGTCGATGTGCAGGCCGGCGAGCTCGACCGCCTTGCTGCGCTGATCCTCCTTGAGCAGGTGGATCGGCCGGCGGCCGATCACGCCGGGCACCGGCCCGTCGCGCCCCTGGATCTCGACCCGCTGGCCGACCAGGATCTGGGGGTCCCAGCCGCCGATCGGGGCGAAGTAGGCGAAGCCCTTCTCGTCGACGTGGGTGATCGCCAGGCCGATCTCGTCGATGTGGCCGACGATCGCGACCAGCGGCCGCGCCTCGCCGACGCGGGCGATCGAGGAGCCGATCCGGTCGGTCTCGAGCTCGGCGAACGACGCCGCCTCGCGCCACACCGCGCTCGCGGGCTCCTCGTAGCCGGACGGCGCGGGCGCGCGCAGCAACCGGTCGAGCAGCTCGGGCACCTCACTCATCGGCGGCACCCTAGCGGGCGCGGCACCTCGGCTAACCGGCCGGGCCGTCGGCTCCGGTCAGGACGACGACCTTGCCGGCCACCCCGTCGTCCTCCATGAGCCGGTGCGCGTCGGCGATCTCGTCGAGCTCGAAGACGCGCGCGAGGCCGTCGCGATAGCGCCCCGACTCGACCGCCTCGACGATCGCCTGCAGTGGCTCGCGGTAGGCGTCGTCGCTGACCTCGATGCTGCCGAAGGTGGCGAACGAGGCTCCCGCGGCCGCGACCGCCGCGCGCGCGGAGTCGACGTCCCAGCTCTCGGCGAGGTAGCCGCTCAGGCAGACGCGGCCCCCCGAGCGCACGGCGGCGACGCTGTCGGCGATCACTCGCGGCCCGACCAGCTCGAAGAGCGCGTCGACGCCGTCGGGGGCGATCCGGCGCACCTCCTCCGCGATCGAGCCGGGGTCGATGACCACGTGATCGGCGCCCTGCTCCTCCATTGCGGCGCGCTTGGCCTCCTGCCGCGTGGTCGCGATCACCGTCGCGCCGAGCTCGGACGCGATCGTGATCGCGGCCATCCCGACCGAGGAGCTGCCGCCACGGACCAGGATCGTCTCGCCGCGCTCGAGGCGGAGCGTCTTGACCACCGAGCCCCAGGCCGTGGCGAACGTCTCGGGCAGGGCGGCGAGCCGCGACCAGGGCAGGGTGGTCGAGATCGGGATCACGTGCTCGCGCGGGAGCAGGGCGCACTCGGCGTAGCCGCCGTCGAACTCGCGGCCCATGCCGCCCATCGCGGCGACCACGGTCCGGCCCGGCTCGAGATCCGAGCCGGGCGCCTCGGCCACCTCGCCCACGCACTCGATCCCGAGCACGCGCGGGAACCTCACCGCGTCGCCGGAGTCCCCGCGCCTGGTGCCGAGCTCCGAGCGGTTGAGGCCGAAGCCCCGAACCCGGACCAGCACCCACCCCGGCCGCGCCTCGGGGGTTGGGCGCTCCTCGACTCGCAGCACCTCGGGGCCACCGGGCTCGGAGACGACGGCCGCCCTCATCGCGCGCGGCCTACGGGCCGGTCCAGCCGTTCGCGTAACAGGGATCGTCGCCCGGGCAGGGGTTGATGAACCCGTCGACCTGCATGAAGTCCGAGGCCTGCTCGCGGGCCGCGATCGCGTCGCGCGAGTAGCTGTGCGGATCACCGCCGAATCCCCACTCGGGCCGCGGCGGCACGTTCTCGTCGGGCGCCACTCCCGAGCCCTGACAGTAATCCGGCGAATCGCCGCACTCCGGCCCGTTGTACTCCCAGCTCACCGGGCCGCCGTCCCAGTAGACGATCGCCGAGCCCGGGTACGGGAAGGAGTCGATCGGGTCGATGCCCATGAACGGGTCGACGTCCCAGTGGCGGCCGGGGTCGAGCGCCGGCTCATAGATCTTGGCGCCGGCGGTGCGCGCCGCCACCTCGGCGGTCACGTTGGCGACCTGGTGATCGCCGACGTCGACCTGGTAGAGGACCTCGTGGGGCGGCGTGTCGGGCAGCGGGTGATCGGTGATGTGACCGGCGTAGCCGTTCGGCTCGCCGCGGTCCCAGAGCAGCTGCATGAGCGAGAAGATCACCTGGCGCTCGGCGAGGTTCGGGTAGTTGTCGTAGAGGCCGAGGCCGGGCAGCTCCGCGTACTCGTCGAAGTCGACGCTGCGCTGCAGCAGGGTCGAGTAGTTCATGCCCGGGACGTTGAGCACGGCGCGCTCGAAGTCCGGCGCGAGCGCGGTCAGCGCCCCGCCCATGATCCCGCCCTGGCTCTTGCCCTCGTAGAAGAGCCGGGTGGGGTCGATCACCGGCTCGGGCGGATGGGCGCCGGGGCCGTCGGGGTCGACCTGGAAGGCGGGGCTGGTGTTGAAGCCGTCGGCGTGGATCATCGCCCGCCCGACCATCAGGAAGTTGAGGAAGCCCTGCTGCATGCGGTCGGTGAGCTTGTTGAAGTTCGACAGGTCGGCGAGCGCCGAGACGACCGTGCCGATGTCCTCGGACGCGAAGCCGGCCCAGTTGACCGCGCAGAAGAGCATCCGGTGCTCGAACGACTGGTCGTCCTGGGAGCCGACCTGGCTCAGCGAGCCGAGCAGCCCGTGGCCGTAGAGGCCGGGCCGCAGCGGGACCACCTCGCCGCCCTCGACCACGGAGCGCGGGATGTTGCAGCGAAACGGGACCTCGGTGGTGAAGGCCGGGTCCCAGGTGATCTCACCGGCGGAGTCGAAGGCGAACTTCGACCCGGGCGGGCAGCCGTCCTGGTCGAGGTAGCAGGGCACGTTCTCGAGCGTGCCCTGCACCTGGCGCAGGATCTTCGGGTTCTCCGCCTCGGTGTAGTCGATCACCTCGTCGATGCGGAACTCGGGCGAGGCGCCCTGCACGGTCAGGTCGCCGAGGTCGGTGTCGCCGAGCCGCGCGAAGGCGTCGTCGCGGATCTCCAGGGCCCTGCCGGTGAGGCTGCGGTCGCTGGCGACCGTGAAGTCCCAGGCCATGTAGAGGCCGGCGTTGGAGATCCGGTGCGCCGCCAGCGCCGGGAAGACCTGGTCGCGCAGCTCACGGCAGCGGTAGAGGACCGCCGGGTCGGTGATCGGGGCGGAGTCGCGGCAGGCCTTGAACGCCGGAGGCGCATCGACCGGCTTGTCGGCGGCGTCCCTGAGATTGCGCAGGACGACCACATAGCGGTGGCCGGGGGTGAAGTTGCGCGCCGGCCGAATGATCAGGTTGACCGGTCCTGTGTTGGACGGGTTTGCGTTGATCCCGCCCGCGGCGATCAGGTTGCCGTCGGCGTCGTAGGTCGGCTTGACCGTCGTCGGGTTGGAGTCGAGCTCGGCCCAGATCGGCCAGCGCTCGCCCGTCTCGGCGTCGATGATGAGGGCCGGGGCGTCGGGGTCGGCGTAGGCGTGCATGTCGCTGATCGGCACGAAGCCGGTGTTCTCGAACGCCTGCGGCGTGTCGACCGCCGGGATCTTGAGGGTGATCGGGTTGCCCGGGGAGAAGCCGTCGGCGCGGTTGATGTCGGTCGGGTCGATCGGCCTGCCGGCCACGTTCTCGGGCATCGCGTCCAGCGGCAGGTCGAGCCGCAGTCCGGTCGGGGTGACCGCCGGCTTGGTGAAGTAGTTGCTCGGCCACGGCTGCATGCAGACGGCCGGGTCGAGCGGGTCGCAGGTGGACCGCTTCGGGACCACCGGGGACTCGGGCTGCAGGGGCGGCGGCTCGGCCGCGCACCGGGCCTTGTCGCGGCGCAGGGCCCTGCTGTCGTGGGCCCTGGCCTTCTTGCGGTGCGTGGCGCCCTTGCGGGCGACGGTCCTGCGGTAGGTGCCCTTGGCCCGCACCTCGTGGACGCCGCAGGCGCCGAGCAGGTCGACGCCCTCGGGTGTCAGGCGCAGGTTGACCTTCCTGGTGCGCTTGCCGCGCTTTCCCTCGTGGCCGGCCGCGCGCTTGATCCGCACCCTCTTGTGCTTGAAGACGCCGCGCTCGCCGTCCGCGCGCGCCGAGAGCCTGATCTTGGCCTTGGCGTTGCCGCGGACGGCCACCTTGACCCTGAGCTTGCCCTTGGCGAGCAGGCCGGCCTGGCCCCTCGTCCTCACGTTCAGGGAGACCTTTGCCCGCTTGTGCTTGCCGCCCGCGGCGCTCGCGCCGTCGTCGGCCGCGGCCGACGAATCGATCGCCCAGAGCAGCATCGCCGCCCCCAGCAGGCTGACCAGCACGAGCACCGCGAAGCCGCGATGAGCCGAACGCGCGCGGTCCCGCTCCCCAACCTGATCCTGCATTCGAGTCTCCTCCCTGAAGGCGTACCTGGCGTCCGGCGGACCGGCTCCTTCCGGTTCGCGCAATCCGGGTCATACCAGTTCGACGCGTGCGAAGTCGGCACGCGCTGCTCACGAGTCGGCAGGCGCTGCTCGCCGATCGGCGACTCGGCGGGCGGTCGCTAGCCTGGCGCGACGTGATTTCAACCAACCAGTTCAAGAACGGGGCGCATATCGAGGTCGACGGGACGATCTATCGGATCATGGAGTTCCAGCACGTCAAGCCGGGCAAGGGCGGGGCGTTCGTGCGCACGAAGCTGCGACGCGCCGAGGACGGCGGCGTGATCGACAAGACCTTTCGGGCCGGCGAGAAGTTTCGCCCGGTGCGCACCGAGACGCGCAAGATGCAGTACCTCTACGACGCCGGCGACGCGGCCGTGTTCATGGACACCCGCTCCTACGAGCAGACCGAGATCCCGGGCGAGACGGCCGGTGAGGAGATGCGCTGGGTGCTGCCCAACGACGAGGTCGAGATCCTGTTCGTCGACGAGCGGCCGACCGGCGTCCAGGTCGCGAGCGCGATCGAGATGACCGTCTCCCAGACCGACCCGGGGCTCAAGGGCGACACCGCCTCGGGCGGCGGGACCAAGCCGGCCACGCTCGAGTCCGGGGTCGTCGTCCAGGTCCCGCTGTTCATCGAGGAGGGCGAGCGGGTCCGCGTCGACACCCGCAGCGGCGAGTACGTCTCGCGCGCCTGAGCGCGGAGGAGGTGGCGGGGGTGGTTAGGGCCGCGCCTCCAGCACCAGGTTGAACGGCGTCTCGGTGGCACGGCGGAAGCGGCTGAACCCGGCCTCGGCGGCGATTTCGCCGAGGCGCTTCTCGCCGGCCTGGGCGCCGAGCCCGAGCCCGACCTCCTGGTCGAGCGAGGAGGGCGTGCAGATCAGCGTCGACGCCGCGTAGTAGACGCGCCCGACCGGGTTCAGGTTCTCGGCCAGCGAGTCGGCCGAGAACGGCTCGACCAGCATCACGGTGCCGTCGTCGTCGATCGTCTCGCGCACGTGCTTCATCGCCCCGACCGGGTCGCCCATGTCGTGCAGGCAGTCGAAGAAGCAGACCAGGTCGTAGCCCTCGCCCGGGAAGTCCTTCGCCGTCGCGACCTCGAACCCGGTGTTCGAGCCGAGCCCCTCCGCCGCGGCGAGCTCGCGCGCGCGCTCGATCGACGCGTCGTGATAGTCGAACCCGACGAACCTGGACTCGGGGTAGGCCCCGGCCATCAGCATCGTCGAGACCCCGTGCCCGCAGCCGATGTCGGCGACCTTGCCGCCGGCGCGCAGCTTCTCATCGACTCCCTCCAGCGCCGGGATCCACTCGGCCACCAGGTGCGTCCGGTACCCGGGCCTGAAGAACTGCTCGGTGCCCAGGAACAGCTCCGGGTCGTGCTCGTGCCAGCCGAACCCGTCGCCGGTGCGCATCCGCTCGGCGATCCTGTCGCGGTCCTTGAACGCGGAGCTGACGATGTGATAGCCGCCGAGCACGTACACGGGGCTGTCCTCGTCGGCGAGGGCCATCGCCTGCTCGGGCGGCAGCGTGAACGCGTCGGCTTCGGCGTCGTAGGTGAGATAGCCGCTCGCCGCCTGCGCGGACGCCCACTCGCGCACGTAGCGCTCCGAGACCCCGCTGCGCTCGGCGATCTCGGCCGAGCTCAGTGGCCCGGCCCCGGCGAGCGCCTTCCAGAGGCCCAGCTTGCCGCCGATCATCACCAGGACGCCGTTCATCGCCGCCCCCATGTCGACCACGGCCTGGCCCATGAACTGCTCGAGCCGTGCCTCGTCGACCGCCTGGGGCGCGGTGTGACTCTCCATGATCCACCTCCTTCGCAGGTGCTGGCTGCCCGGGCGCCGCGCGTCCGCGCCGCCGCCTGCGGATCGATTCGTTGCGACCGTCTCATCGCGGCCGGCACGTGTCAACCCCGGCGGCGCCCGCGATCGCCTGATCTCGGACCCCAGCGCGTAGGCTCCAGTCACTCATGCGCCGGTCCGACCAACGCCGCGACGCGGTCTTCGCCCTCTATCAGGGCGAGGTCACCGGGCGCCCGCCGCTAGAGCTGATCGATCGCGAGGCGAAGCCGTTCACGCGCGAGCTGATCGCCGGGGTCGCGGACGAGCGGGCGTCGCTCGACGAGGAGATCGGGCGCCTGTCACACGGCTGGGAGCTCGACCGGATCGCGTCCCTGGAGCGCTGCATCATGCGCGTCGCCCTGTACGAGATGCGCCACCGCGAGGACGTCCCGGTGGAGGTGGCGATCGACGAGGCTGTGAACCTGGCGAAGGAGTACTGCGGCGCCGAGGCGCCCGGGTTCGTCAACGGCATCCTCGGCTCGGCCGCGCGCGACGTCGAGGAGGCTCCGTCGTGAGCGGCGATGCTCCGGCCCTCGGCGATCCGGCGGGCGAGATCGACGCGATGGCGGCGCGCCTGCGCGAGCTCG
This sequence comes from Solirubrobacterales bacterium, assembly GCA_009379895.1. Taxonomy (GTDB): domain Bacteria; phylum Actinomycetota; class Thermoleophilia; order Solirubrobacterales; family 70-9; genus WHSW01. The sequence goes on from WHSW01000002.1 coordinate 20,496, forward strand.
CGGCGCTGCTGCGCGACCCCGAGGCCGGCGACGAGCCCGCCGCCGAGCTCGCCCGCGAGGCCGCCGAGCTGGTCAGCCGGGCGGGCAACGAGATCGATCGCGTGCTTCGCGAGGGCGATCCCGAGCCGGGCTGACGGGCGGCATGAGCGACTACCCCGAGGAGCTTCGCGGGCTCGTCGAGGATTACCTGGGGGGGCTCGGGTTCTCCGAGCGCGAGGCCACGGCGGGCCTCGACGCGGCGATGCGCTACTCGCTGCTCGCCGGGGGTAAGCGGATCCGCCCGGTGCTCTGCCTCGCCGCCGCGCGCGCCGCCGGCGCCGACCCCGCGGGCGTGCTCCCGGCCGCGGCGGCGATCGAGCTGATCCACACCTACTCGCTGATCCACGACGACCTGCCCGCGATGGACGACGACGACCTGCGCCGGGGGCGGCCGACCTCGCACGTCGTCCACGGCGACGATGTCGCGATCCTCGCCGGCGACGGGCTGTTCGCGGAGGCCATCAGGCTCTTCTGCGAGCGCCAGGAGGGCGAGCCGGCGCGGGTCCTTGCGGCGCTCGGCGAGCTCGCCAGGGCGACCGGGGTCGAGGGGATGGTCGGCGGCCAGTACCGCGACGTGACGTTGGCAAGGCCCGGCATCTCCTCCGCTTCGCGTCCGGGGATGCCGGGGTCCGGGGCAGACCTGAGAGAGCTGCATGCGCTGAAGACCGGCAGGCTGATCTCCGCGAGCGTGGTCGTCCCCCTGATCCTCGCCGGGCTCGACGACGAGGCGATGGCCCCCTACCGGGGCTTCGCCGACGAGCTCGGGGTCCTGTTTCAGATCGTCGACGACATCCTCGACGTCACCGGCTCCGACGAGCAGCTCGGCAAGCCGCGAGGCTCCGACGAGCGGCTCGGCAAGCTCACCTACGTGAGCCTGTTCGGCCTCGAGCGGGCGCGCGAGCTGGCCGCCGAGTCGCACGCGAAGGCGCTCGCCGCACTCACCGAGGCCGGCGGCGAGACCGCCGACCTCGAGCTGATCACCGACCTCATCCACACCCGCCGGCGCTAGGTCGCAGGCGCCCGGCGGGGCGACTTATGGGTGCCCCAACGCCGATAAGTCGCCCACTGGCCGCGGCTCGGCTTCTCCTACCCTCGCTCCGATGAGTGTCCGAGCGCGAGCGACCTCCGCGGCAGCGCGCCTGCGCGCGCTCCGGCCGCCGAGCCGGCTGCGAGCGATTCGGCTGCCCCGATGGGCATACCTCAGCCTGTGCGCCCTCGCGCTGACGATCGTCGGAGTGCTGCTCGGGTTGCGCCTCGCCGGGACAAGCGCCCATGACACGGCCCTCGGCCGCGTCTCGTTCGAGGTCGAGCCATCGCTGTCGGGTGGGGTGGAGGCCTATGTCCCGGTGGCCGACTGGGGCCTGCGCGCCTCGGCCTTCGACGGCCCGTTCAAGCTCCGGGTCGAGCTGCGGACGCTCGACCGCGAGGCCCTGCTCGACGCCGCGGGGGGAGATCGCTCGCAGCTCGAGCGCGCCGAGGCGGACCTCAGCGACGGCGCCACGGCGGCGACCCTGCGGGCGCTCGCTTGGGCCGCCGTGGCGACGGCGGTCCTCTGCCTGGCCGCGATGCTGATCTGGCCCGCCGCCCGGCGCGCGAAGGCGACGCTGCCGCTGATCACCGCGGCCGCGTTCGTCCTGATCGCCGGGGGGAGCCTGCTGCTCGCGCGGGCGAGCTTCGACGCGGCGGCGCTGCACAGCCCCACCTACTACGCGCACGGCGCCGAGCTCGATCGCCTGCTCGCGGCGGCCGAGACCGAGCGGGTGCGCAGCGGGTATGGCTCCGAGCTGGAGAGCGTCCTGCGCAGCGTCAGCACGGTGCTCGCCGACCGGCCGGTCGGGACGCCCGGCGAGCGCCAGCTCTACCTCGGCTCGGACCTGCACGGAAACGCGCTCGTGATCGACCCCCTGGCGAAGTTCTTCGCCGGCGCCCCGGTGCTGCTCGCCGGCGACTTCGGTCAGCGCGGGACCCAGCCGGAGGCGAACCTGATCGCCCCGATGGTGGCGGCGCTCGGCGAGCGCGTCGTCGCCGTCTCGGGTAACCACGACTCGGCTCTCTTCATGCGCGCGCTCGCCGATCACGGGGTGACCGTGCTCGGGGAGGGCGTCGGGGATGGCGTCGGCGAGTCCCAGGGCGACTCGGGCGCGAGCCGCGTGCTGGACGTCGAGGGCCTGAAGGTCGCGGGGTTTCCCGACCCGTTCGAGTCGCGCGACGGCGATCCCGGCGCTCCGGATCGGCCGCTGGATTACGACGACCTGGCCGACGGCGAGGCGTTCGCCGAGCGCTCGGCCGTACGGCTTCGGCGCTGGTTCGACGCCCTGCCGGAGTCGCCCGACGTGGTCATGGTGCACCAGAACGACCTCGCCCAGTCGCTCGCCGAGTCGCTGTACGAGGACGACTACCCCGACCGCTGGTGATCGCGACGGGCCATGACCACCAGCAGCACGTCGACCGCTACGGTGAGATCACCGTCGTCGACGGGGGCACGGTCGGCGCCGGCGGGGTCTTCGACGCGGGGGTCGCCTACTCCGGCCTCGCGCACCTGTACTTCGACGCCGACCGGCCGGTGCTGCGGTCGGTCGACCTGATCGCCGTCGAGCCGTTCTCGGGGCGGGCCCGGGGGTCGCGCGTCGTGATCGACTCCCTGTGCCCGGACGAGGACCGCTGCTCCTATCGCCCGGGAGACCCCGAGGTGACCGTGGTCGAGGGGCCGTGATCGGCCGCGCCCGGCGGTCGGCCGGGCCTGCGACTGCCACAATCCGGACTTCCGAACCCGAGCGCCGGCGCCGGTGAGCGAGCCCAGAGACGACAACCCAGACAGCGCGACCGAGCGCTCCGCCACCCGCCTGCTCGACTCGATCGGCGGCCCGGCGGACCTCAGCGATCGCTCCGACGCCGAGCTGGCGCAGATCGCCGACGAGGTGCGCGGGCTGGTCATCGACGTGATCGGCGAGATCGGTGGCCACTTCGGCGCCAACCTCGGCACCTGTGAGCTGGCGACCGTGCTGCATTGCCTGCTCGACTCGCCGCGCGACAAGATCCTCTGGGACGTCGGCCACCAGGCCTACCCGCACAAGGTGCTCACCGGGCGCGCCGAGCGCCTCGAGACGATCCGCCAGTACGGCGGGCTGGCGCCGTTCTGCTCGGTGTTCGAGTCCGAGCACGACATCATGGGCGCCGGCCATGCGTCGACCTCGATCGGCTACGCGGTCGGGCTCAAGGAGGCGATGCGCCACGGTGTCGGCGAGGACGGCCGCGTCGCGGCGGTGATCGGCGACGGCGCGCTCACCGGCGGGGTCGCCTTCGAGGCCCTGCACAACGCGGGCGGGCTGCAGACGCCGATCGTGATCGTGCTGAACGACAACGGGATGTCGATCTCGCCCAACGTCGGCGCGATCGCCCGGTCGTTCCAGCGCCTGCGCGCCAACCGGCGCCTCTACCACGCGCGCGAGGACGTCGAGAACCGACTCACCAGGCTGCCGCTCGGGCTCGGGCGCCAGTTCGAGCGCATCGGTCCCGAGATCAAGGCGGCGATCAAGGCCTACGCGGCTCCCGGCCTCTTCTTCGAGGAGCTCGACCTCGCCTACATGGGCCCGATCGACGGCCACGACGTCGCCGCGCTGCGCCGGACGCTCGAGGCGGCGTTCGCGGCCGACCGGCCGGTGGTCGTCCACATCCACACCGTCAAGGGCAAGGGCTTCGAGCCCGCCGAGGGGGGTGGCCTCGAGGGGATGGAGAAATGGCACGCCGCCAAGCCCGGCTCGATCGTCGAGGGCAAGCCGGCGCCCAAGAAGCCGGCCGCCAAGCCGCCGCTGACCCGCGGCGAGATGGTGGAGGGCGCGCGGCCCGAGGAGACCGCCAAGCCGCCGCCCGCCTACACGGCGGTGTTCGGCGACGCGCTCGTGGTCGAGGCCAAGCGCGACCCGCGGGTGATCGGGATCACCGCCGCGATGGCCGGCGGCACGGGACTCACGGCGCTCGAGACCGAGTGCCCCGAGCAGTGCTACGACGTCGGGATCGCCGAGCAGAGCGCCGTCCTGTTCGCGGCCGGCCTCGCGACCCAGGGCGCGAAGCCGGTCTGCGCGATCTACTCGACCTTCCTGCAGCGCGCCTACGACCAGCTCGTCCACGACGTCTGCCTGCAGCGGCTCAACGTGGTCTTCGCGATGGATCGCGCCGGGCTGGTCGGCGACGACGGTCCGACCCATCACGGCGCCTTCGACGTCTCCTACCTGCGCGCGCTGCCGAACGTCGTCGTGATGGCGCCGCGCGACGAGGCGATGCTCTGTCACATGTTGCGCACCGCGCTCGCCCACGACGACGGCCCGGTGGCGATCCGCTACCCGCGCGGCACCGCCGAAGGGGTGCCGCTCCCCGACCGCGCCCGCGAGATCGCGATCGGGACCGGGGAGGTGCTCGCCGAGGGCGAGCGGGTGGCGCTGCTCGGCTACGGCTACGGGGTGCGCGTCGCGCTCGACGCGGCCGCGATCCTCGCCGAGCACGAGCTCTCGGTCACGGTCGCCGACGGGCGCTTCGCCAAGCCGCTCGACGCCGAGCTGAGCGAGCGCCTGGCCGCCGAGCACGACCTGGTCGTGACGATCGAGGAGAACGTGCTCGCCGGCGGCTTCGGCTCGGCCGTCCTCGAGCACCTCGAGGACGCCTTCGCGGCGCGGCCGGGACAGCGCGCGCGGGTCCTGCGCGTCGGGCTGCCGGACCGCTACGTGACCCACGGCAAGCCCGCGCGGCTGCGCGAGGAGGTTGGGCTCACCGGGCCGGTCGTGGCCGAGCGCGTGAGCGCCGCCCTGCGCGAGCGCCACCCGGTCGGCTGATCGGCCGAGGCCCCGGCGCGGCGTCCGGGGACCGACGCTTGACACCCGCGGGCCGCGGGGCATAGGGTGGCCGACGATTCGCGGGGGAATCGAGCGGGGGGCGGGAGGAGTGCGTAGGTGAGGCAGAGCCGTCGGGGGGCTTTCGTCTGGATCTCCGTCGTCGGCGCGGCGGCGTGCTCGCTTGCGCTGGTCGCCGGCGCGGCGGCCGCCGGCACCGGGCTGAAGCCATACGAGGTGTCGATCACGGACGAGCGGGCCCTGAGCGTGCTCGCCGAGGCGGGTTTCGACACGGTCGAGGGCAGGACCGGCAACAAGCTCGAGATCGTCGCCACGCGCGACCAGGTGAGATCGCTCGAGAAGCAGGGCCTCGATCCGCAGCTGAAGACGCTCGGCGCCCGCGCCGCCGCCCGCGCCGGGTCGCCCAAGCCCGACGGCTCCTTCGACGTCTACCGGCCGTACTGGGACGACACCTGCAACGCCGACCACTGCTACGTCGGCCGCGACGAGGACGGCGACCCGCGCCAGACCCTGTTCCAGGAGATGATGGCCCTCGCGGATCAGAACCGCGACATCGTCAAGCCCGAGATCATCGGTCACTCGCTCGGGGGCGCGCCGATCCTCGCGTTGCGGGTCACCCGCGACGCACGCGAGCAGTCGAACCCCGACGGCTCCAAGCCGGCGGTCCTCTACAACGCCAACAACCACGCCCGCGAGTGGATCACCCCCGAGATGGTCCGCCGCCTCGCCCATCTCTACGTGGACAACTACGACCGCAGCGGCCCCGCCCTCGGCACCGACGGCGAGCCCGTCACCGACGACCGCGGTCGCCCGATCAAGGCCGGGACCCTGACCCGCCTGGTCAACGACCGCGAGCTCTGGTTCGTGGTCAGCTCCAACCCCGACGGCTACGACTTCACCTTCACGCCCGGCAACCGGCTGTGGCGCAAGAACCTGCGCGAGGTCAACGGCCAGCCCGGAATCCAGACGGGTGACGGCGTCGACCTGAACCGCAACTTCCCGACCTACTGGAACTACGACGACGAGGGCTCCGCCACCGACCCCAGCGACGAGACCTACCGCGGCGCCGCGCCGCGCTCTGAGCCCGAGACGCGAGCGATGGACGACTTCGCCAGGCGGCTCGGCTTCGAGTTCATGATCAACTACCACTCGGCGGCCGAGCTCTTGCTCTACGGCCACGGGTTCCAGGTGCAGACCCCGAGCCCCGACGACGTCCTCTACCAGGCGCTCTCGGGGACCGATGTCGATCCGGCGATCGGCGGCCGCGAGCCGGGGGCCCCCGATCCCTACGACCCCGACGTCTCCTCGGAGCTCTACACCACGAACGGCGAGACGACCGAGCACATGCACTCCCGGTACGGGACCCTTGCCTGGACACCGGAGATGGACGTCGCCGACCCCGACCGTGGCGGTTGTCTGACCACCGACGACGACTGCGACGACCCCGGCGACCTGCTCAGCGACTTCATCTTCCAGGACTCCGACGCCGACCTCGAGGACGCGTTCGAGAAGAACGTCCCGTTCGCGCTCGACCTGGCCAAGTCGGCCGACGACCCCGACGACCCCGAGTCGCACCTGGGCAGGACCGCGCCGGACTTCCAGATCCAGCCGTTCCCGATCTCCTACGGAGACCCCCAGCTCGTCTCGGTGATCGCCAAGCGCGAGCTCGGGCCGCTGACCGTGCACTGGAAGGTCAACGGGGGCCCGGAGCAGAGCGCCCCGACCACCGAGTTCGAAGGCGGCGAGCGCTACGGCCAGAACATGGACGTCTACTACCGCGAGGTCCGCGGCGAGGTGACCGGCGCGGTGCCGGGCGACGATGTCAGGGTCTGGTTCGAGGGCGGCCGCAAGCGCTCGCAGTCGTTCGACTACACGGTCGCCTCCGACACCGGCAACCGCGTGCTCATCCTGGCCGCGGAGGACTACTCGGGCGAGAGCGACAGCCCGGAGTATGAGAGCGCGAACGGGCCGTTCTTCGCCGATTATTACGGCGACGCGCTCGAGGCGAACGGCATCGGCTCCGACGTCTACGACATCGACGCCCGCGGGCGCGCGGCCCCCGACCCGCTCGGGGTCCTGAGCCACTACGACGCGGTCATCTACTACACCGGTAACGACGTCGTGACCCGCGGGCACGGAATGGCCGGAGCGGGCTCGGACGTGGCGCGACTCGCCAACGACACGATCCTCAGCGTCCGCGACTTCATCAACGAGGGCGGCAAGCTGCTCTACACCGGCCAGTACGCGTCCGTGGCGCAACTCAACGGCCTGCTCTTCAGCGTCGAGGGGGAACCGCCGTTCTGCCCGCCGCGCGGCGATGCCCGCGCGGGAGCCTGCATCCCGCTGTCGAACGACTTCCTGCAGTACTACCTGGGCACGTACCAGTACTTCGACTCGGCGGGAGCCGTCGGCGCGGGCGACATGGACGCGGCCTCCGCGCTCGGCTTCCACTTCTCCGGCGGCGACTTCGGGACCACCGAGTTCTCGCTCAACGGCTCCGGGACCGCCGACAACCAGGAGCACGTGTACTCGATGCTGACCACCTCGAGCGTGCTGCCGCCCGACGAGTACCCGCTGTTCGCGGCGGAGCAGGCGGTGGCGCTCGAGGGGCCCAGCGCCTACGACCCGGTGACCGGCGACTTCTACGCCGTGGCCCAGTCCGACGACGAGGCCTGGCAGCGACTGCGCAAGACGGTCGACCTCACCGACTTGAGCCCCGGCCAGGCGGCCGATCTCTCATTCAAGGTCTCCTACGACACCGAGCCGACGTACGACTACCTGATCGTCGAGGCGCACACGGTCGGGCAGGATGATTGGACGACCCTGCCGGACGAGAACGGGCACACGTCGACCGACGTCGGGCAGTCGTGTGGCATCGACTGGCGCTCGCTGCACCCGTTCCTCGACCACTACCAGACGCCCGGCTCGTGCGAGCCGCAGGGGACGACCGGCGAGTGGAACGGCGCCACCGGCAACTCCGGCGGCTATGAGGATTGGAAGCTCGATCTCTCCCAGTACGCGGGCGAGCAGGTCGAGGTCTCCGTCTCCTACGTCCAGGACTTCTCCGCCTCCGGACTGGGAGTCTTCCTCGACGACGTCCAGGTGAGCGAGGACGGGGCGGTGACCGACGAGACGTCGTTTGAGGACGGCCTCGGTGGCTTCGCCGCCGGTCCCCCGCCGGCCGGCTCCGAGGGCGGAACCCAGCGGGCCTGGGAGCGGACCGAGTCGCTCGGCTTCGTCCAGGGCCCCGGGGTCGCGACCGAGGACACGATCACGTTCGGATTCGGCTTCGAGGGGATCGGCGAGATCGCCGCGCGCAACGCGGCGATGGGCGACGTAATGCGCTACTTCGGCCTGCTCGGTGGGCCGCCGCCCAGCGGAGGTGGCGGCGGGACCGGCGGAGGCGACACTGGAGGTGGCGGTGGTGCCGGTGCTGCGCCCGGCGCCGCGCCCGGTGTCGCGCCCGCCGACACCAAGGCCCCGCAGACCGAGATCATCGCTCGGCCCCACAAGCGCTCCGAGAAGAACAAGGCCAAGTTCAAGTTCGGGTCCACGGAGCAGGGCGCGAGCTTCGAGTGCAAGCTCAAGGGCCCGGACGTCAAGCGCAAGCTCAGGCGCTGGCGCGAGTGCGACTCGCCGCAGAAGTACAGGCACCTGAGCAAGGGCACGTACAAGTTCAAGGTTCGCGCCACCGACGCCGCCGGCAACAAGGACGCGAGGCCGGCCAAGTGGAAGTGGAAGGTCATCGAGCGCAAGCGCAGGTAGCGCCGCCTGGCCCGCCTCGGGCTCTGTGAGCGCGCTCACACACGGATCGCACATACGTTCGTAGCCTGGAGGGCGTGAGTTCGAGAGCCATCCCACTCTCCGCCCATGCCGCGATCGAGATGTTCGCCGCGCCGGCGATCATGGTCGCGCCGTTCGTGCTCGGCTTCGGATCGGCTGCCACCGCGATCTCCGTGGCGCTCGGCGTCGTGCTCCTCGGGCTGGCGCTGCAGGTCGAGGGCCCGCGCCGCGCGGTGCCGCTGGGCGCGCACGCCGATTTCGACTACGCGCTCGCGACCGTCGCGCTGGCGGGCGGGGTCGCCGTCGGCCTCTCGGCGGGTGAGTGGAGCGCCGCAATCTTTCTGGTCGGCGTCGGCGTCGCCCAGATCGCGTTGACCGCCAGGACGCGGTTCAGCGCGGTCCGCGTCGCCTGACACGTCCGGCCTCCCTCCCATAGACAACAAACACATACGTATCTCTCCTCCCTGTACCCGAGACGCCCCGCGAAGTGCGGGGCGTCTCATTTCTTGGGAGGTGCGCGGCGTCTCATTCTTGGCTCGTCCAGCGGATCGCGGGTTCGCTGCTCACCGATCTCGATCCAGCCCGGCGGCCTCGAGGGCGGCCCCGGGGTCGCTGAACCACTCGAAGCGCACGGCCCGCCCGTCCCGGATCGTCCAGACGTAGCCCTGCCGCCGCTCGATCTCGATGCCGCTTCCTCGGCCGTGCCCCCGCATGGTCCCGATCACGACGACCCGATCCCCGACGTCGATGAATCGCTCGAAGTCGACCCTCAGGTCGCCGAACGTGTCGCCGAGCGATTCGGCCACCGAGGCGAACGCCCCACGGCCGCGCCGGACACCCGTCTCGACGGCATCCTCGGGGTTGACCCACTCGATCTCGGAGTCGAGCAGGTCGCTCTCGACCGGTGAGCCGGCCACCCAGGCGGCGTAGATCCGTCGCACGATCTCCACGTTCTCTCGCGACATTGCGGGCAGTATCGCTACCTTGCCCGCATGCCGAAGCGCCGGATCGACACCGTGCTGGCCGAGCGGGGGCTCGCCGGGTCGCGGACGACCGCGGCCGCGTCGGTGCGCGCCGGACGGGTGCGGATCGGCCGCGACGGGCCGCTGGCGAGCAAGCCGGGCCAGCTCGTCGCCGCCGACGCGGAGCTGCTCGTCAGCGACCCGCCGCGCTTCGTCTCGCGGGGTGGGATCAAGCTCGAGAACGCGCTCGAGCGGCTGGCGATCGACGCTCGCGGGCTCGATTGCCTCGACGTCGGCGCCTCGACCGGCGGCTTCACCGACTGCCTGCTCAAGCGCGGTGCCGAGCGGGTGATCGCGCTCGACGTCGCCCACGGACAGCTCGATTGGGGCCTTCGCAACGACCCCCGCGTCGTCGTGATCGAACGCCGCAACGCGCGCGAGCTGGAGCCGTGGGACCTGCCGTGGGAACCGCGGCTGACGACCGTCGACGTGTCGTTCATCTCGCTCGCCAAGGTGCTTCCGGCCCTGGCGAGCTGCGTGGTGCCCGGGGGCGAGATGCTGGCGATGGTCAAGCCGCAGTTCGAGCTCGACAGAGCGCGGGTCGGCAAAGGCGGCGTGGTTCGCGACGCCGCCGACCGCCGGGAGGCGCTGCGCTCGGTCGCCCGCGCCGCGGTCGACACCGGGCTCACGGTCCGCGGTCTCGCCTCCTCCGGGCTGCCCGGGCCGAAGGGCAACCGCGAGACATTCATCCACCTCGCCCGGGGGGGAGCCACGACCAACGCCGCCGCCCCCGGACGCGAAGCCGAGGAGGGGGCGGGGAGTTATCTCGAGGACGCGATCGCGGAGGTCGAGCCTTGAGCGAGCGGCCGCTCTCGGCGCCGGCCGCGATCCGCAGTGCCGTCGTCCTCACCCACATGCACCCCGAGCAGACCGCTCGCGCGCTCGAGCGCGCGCTCGAGACTTCCGCCGCCGCGGGCTGCACGCTCTACGCCCCGACCGACGAGCTCGCCAAGCACGGCGGCTCGGCGCGCGGGATCGAGCCGCTGGACTCGCTCGACGGGGCGCCGGACCTCTGCCTGGTGCTGGGCGGGGACGGCACGATCCTCAAGGGGCTGCGCGAGCACGCCGGCGCCGGGGTGGCCGTGTTCGGGATCAACTTCGGCACGGTCGGCTTCCTGGCCGCGGTCGAGCGCGACCAGCTCGAGGAGGGGCTCGAGCGCGCGTTCAGCCGCGGCTTCGAGGTCATGCCCCTGCCCGGGCTCGAGGCCACCCTCGACGCGCGGCCGCCGGTGGCGCTCAATGACGTCTCGCTGATTCGCCGCCAGCACAGCCGGATCGCGGAGCTCTCCTACAGCCTCGGCGGGGAGGAGGTCGGCCACGTGCGCTGCGACGGACTGGTCGCCGCCACCCCCGCCGGGTCGACCGGCTACAACCTCGCCAACCAGGGGCCGATCCTCGCCTGGGGGGTCGAGGGCTACGTGGTCAGCTTCATCGCCCCGCACACCCTCACCGCGAGGCCGCTGGTGGTCGCCCCCAACGACGTGCTCAGCGTCCGCAACGCGCCCGGACGCGAGCCGGTCGAGATCGTGCTCGACGGCGAGCCGGTCGGCGAGCTGGTCAGCGGCGCCGAGATGGAGGTCCGCTTCCGCGACGGCGCCGCGCGCCTCGCGCAGCTTCCGGGGTCGAACTTCTACCGCCGGATCCGCGACCGCTTCGGTCGCCTCGCGCACTGACCGCCGGCGCCCGGGGGCGTCCGGCGGCGCGGGGTGGGGCGAATCCGTCGGGGCGCCCCGCTACAACGGGGGCATGCTGCTCGAGCTTCGGATCGAGAACCTGCTGCTGATCGAGCGCGCCGAGTTGCGGCTCGGCCCGGGCCTGAACGCGATCACGGGCGAGACCGGGGCGGGCAAGACCGTGCTCGCGCACTCGCTCGACCTGCTGATGGGGGGCAGGGCGCGGCCGCAGATCGTGCGGCCCGGTGCCGAGGAGGCCTGGGTCGAGGGCGTCTTCGCGCTGCCCGACGGCCTGCTCGACGATCCCGAGCTCGCCGAGCTCGCCGAGCGGCTGCCCGAGGGCACCGACGAGGTCGTGCTCGGGCGCCGGATCGGCGCCTCCGGGAGGACCAGTGCCTTCATCGGCGGGCGGTCGGCCTCGGCGGCCGACCTGCGGGCCCTCGGATCGCGGCTGCTCTCCTTCTACGGCCAGCACGAGCACCGGCGGCTGACCCTGGCCTCGGCGCAGCTCGAGGTCCTCGACGGCTTCGCCGGCGAGGCGCACCTGGCGCTGCGCGAGCGCTACCGCGACTCCCACGCCGAGGCGAGCCGTCTGACCGGCGAGCTGGTCGAGCTTCGCGACCGCGAGGGCGCCCGCGAGCGCGACCTCGACCTGCTGCGGTTCGAGCTCGCCGAGATCGAATCGGCGGCGCCCGACGCCGACGAGGAGGGTGAGCTGGAGGCAGAGCGCACCCGTCTGCGCCACGCCGAGGGCCTCCGCGAGGCGGCGGGAAGGGCCCTGGCAGCGGTCAGTGGCGTGGCCGAGGACGGGGGAGGCGCCCGCGCCGCGCTCGCCGAGGCGGAGGCCGGGCTGACGGCGGTCGACGGGTTAGACGCCGGGCTCGACGAGCTGGGCGAGCGGCTGCGCGCGGTCGCGATCGAGCTCGACGACGCAGCCGGCGGCCTGCGCGGCTACCTGGACCGGATCGAGGCCGAGCCCGGGCGCCTGGAGGCGGTCGAGGAGCGCCTCGAGGCGGTCGAGCGACTGAAGCGAAAGCACGGCGGCTCGGTCCCCGAGGTGCTCGCCCACGCCGAGCGCTGCCGCGCCGAGGTCGAACGGCTCGAGAACGCCAGCGAGCTGCTCGGCGAGCTCGAGGCGGGGCTGGGCGAGGCCGAGGCCCGCCGCGCCCGGCTCGCCGCCGAGCTCACCGCCGGGCGCGAGCGGTCGCGCGACGAGCTCGCCGACCGTGTCGCCACCGAGCTGGCGGAGCTGGCGATGGACGGCGCGAGGCTCGAGGTCTCGCTGGCGCCGCACCCAGACGGCTTCGGCCGCGCCGGGGCCGAGACGGTCGAGCTGCTGGTGGCGACCAACCCGGGGATGCCCACCTCGCCGCTGCGCGACGCGGCTTCTGGGGGCGAGCTGTCGCGGATCATGCTCGCCCTGACCGTCCTCAGCGCCCCTGGGGAGCGCGCCGGCGGCCGGCGGCCGGCGCTGGTCTTCGACGAGGTCGACGCCGGGATCGGCGGCAACACGGCGAGGGCGGTGGGCGAGCGCCTGCGCGGGCTCGCAGCCTCGCGCCAGGTCGTCTGCATCACGCACCTGCCCCAGGTCGCGTCGCTCGCCGACGCCCACTTTCGGATCGAGAAGGAGACGGTGGGCGGCGAGGCGCGGGCCCGGGTCGAGCACGTCGCGGGCGACGACCTCGTGGCCGAGATCGTGCGCATGCTCGGCGGCGAGCGGGGCGATGCGACGGCGAGCCGTCACGCCGAGGAGCTGCTGAAGGCCGCATAATCGCCGTAATGGCGCTACTGAGCCGGGCGCGCGCGCTGCTGCGCGGGCCGGAGATCGAGCTGGAGCCCACGGAGGTCCCGCCGCTGCGCGGCCGGGTGCGGCTGGGCCGCCGCACGAAGGACCTCGTCAAGCGCCTGCGCCCCGGCGAGATCGCGGTGATCGACCACGCCGACCTCGACCGGATCGCGGCCGAGGACCTCGCCGCGAGCGGGGTGCGCGCGGTGATCAACGTGGCCCCGTCGTCGACCGGGCGCTACCCCAACCCGGGCCCGCTGGTGCTCGCTCGCGCGGGCGTGCGGCTCGTCGACGCGCCCGCGGCACCCCTGTTTGCGGAGCTCCACGACGGCGACGAGATCGTCGTCGACGAGGGCGAGGTGCGCGCCAACGGCTCGCTGCTCGCCGCCGGGCGGGTGATCGACCTCGACGCCGCGAGCGAGCAGCTCGAGCGCCAGCGCGAGCGGCTCGACGTCGCGCTGGCGCAGTTCGCCGAGAACACGATTGAGCACGTGCGCGAGGAGGGCGAGCTGCTGGCGGGCGAGATCGACCTGCCGGCGGTGCGCACCGAGTTTCGCGGCCGTCACGCGCTGATCGTGGTCCGCGGGACCACCTACCGGCGCGACCTGCGCACGCTGCGCGCCTACATCCAGGACACGCGCCCGGTCCTGGTCGGCGTCGACGGGGGGGCCGACGCGATCATCGAGGAGGGCTTCGAGCCCGACATGGTGCTCGGCGACATGGATTCCGCCACCGACGCGGCGCTCAGGGGCGGGGCCGAGCTCGTCGTCCACGCCTATCCCGACGGCCGCGCGCCGGGCGCCGAGCGGCTCGCCGGCCTGGGGCTCGAGCCGGTGGTCGCCCCGGCGATCGGCACGAGCCAGGACGTCGCGATGCTGCTCGCGCACGAGAACGGTGCGAAGCTGATCGTCTCGGTGGGCGCTCACTTCAACCTGACGGAGTTCCTCGACAAGAACCGCGCCGGGATGTCGTCGACGTTCCTGACCCGGCTTCGGATCGGCGAAACGCTGGTCGACGCCAAGGGCGTCAGCCGGCTCTACAACCCGGGCGTTCGCGGGTGGCAGATGTGGGCCTTTCTCGCCGCCTCCCTGGCGGTGATCGTGATCGTCGTGCTCAGCTCGCCGGCGCTCGACGAGTTCCTCGACCTGCTCTGGCTCAAGATCAAGGTCGCTCTGAATCTGTGATGGTCAAGGCCGCTCTGAATCTCTGATGGGGTACTCGGCGCGCTACCACGCCGCCTCGCTGGCGGCCGTCTTCCTCGCGCTCGCGATCGGCATCCTGGTCGGGGTCGGCTTCGGCTCCGACGTGCTCACCGGCACCGCCGAGAGCCTCGAGCAGAGCCTGAGCTCCGACCTCGACGACGCCCGCGAGCAGGTCGCCGACCTCGAGGACCAGGTCGACACCGAGCAGCGGTTCAACCGCCTCGCCTATCCGGCGCTGGTCGACGACCGCCTGCGCGGGCGCGAGGTCGCGCTCGTCGCCTTCGGCGACATCGACGACCAGATGACGGCCGACGTGCGCGGGGCGCTGCAGGCGTCGGGTGCCACGCTGCGGGAGGTCGCCGTGGTCAATGAGCCCCCCGACCCCGACGCGGTCATCGACGCGCTGGGGGGCGACCGCGCGCCGGCGCTCTCGCGTGACGATGCCCTGACGCTGGCCGGCGAGCGCGCCGGTGGCCTGCTGGTTCGCGGAGGCACGCGGTTCGACGCGCTGCGCAGCTCCCTGCTCGGCCGCTACAGCGGCGCGCCGGGGGACGTCGACGGGGTGGTGGTCGTGCGGGCGCGGCCCGACGACATGTCCCAGCGCGAGGCCGAGGACGCCGACCGGCTCGAGGAGGCGATGATCGCGGGGATGCAGCTCGCCTACGCGCGGCGCACCGAGGGCGGACAGCCCCCGCGCGTGGCGGTGGTCGGCGTGGAGCGCAGCGACGACCCCGAGAGCTCGATCGAGTTCTTCAACGCGCGCCGGGTCGCCAGCGTCGACAACATCAACCAGCTCCCGGGCAAGGTGTCGCTCGTCTACGTGCTCGGCGGCGCCGAGGGCAGCTACGGCGTCAAGGAGACCGCCGACGGGCTGCTCCCGGACCTGCTCGAGCCGAGCGACCTCGCCTTCGGCGCCCCGCGCCAGGGGTGACCCGCTGATGCTCGCGGGCCTGGTCGTGTCGGCCGCGATCGCGGCGCTCGCGCTCGGGCCGTGGCTGGCGGACATGCTGCGCGGCGGCCTCGCGCGCGAGAACTACCGTGGCCGGCGGGTCGCGTTCCCGGCGGGGGCGGCGCTCGTCGCCTGCTCGCTGGTGGCGCTCGCCCCGCTGGCGATCCTCGACGATCGGGCGGACCTCGACCTCCTCGACCCCGACCTGCGGCGCTGGATCGTCTACGTCCTCGGCGTCGCCTTGCTCGGCCTGATCGACGACGCCCTCGGGCGCGGCTCGGTCGCCGGCGCGCCACGGGGCTGGCGCGGGCACGCGCGCGCGGTCGCGCGCGGGGGCTTCTCGACCGGGGCGATCAAGGCGGTCGGGGCGCTGGCGCTCGCCGCCTACGCGGCCTCGGGGCTCGGTCGCGAGGGTCTCGGCTACTTGGGCGACCTGCTCCTGCTGCTGCTCGCCACCAACCTCTTCAACCTCCTCGACCTGCGCCCGGGCCGGGTCGAGAAGGCCCTCGCCCTGCTCCTGGCCGGGCTCTGCCTCGGTGCCTGGAGCGATCTGCCGCTCGAGCTGCTCGGCCTGTTCATCGGGCCGGTGGCGGTCGGCGCGGCCTTCACCCTGCGCGAGCGGGCGATGCTCGGCGACACCGGGTCGAACCTCGCCGGCGCGCTGGCCGGGGTCTCGATGCTGGTCACGCTCGGCGAGACCGGCCGCTGGATCGCGCTCGCGATCGTCGCCGCGCTGACCATCTACGGCGAGTTTCGGTCGATCTCCGCGGCGATCGACCGCGTTCCGCCACTGCGCTGGCTAGACTCGCTCGGCAGAGTGAGTTGGGGCGAATCGAAGCGATGAAGCCGGGCGAGACGCGCTTCATCTTCGTCACCGGCGGGGTGGTCTCGTCGCTCGGCAAGGGGATCGCGGCGGCCTCGATCGGCCGCCTGCTGGTCAGTCGCGGGTTCCGGGTCCAGCTTCAGAAGTTCGACCCCTACGTGAACGTCGACCCGGGGACGATGAGTCCGTTCCAGCACGGCGAGGTCTTCGTCACCGAGGACGGCGCCGAGACCGATCTCGACCTCGGCCACTACGAGCGGTTCACCGACGAGAACACCTCGCGGGCCTCGAACGTGACCGCGGGCTCGGTCTACAACTCGGTGATCCGCCGCGAGCGCCGCGGCGACTACCTCGGCGCGACCGTGCAGGTGATCCCGCACATCACCGACGAGATCAAGCAGCGGATCCTGATCGTCGCCGAGTCGCAGGCGGTCGACTTCGTGATCACCGAGATCGGCGGCACGGTCGGCGACATCGAGTCGCTGCCCTTCCTCGAGGCGATCCGCCAGCTGCTCTCCGAGCTCGGGCCGCGCCGGACGATGGTCATGCACCTGACACTGGTGCCGTTCATCGGGCACGCCGGCGAGCTGAAGACGAAGCCGACCCAGCACTCGGTCAACGAGCTGCGCCGGATCGGGATCCAGCCCCACGCGCTGCTCTGCCGCTCCGAGAAGGGGCTCGACCGCGACATCCGGCGCAAGATCGCGCTCTTCGCCAGCGTCCCGGAGGAGGCGGTGATCTCGGCCCGCGACGTCGACAACATCTACAAGGTGCCGCTCGTCTACCGCGCGGAGGGCATCGACGACCTCGTCCTCGACCACTTCGCCGTCGAGGCCCCCGCCCCCGAGCTCTCCGAGTGGGAGGCGGTCGTGCGCCGCGCCGACGCCTGCGAGGGCACCACCCGGATCGCGCTGGTCGGCAAGTACGTGCAGCTCGCCGACGCCTACAAGTCGGTGATCGAGGCGCTCAGCCACGGCGGCTACCACCACGGCACCAACGTCGAGGTCGAGCTGGTCGACTCCGAGGAGTTCGACCCCGCCGAGATCGCGAGCTGGGCCGACGGCATCCTGATCCCCGGTGGCTTCGGCGAGCGCGGGATCGAGGGCAAGATCGAGGCGGCGAGGCTCGCCCGCGAGCGCGGCATCCCGTACCTGGGGATCTGCCTCGGGATGCAGATCGCGGTCGCCGAGTTCGCCCGTCACGTGGCCGGCATGGAGGGCGCCAACTCGACCGAGTTCGACCCCGAGACGCCGTTCCCCGTCGTCGACCTGCTGCCGGAGCAGAAGGAGATCTCCGACATGGGCGGGACGATGCGCCTCGGCGCCGACCCGGTCAAGCTCCACGACGGGACTCGCGCCCGCGAGACCTTCGGCGAGGCGGTGATCTACAAGCGCCACCGCCACCGCTTCGAGGTCAACAACATGCTCCGCCGCCGGCTCGAGGACGAGGGCCTGGTCGCCAGCGGCACCTCGCCCGACGAGCGACTGGTCGAGATCATCGAGCTGCCCGAGCACCCGTTCTTCGTCGCCTCGCAGTTTCACCCCGAGTTCAACTCGCGCCCGACTCGCCCCGAGCCCCTGTTTCGCGAGTTCGTCGGCGCCGCGGCCCGGCGCGCCGCCGAGCGGGGTCAGGACGCGAGCGCCGAGGCCCCAGCCACCGAGGAGATCGAGGTGGAGGAGGCCGCCGAGGCCGCCGAGGCGGGCGAGGTCCGGGTCCACCGCGAGTCGTAGGCCTTGACGGCGCCCCGGTCGGGCGCGTTAGGATCGCCGGGTGGACCTCGATCAGTACCGCGAGAAGTCGCTCGAGTCGTGGAACCGGTTCTCGGCGAACTGGGACGAGGAGAGCGAGTACCTGTGGTCGGTGACGGGCGCCGTCGGGGAACGACTGGTGCAGCGGCTCGACCCGCAACCCGGCGAGACGATCCTCGAGCTGGCGGCCGGGACGGGCCGGACCGGCTTCGCCGTCGCCGAGCGGGTCGGCGACGAGGGGCGGGTGATCTCCACCGACTTCGCGCCCGGGATGGTCGAGGTCGCACGCCGGCGGGGCAAGGAGCTCGGGCTGGACAATCTCGAGCACCGGGTCCTGGACGCCGAGGCGATGGAGCTCGACGACGCGAGCGTCGACGGGGTCGTCTGCCGCTGGGGCTACATGCTGATGGCCGATCCCGCCGCGGCGCTGGCGGAGACTCGGCGCGTGCTTCGCGATGGAGGCCGGCTCTCGTTCGCCGTCTGGGGTCCGCCGGACAAGAACATGTGGGCGTTCCTTCCGGGCTTGGTGCTGGTCGAGCTCGGTTACATGGACCCGCCGGAGCCCGGGGCGCCCGGGATCTTCGCGATGGGCGACCCGGACCGCATCCGCGGGCTGGTCACCGGCGCCGGCTTCGCCGAGCCGACGATCGAGCAGGTGGCGGTCGAGTGGGGCTACCCGGACACGGAGGAGCACTGGGAGAAGACGCTGAAGCTCGCGGCGCCGATCGCCGAAGCCGTCAACGCGCTCACGCCCGAGGAACAGGCGCGCGTGCGGGCGACCGTGCGCGAGCGCGTCGCCCCGCTGCTGGCCGGTGACGGCGCCGGGATCAACGGCCTGACCCACGTCGTCCTCGCCGAGTAGCGGCGCCGTTGCGCCGAGCTTGACCGGCGTGGCGGCGCGGGCGTATGGTCGCGGTGCGCGTTCTGCTCAGGGATAACCGACCTGGAGGTTCGAGATGGCTGAGCGATGGCGACTCACGGGCGACTTCCTCGACTTCTGCAAGTGTGCGGTGCCCTGTCCGTGCACATTCGGGCGCCCGCCCACCGAAGGCGACTGCGAGGGCACGATCGCCTTCCGGATCCGCGAGGGGCACTTCGGGGACGTCGATCTGGGGGGCCTGAACGTGGTCGGGGTGACCTACTTCGAGGGCAACATCTGGGATCCCGACGTGCGCGCCGATCTCGGGATGATCATCGACGAGCGGGCCGACGACGATCAGCGCCAGGCGCTGCAGACGATCTTCGGCGGCGAGGTCGGCGGCTGGCCGCAGATGTTCGCCGAGAACGTCGTCGGCAACATGCTCGGCCTGGAGTTCGCCCCGATCGAGCTCGAGATCGACGACGATCTCGGCTCCTGGCACCTCAGCGTGCCCGGCAAGGCGGAGGGGAGCACCGCGCTGCTCACCGGTCCGACCAGCACCCCGGGCGAGCGCCTCGCGGTGCACAACCCGCCGGGTAGCGAGGTCGGGCCGGGCCAGGGACCGGCCACGTACGGGATCGCCTCGACCGACAGGGCCAACGCCTTCGGCCGGACCTGGGATCGGTCGGGCCGGTCGAGCAAGCACATACCGTTCGATTGGTCGAACGCGGGCTGACGTCCCGGCCCGGCTAGGGCATCGCCTCGGCGTCCATCTCCCCGGCGTCCATCGCCGGGCCGTCCATCGACCGATCTTCGGCCGCGCCGGGCGGCGCGGTCGCGGGCTCGGGCATCTCCATCGCGTCCATCGCCCCGGCGGCCTCGGGGGAGCCGGGAAGGGTGAGGCCGGGCACGTCGGCGGGCGCCGCGGCGACGCCGATCGCGAGCACGATCAGGGCCAGGGCGATGCCGCGGTTGGCGGCCAACCTCCACGGCAGCAGCTTCTCGGCCGCGATGAAGGCGGCGACCAGCGCCATCCAACCGATGCTCATCACTCCGAGCGCGAACAATGCCGCCATCAGCGCCCAGCAGCAGCCCACGCACCAGGCCCCGTGCTCGACCCCCATCCGCACCGCTCCGGACCGGCCCGGCCGCCAGGCCGTGAGCAGGAACACCAACGGGTTGCGGCACTTGCGCAGGCAGGCGTCCTTGAGCGGGGTGAGCTGGTAGATCGCCGCCGCGAGCAGCACCCCGGCGGCGACGTAGCGCCCACCTCGATCCCAGCCGAGCCAGCCGACGTCGAGCGATCGCGCCGCCTCGAAGATCGCGAATGCCGCCAGCCCCGCCGCGGTCCAGGCGATCAGGTAGCCGGCGACGAAGAGCGCGGTGGCCCCGGCCCGCGCCGACTTGCCGCCATCGCGCTCGCTCGCCTGGATCCTGGCGTGCATGACCACCATCGGCGCGATCGACGGGAACATCATCGCGGCCATCATCACCACCCAGACACCGACGAACCAGCCGGCGCCTCCGAGGTCGGTTC
The DNA here is from genome assembly GCA_009379895.1 of Solirubrobacterales bacterium. GTDB lineage: Bacteria > Actinomycetota > Thermoleophilia > Solirubrobacterales > 70-9 > WHSW01. The sequence continues at coordinate 40,761 of WHSW01000002.1, forward strand.
CCGGGCCGGCATCCATCTGTCGCATCCGGTCGCCGGTCACCGCCCAGCCGACGGCCGCGAGGGCCAGCAACGCTCCGATCAGGGCGACCTGGATGCCCCCCAGGGCAGGAAGGCGAGGGAGCCTGGTGACTATGCGCACGACACTAGCCCCGTGGCGGGGTGGCGGTCAAGGGCCGAAAGCGCTCGCCGCATCGGCCGCGGATAGCCTCCCGCGGGTGAGCGACGAGCGCCTGCGCGACCGCTTTGCGCGGTTGTGTGAGATCCCGAGCCCGACCGGCTCCGAGCGGGCGATCGCCGACGCGGTGCTCGCCGAGCTGCGCGACCTGGGCGTCGAGGCCCACGAGGACGGCGCCGGCGGGCCGGCGCGCGCCGGGGCGGGGAACCTGATCGCGCGCATCCCCGGTGTGGGGGACGGGTGGGTGATGCTCTGCGCACACCTCGACACGGTCCCCGAGGGCGGCCCGATCGAGGTCGAGCTCGCCGACGGCGTCTTTCGCAGTCGCGGTGAGACGATCCTCGGCGCCGACGACAAGGCGGCCGTCGCGGTTTTGATCGAGCTCGCGGCGCGGGCGGTCACCCGGCCGCCGCCGGTCGGCCTCGAGCTCGTCTTCACCGTCGCCGAGGAGGAGGGGCTGCGCGGGGCGAAGGAGCTCGACCTGAGCTCCCTGCGGGCGCCCTACGGCTACGCGCTCGACCACGCGACGCCGATCGGCGAGCTGATCACGGCCGCGCCCACCCACCAGCGGCTGGTCGCCGAGTTCGAGGGCCTCGAGGCGCACGCCGGGCTCCGCCCCGAGGACGGGCACTCGGCGATCGCGGCCGCCGCGGCGGCGATCGCGTCGATGAAACTCGGCCGTCTCGACCCCGAGACGACCGCCAACGTCGGGCTGATCTCCGGCGGCACCGCGGCCAATGTCGTCGCGGGAGCCTGCCGGATCGAGGGCGAGGCCCGCTCCCTCGACGAGGCCCGCGTCAGCGAGACGATGGCGGCGATGCTCGACGCCTGCACCTGGGCGGCGAGCGAGCACGGCTGCGACCTCGACGTCGAGGTGACCGAGGAGTTTCGCGGCTACCGCCACGCCCCGGGCGCCGCGCCGCTGCGCCTGGCGCGCTCGGCGCTCGAGCGCTGCGGCTTCGAGCCGCGCGACGTGGCGACCGGGGGCGGCAGCGACGCGAACGCGCTCGTCGCGGGGGGGTTCGAGTGCGTGCTGCTCGCCAACGGGACCGAGGCCAACCACACGCCGGCCGAGAGCGTGGCCGCCGCGCGCCTGGGGGAGATGCTCGCCGTCTGCGAGGCGATCGCCGAGCTCGCCGCCGCGGAGGCAGACGGGTGACCGCGTTCGTCGGGCGGCGGGCGCGCGCCGTGGGGCGCACCGGGCGAGTTGTCGTCGGCATGCGGCGACAACTCACCCCGACCGGGCCACCGCCGTGCTGAAGTTGCGGCGAGGGACGGTCGTCGCGGCCGAGCCGCTTCAGGTCGAGGTCGGCGGCGAGCGGCGGGCGGCCTGGGCCGACGCGGCGCTGATCGGCCCGGTCGAGGCGGGCGACGAGGTGATCGTCAACGTCGAGGCCGCCGACCTCGGCCTCGGTTCCGGCGGCTTCGACGTCGTGCACGCAAACCTGACCCGCGGGCTGGCCGGCCCGGGCGCCGAGCGCGCGCACGTGATGAAGCTCAACTACTCCTCGTTGCAGCACCCGGTCCAGCCGGTCGAGGAGGACACGGTGAGCGGAGACCAGGAGGGCGCGAGCGGTGACGAGCCGGGCGCGGCGACCGGCGACCAGGAGGCGACCGGGCCGGTGCGGCCGGGCCCGCCGACCCCGGTGCTGGTCATCCCGCTGCACGGCCACCTCGCCCCGGCGGTCTGGGCGGCGTCGCAGGCGCGGCCCGGGCTGCGGGTGGGCTTCTGCCAGGGCTCGGGCGGGGCGCTGCCCGGGTCGCTGTCGGGCGACGTGGTCGAGCTGCGGCGCCGGGAGCTGCTCTGCGGGCATCTGAGCGCCGGCGCCGCCTACGGCGCCGAGCGCGAGGCGATCAGCCTGCCGGGCGGGATCGACGCCGCCGGGCGGGCGCTCGCCTGGGACGCGGTCGTGGTCGGGCCCGGGCCCGGGATCCTCGGCTCGGCAACGCGCCTCGGCCACGGCGGGATGGCGGCGCTCGAGGGCGCGCACGCGGCGCTCGCCCTGCGGTTGCCGACGCTGGTCTCGCCGCGCCTCTCGAGCTCCGACGAGCGCCCGCGCCACCGCGGCCTCAGCCATCACACCGCGGCGGTGCTCGAGATGCTCCTCGCGCCCGTGCGCGTGCCGGTCCCGGAGGCCGAGCTCGAGGGGTGGCCGATGCTCGCCGCCGACGCGCCCGAGGGCGGCTCGGCCCGGGCGGCGCTCGACTCGCTGATCGAGATCTGCACCGGGCGCCACGATCTCGCCGTCGAGTCGATCGACCTCGACGGCTACGCCGCCACCGGCCTGCCGGCGACGACCATGCGCCGCTCGATCGCCGATGACCCGCTCTTCTTCGCCGCGCCGCTCGCCGCCGGGCGGGCGCTCGCCGGGGCGGTCGCATGAACGACGCCGATCGCGAAACGGGAGGTGGGATGCGGCGCATCGATTCGAGGGTCGTCTACGAGGGGCCGATCGCGGGGGTGCGCATCGACCGCTTCCGCTACCCCGACGGCTCGACCGCCGAACGCCAGGTGGTCACCCACCCCGGAGCGGTGACCATCGTGCCGGTCGACGACGAGTCGGTCTGGCTCGTGCGCCAGCCCCGCGAGCCGGTCGCGGAGCCGGACCTGCTCGAGCTGCCCGCCGGCAAGCTCGACGTCGAGGGCGAGACGCCGCTTGCCTGCGCGCAACGCGAGCTGGCGGAGGAGATCGGCAAGTCGGCGCGCGAGTGGAACGAGCTGAAGGGCTTCTACGTCTCCCCGGGGCTGACCGAGGAGCGGATGACCGTGTTCCTGGCCCGCGGACTCGAGGACGCCGAGCACGACCCCGACCCCGAGGAGCGGATCGAGATCGTGCCCTGGCCGCTGGCCGACCTCGACGGCGCGATCGCCGCGTGCGAGGACTCGAAGTCGCTCGTCGGTCTGCTGCTCCTGCGCGAGTCGCTGCGGTAGCGCGCTTGCACCGGCAGGGGGCGGCGCGCCGTCGCGGAAGCTGCGCCCATGGCAATCGCGGTCCCGAAGCCCGACGAGGCGCGCACCGATGCTCGCTTCGAGGCGCTGGTGCTCGACTTCCTCGCTTACCTGGAGTTCGAGCGCGGGCTGGCGCGCAACACGCTCGACGCCTACCGGACCGATCTCCTGCAGTTCGGCGCCTTCCTGGCGCGACGCGGGCGCGACGCGCTCGAGGTCGAGCGCGCAGACGTCGCCGACTTCCTCGCCGACCTGGCGGTCGGCGTCGAGCCCGACGCGGAGGGAGACGGCGGCCGCCCGGCCTGCTCGCCGGCGACGATCAGCCGCAAGACGGCCTGCCTGCGCTCGTTCTATCGCCACCTGCGCCGCGAGGAGTTGATCGGCGACGACCCGACCGCGACCCTGAGCCCGCCGAGCAAGAGCCGCAAGCTGCCGCAGGTGCTCAGCCACGGGGAGGTGACGAAGCTGCTCGAGAGCGCGCGCGGCTCCGAGCCGATCGAGCTTCGCGACCGCGCCCTGCTCGAGGTCATGTACGGCTGCGGCCTGCGCGCCTCGGAGGCGATCGGGCTCGAGGCGGGCGAGGTCGACCTGCGGCGCGGGTTCGTGCGCCCCAACGGCAAGGGCTCGAAGGAGCGGATCGTGCCGCTCGGGAGCGCCGCGGCGAACGCGGTCGCGCGGTACCTGCGGACGGGCCGGCCGGAGCTCGTCGGCTCGGACCCCGAACGGAGCCTGTTCGTCAACTTCCGCGGGCGGGCGCTCACTCGCCAGGGCCTCTACAAGATCATCCAGCGCCACGCCAAGGCCGCGGGGCTGGCGGGCAAGATGAGCCCGCACACCCTGCGCCACACCTTCGCCACCCACCTGCTCTCGGGCGGCTGTGACCTGCGCTCGGTCCAGGAGATGCTCGGCCACGCCGACGTCGCCACGACGCAGCTCTACACCCACCTCTCGCGCGAGCGGATCAAGGAGGTCTACTTCGCCGCCCACCCGCGGGCGACGGCGTAGGGCGCGCGCTACCCGAGCTCGCCGATCTCGCTCTGGTAGATCCCCATCCCGCGGCCGATGCCCTCGCCGAGAGCCGCGTCGACGACGCCCTGGTTCTCGACGATCAGGTCGGCGCGGGTGACGCGCCGCTCGAACTCCTCGTCGGCGCGCAGGGCGCCCATCTGCTCGGCGCTGCCGCGCAGCAGCGCGAAGCCCGCGAGGTCACCCCCGTGCGGGGTCAGCAGGACGACCTCGAAGTCCTCGATCTTGCCGTCGGCCTGCAGGGCGCCCCAGTACTCGACGCTCTCGTTGAAGACCTCGACGGCGCGCTGCTCGCGGCCGCGCACCACCTGTCCCCATCCGATGAATAGTCCGGCGTCGGCCATCCCGGCCCCCTTCTTCGCTTGCGGATCGACCCTAGCCCGTCCCGGGCCGTGCACCAAATCGACGCTTCGGCATGATCCCGGGCGTGCCCGAGCTCCCCGAGGTCGAGACGATCCGCCGCCAGCTCGAGCCCGAGGTGCGCGGGCGGGTGATCGCCCGGGTCGAGGTGCTCGACGAGCGCTGGACGCGGCCCGAGCCGCCGGCCGCGACCGAGGAGGCGCTGGCCGGGCGGCGCATCGAGGCCGTCGATCGGCGCGGCAAGTACCTGCTCGTCCGGCTCGACGACGGCGCCACGCTGGCCATGCACCTGCGGATGACCGGCAACCTGCTGCTCCGCCCGCCGGGCTCGAGCCTGGTCGCCGACCTGATGGAGAGCGAGCGCCTCGGGGCGCCGCGCCTCTACGAGTCGCACCCCGAGGCTCGCCACCTGCGGGCCCGCCTCGTCCTCGACGACGGATCGGAGCTCTGGTTCACCGACGCGCGGCGCTTCGGGCACGGGGTGGTCCTCGCCGCCGACGAGATCGACGACTACCTCTCCACGCGGCTCGGGGTCGAGCCGCTCTCCGGCGAGCTGACGCCCGACGGCCTGTGCGCGATCGCGGCCGGCCGGCGAGCCCCGCTGAAGTCGTTTCTGCTCGACCAGGCGCGGATCGCGGGGATCGGCAACATCTACGCCGACGAGGCGCTCTTTCGCGCCCGGCTGCACCCGCTCACCCAGGCCGGGTCGATGAAGCTCGAGCACTGCGAGGACCTCGTCGACGGGATCGTCGCCACGCTCGAGCTGGCCCTCGAGATGCGCGGCTCCTCGATCGACGACTACCGCGACCTGCGCGGGCAGCGCGGCGGGATGCAGGACGAGTTCCTCGTTCATACGCGCGAGGGCGAGCACTGCGCTCGCTGCGGGGAGACGATCCGCCGGGTGGTCGTCTCGGGGCGGTCGACCTACTTCTGTCCCGGCTGTCAGCGGCGGTTGCGGGCGCGGCCGCGGCGACGACGACGGCGGGTGGCCCGCCGATGAGCGAGAAGGGAGGGTGGTGAGCGAGCCCGACGCGGTGAACGAGCCCGACGCGGTGAGCGAGCCGATCCCGCCCCCCGAGGGCTTTGCGATCGGCCACTGGACCGACGCCGAGGGGGTCACCGGCTGCACGGCGCTGCTCGCGCCGGCCGGCGCACGCGGCGGGGTCGACGTCCGCGGTGGCGGGCCGGGCACCCGGGAGACCGACGTGATCGGCGCGCTCGCCGGCACCGAGGAGGTGACGGCGGTGATGCTCAGCGGCGGCAGCGCCTACGGCCTCGGGGTCGCCGACGGCGCGATGCGCTGGCTCGAGCGCGCCGGGCGCGGCTACGCGACCCCCGCCGGGTTGGTGCCGATCGTCCCCACCGCGGTGATCTACGACCTGGCGGTCGGCGACGCGGCGGCGCGACCCGACGCCGAGGCCGGACACGCCGCCTGCGAGGCGGCGCGCCCGGGGGTCCCGCGGCGCGGGGCGGTCGGCGCCGGCACCGGCGCGACGGTCGGCAAGATCGCCGGCCCCGAGCGGGCGACTCGAACCGGGATCGGCTACGCGGCGGCGCGCTCGGGCGCCGGCGAGACGGTCGCGGCGCTCGCCGTGGTGAACGCATTCGGCGACGTGATCGGCTCGGACGGCCGGGTGCTCGCGGGGGTGCGCGGGGAGGGGGAGGAGGTCGAGCCCACGGCGGCGGCGATCGCCGCGATGAAAGCGCCGCCCGACTGGTCGGGGGTCGAGACGCGCAACACGACGCTGGTCTGCGTGCTCACCGACGCGGCGCTCGACAAGGCGGCCTGCTCGCGGGTCGCGCGGATGGCGAGCGCCGGGGTGGCGCGCGCGGTCGACCCGGTTTACTCGGACGTCGACGGGGACGTCGCGTTCTGCGTCGCTGCGGGCGAGCCCGCCCGAGCGGACCGCTTCGGCGCCCTCGCGATCGGGACGATCGCAGCGACCGTCACCGCCGCCGCGATCCGCAACGCCGCCGGGCCGTCCTGAGCCGTCCTGAGCCGTCCTGAGCCGTCCGCACCTCCGGTCATCCTCAGTCGGCTGTGCCGGGGCAGTTCAAGACCGAGGCGATCGTGCTGCGCGGCATCCGCTACGGCGAGGCCGATCGGGTGCTGCACCTCTACAGCGCGACGCGGGGGCGAATCGGCGCGATCGCCAAGGGCGTGCGACGGCCGCGCTCGCGCTTCGGCGGGCGCCTGGAGCCGTTCTTTCGGCTCGACCTCGTCCTCTATCAGGGGCGCGGTGACCTGGCGACGGTGACCTCCGCTCACACCGTCGCCGCGCACGCAAACCTGCGCGGCGACGGGGCCGCGCTGGGCGCCGCGGCGCGCGCCTGCGACGCGGTGCTGCGCCTGCTCGACTCAGAGCAGGCCAATCCCGCCGCCTACAACCTGCTCTGCCGTTACCTGGCGATCCTCGACGGCGCGGAGTCGACCGGCGGCGACGGGAGCGGCGACGGCGCCACCGGGCTCGCGACCGCGCTCGCCTTCCGGCTCAAGCTGGCGCTCTCGGCGGGCTTCGCGCCCGAGCTCGCCTCGTGCGCGCGCTGCGGCGAGGGCGACGGCCTGGCCGGCTTCTCGGGCGCCGCCGGCGGCGTCGTCTGCTCGGCCTGCGAGCAGGGGGGCTTTCCGCTCTCGGGCGACGCACATCGGTTCCTGGTCGAGGCGCTCGGGCGGCCGCTGGCGCAGGCGCCGAGCGCGGACGGCCGCGCGCTGCGCCAGGCCGAGCGAGCGATCTCCGACACGCTCGAGCACCACGCGCACGTGCAGTTGCGCGCCGCCGCCTGAGCGGGCGTCGCCGCCGGCTCGCGGCGAGGGCGCCCCGCGATCAGCGAACATCGCGTGATCGAACCCCAGCCACAGAGGACGCCCGACCTGCTCAGCGCGCTCGGCGGGCCCCAGGGCATCGCCGACTCGAGCATCCCGTCGCTCGCCTTCGTGATCGTCTACACCGTGGGCGGCAACGACGTCGGCCTCGCCGCGCTCGTGGCGGTCGGGGTCGGGGCCCTGGTCGCAGCGGTGCGCCTGATCCGGCGCGAGTCGTTGCAGTTCGCGCTCGCCGGCTTCGCCGGGGTCGCGATCGCGGCGTTCATCGCCGATCGCACCGGCAGGGCGGAGGACTTCTTCCTCCCGGGGCTGCTGCTCAACATCGCCTACGCGCTCGCCTACCTGGTCTCGATCCTGATCCGCTGGCCCCTGCTCGGGGTGATCCTCGGCCCGATCACCGGCGAGGGGACGAGCTGGCGCAAGGATCCCGAGCGCGTGCGCGCCTACACGCGGGCGAGCTGGATCTGGGTCGGGGTGTTCGCGATTCGCCTCGCGGTGCAGCTGCCGCTCTACCTCGCCGGCGCGGTGCTCGCGCTGGGGATCGCCAAGACGGCGATGGGCCTACCGATCTTCCTGGTCGCGATCTGGCTCTCCTATCTCGTCCTGCGCGCCTCCGACGCCAAGCGGGGGAGTGATTCGTCCGCCCGTATGCTCAGCAAGGCAGATTGAGTGGAGCAAGCGAACAGGGAGCCGATGGGTTTCGAGACCGGGTCGAACGCTGGGAGGCGGGGTTCCTGTGGGAGGCGGCGACGCCCTCGTATCCGGCGCGGCGCCGCGAGCCCGAGCCCGACAGCGCGCTGCGGACGCCGTTTCAGCGCGACCGCGACCGGATCGTGCACTCGAAGGCGTTTCGCCGCCTGAAGCACAAGACGCAGGTCTTCATCGCCCCCGAGGGCGATCACTACCGAACCCGGCTCACCCACACGCTCGAGACCTGCTGCATCGCCCGCACGGTCGCCCGGGCGCTGGCCCTGAACGAGGACCTGACCGAGGCGGTCGGCCTCGGCCACGACCTCGGCCATCCGCCCTTCGGCCACATCGGAGAGGAGGCGCTCGACGAGGCGCTGCGCGAGCGCGGCGCCGAGGGCTTCAAGCACAACCGCCACTCGCTGCGGGTGGTCGAGGTGCTCGAGCGCGAGGGTCGCGGCCTCAACCTCACCGAGCCCGTCCGCGACGGGATCCTCAACCACACCGGGCCCCAGCGCCCGGCGACGCTCGAGGGGCGGATCGTGCGCCTGGTCGACCGGGTCGCCTACATCAACCACGACATCGACGACGCCGTGCGCGCGGGGATCCTCGCCGAGGCGGACCTGCCGGCGACCGAGATCGAGCTGCTCGGCCCGACCGGCTCGGCGCGGATCGACACCCTGGCGCGCGACATCGTCGCCACCTCGCGCGAGCGCGGCGACATCGCGCAGTCCGACGACGTGGGCGGCGCGATGCTGCGCCTGCGCAAGTTCATGTTCGACCGCGTCTACCTGGGCCCCGAGGCGCGCGGCGAGCACGAACGGGTGCGCCGCACGCTGAGCGGGCTCTTCGACCATTACCTCGACGACCCCGAGCTGGTCGGCGACGGCGCGGAGGACTCCGCACGGCTGCAGGAGGTCGTCGACTACATCGCCGGGATGACCGACCGGTTCGCGATCGCGACCTTCAGGCGCCTGTCGCTGCCCGAGGAGTCGCGCCTGTGAGTCGGTTCACGGGCGACAGCGTCGAGCGGGTCAAGGGGGCGAGCGACGTGGTCGAGGTGATCTCGGCCTACACGGACCTGCGGCGCGCCGGCGCGCGGTTCACCGGGCTGTGCCCGTTTCACGACGAGCGCACGCCCTCGTTCTCGGTCGACCCCCAGGAGAAGCTCTACCACTGCTTCGGCTGCGGGGTGGGGGGCGACGTGATCAAGTTCGTCGAGGAGAAGGAGGGGCTCTCGTTCCCCGACGCGGTCGAGGCGCTCGCCGACCGCTACGGCGTCGAGCTCGAGCGCGACCAGGAGGACCCGCGCGCCGAGGAGGCGCGCCGCAAGCGCGCGCGGCTCGCCGAGCTGCTCGAGCGGACGGCGGCCTTCTACGCCGGCTTCCTGCGCGACGCGCCGCAGGCGACGAAAGCGCGCAAGTACCTGGCGGACCGCGGGTTGAGCGCCGACGCGCTGGCGGAGTTCGGGGTCGGCTGCGCCCCGGGGCCGTGGGACACGATCCTGCTCCGCGGCCAGGGGGCGGGCTACTCGGTGGCCGAGATCGAGGCCGCCGGGCTGGTGCTCCGCAGCCAGAAGGGCACGGGCCACTACGACCGCTTCCGCTCGCGGATCGTGTTTCCGATCCGCGACGCGCGCGGCCGCGTGCAGGGCTTCGGGGCGCGGGCGCTGCGCCCCGATCAGAAGCCGAAGTACGTCAACTCCCCTGAGGGCGAGCTGTATCGCAAGCGGGCGACGCTGTACGGGATCGACCGTGCGCGCGCGGCGATCGCCCGCAACGGCCGCGCGCTGGTGGTCGAGGGCTACACGGACGTGATCGCCTGCCATCAGGCCGGAATCCGCGACGCGGTGGCGGTGATGGGGACGGCGATCACGCCCGAGCAGGTCAAGCTGCTCTCGGGCTACGCCGAGGAGGCCGTGCTGGCCCTCGACGCCGATCGCGCGGGGCGCGAGGCGATGCTGCGCGCCCAGGGCGTGGCGGGCGGCAAGCGGCTGCGTCTGCGAGTGGCGCGGATGCCGGCCGGCAAGGACCCGGCCGATCTGCTCGCCGGCGGCGACGGCGGGGCCGCGACCGGGTTTCGGGAGGCGATCGAGGCGGCCGAGGAGCTGTCGGTGTTCCACGCCCGGACCCTGCTCGACGACGCCGACCTCGCCTCGCCGGCGGGGCGCGACCGGGCGCTCGACGAGGTGGTCGAGGTGATCGCCGCGATGCCCGACTCGATCAGCCGCGAGGAGCTCCTGCGCGAGGTCGCGGACCGCCTCGACGCGGACCCCGGGCTGGTCTCGCGCCGGGTCGCGGGCGCGGGGCGGGGGGGAACGCGGCGCGGCGCGCCGCGGCCGGCCGACTCCGAGCCGGGGGCACCTGAGGAGGGCGAGGGCGAGGGCGCGGCGGGGGCGCCGGGCGACGGCGAGGCGCCACCGCCGCTGAGCGCCCGCGAGGGCCGCGAGCTGGCGCTGCTCGCGATGTGCGTCGGCTCGCCGACCGACGGTCGTGACTTCCTCGATCGGCTCACCGACGAGCACTTCCACTCGCCGACCGCGGCCCGCGCGCGCGCCTGGCTGCGCAACCATCTGGACGACCCGATGCAGGGCCTGCCGCGCGAGGACGCGGCGCTGGTCGCCTACGTGACCCAGGTGGTGATGCGCTCCGAGCGCGAGCCTGCCGGCGCCGAGGCGATGGAGCTCAACTTCCTCTGGCTCGAGCTCGGCCGCGACGACGACCGGATCTCCGCCGCCCGGGCGGAGGGCGGCGCCCCGCCGGTAGAGCTCCAGCGCCACCGCGCCGAGCTCACCGAGCGGATCGCGCGGACTTCGTCCTGACCAGAACACACGTTCGCTTTTTCCGTCCGACGCTGGCGGGAGAATTGGGCCATGGATCGTGATCAGCTCAGGGGATGGCTTGGAGACGGGCTCTCGCTAGAGCAGATCGGGGCGATCGTCGGTCGCGATCCCTCGACCGTCGCCTACTGGTTGAAGAAGCATGGCCTGGTCGCCAACGGGCACGCGAAGCACGCCGCCAAGGGGGGACTGCCGCGGGACGAGCTCGAGACGCTGGTGAGGGCCGGCGAAACGCTGGCTGTCATCGCCGAGTCATTTGACGTCAGCATGCGCACCGTCCGTTATTGGATCGAGCGCTACGAGCTGCCCCGACCGCATTCGGTCCGTCGAACCGCGATCGAACGCGCCCTGGAGGAAGGTCGGCGCACCCTGTTCCTCGATTGCGGGATCCATGGGTGGACCGTGTTCGTGCTCGAGAACAGCGGGCGTTCCCGATGCAGGGCTTGCCGCATGGAGCGCGTCGCCGAGTGGCGCCGTAGGACAAAGGCAAAGCTCGTCGCCGAGGCCGGCGGGGAGTGTCGGCTCTGCGGCTACAAGCGCTGCCAGGCGGCGCTCCAGTTCCATCACCTCGATCCGTCGAAGAAGTCGTTCGCGCTGTCGTTGCGCGGTGTGACGAGGTCGATTAAGGAGCTGCGGGCGGAGGCTGCGAAGTGCGCGCTGCTCTGCGCAAACTGCCACGCCGAGGTGGAAGGGGGCTTCTCGCAACTCTAGAACCGATACAGAACTGTGGAAAGCTCTCCCGGGCGGATTCGAACCGCCATGACTTGATTAACAGTCAAGCATCTTGCCGTTAGATGACGGGAGATCGTGCTGCCGGCCTGTCACTCAATGCGGCCGCGACGGAACGGATTGTAGGAGTCACGGCCAGGGATCGCATCGGCCAGGGTCTCCATCAGCCGCGCGCCCGGGCCTCGATCGGCCGTCGCCGCTCGCCCTCAGTCGACCAGCAAGCAGACGATCCGCACCGCCGTCTCGACGTCGGTGTCCATGTCGGCCATCGCGTCGTTGTAGATGAAGCCCTCGATGATCCTGGTCATCGCGTAGGCGAGGTCTGGGGATGGCGCGCGCAGCGTCAGCGACCCGGCGGCTGACTCCTGCTCGAGCACCTCGGCGATCCGGCGGGCCACCGTCGTCTGCACGAGGCCGCCGCGGGTGGTCAGGATCCGGAACGCGAGCGGAGTCTCCTTGCGAACGAAGCGACGCAGTGGCTCGAAGTTGACGATCGCCCCGACGAACGCGCGGCAGAAGGCCTCGACCCGCGCGGGGCCCTTCAGCCCGTCGCTGGCCTCGAGGCCGATCGAAACCGCCTGCTCACCCAGGTGGTTGAGGACCTCGCTGAGCAGCTGCTCGCGCGACCCGGTCCACCGGTAGAGCGTCGCCTTGGATATCCCGAGCTCGGCGGCGAGCTCGCCCATGTCCAGCCGCGGCTCCTTGATGAACGTCCTCAGGGCGGCCCGAAACGCCTCGGCCGGCACGACGCGCACCTCGCCGAGGCCGTCCTCCTCGCGACGCAGCTCCCGATAGGCGCGCGAGGTCGTTGGGGGGACTTCGCTCACGACGCAAACGTACCCGGTCCGCTGCGATCTGCCAACTCATCTCGTGATGAGAAGAATCTTTGATACGGTGCAGCACGAGTCGTGTTGCGTATCCGTACGTGTGCGCAAGAGCGGGGCGAAAGGCGATCGAATGGGAGGCGCGACGTGATCGGATCGAGGACGGGCAAGCTTCTGGCGGCACTGGTCGGATCGGCGCTCGCCCTGGGCTTGACGTCGACCGCCGCCGCATCCACCCACGCTGAGCAGCCCTTCTACCCGATCGACAAGCAGAGGCTCGAGGTGCCGGCGGATGTCCAACCGTGGCTGCCGACCTGGACCCCGGACGGCTCCCACATCATCTTCCAGAATCAGCTCGAAGGCACCACGTGGGTCGTCGGGAAGAATGGCAAGAACCCAGCCTGCATCACCTGCGGATTCGCGGATCGACCGGACATCCACGGCGGCTTCACCTACGCGTTCCCGGGCAACCGCCGCCTCTTCGTCAGCCATGAGCTCGGGAGCCTCGGCGGCATCGACTCCGGTCCCGATGCCGACGCCTTCGTGCTCGAGTGCGCGCCCTCGATCTACGACTGCGCCACGCACTCCTACCTACCCGTCGACATGTCGGCCGACAAGCCCGGAGCGCCCCTGATCGTCCAGCGCCGGACCTGGCATCTGGCGCCCGACGGAGAGCATCTCGGCTGGACGGACCTCCGCCTCGACGGCATGGTGATGGTCGTCGGCAGGCTCGAGCGCGAGGCGGACCGCTATGTGGTCGCCGACCAGAAGGCGATCAACCCGCCCGGTCCGCGCTCGCTCACCGACACCGACCCGACCGGGTGGGCGAACAACAACCAGCTCTATGAGCTCAAAAGCTTCACCGATGGCGGCGCCGCCGCGATCGTCGTCGGTGGGCCGCACTTCAACGTGGATGCGCTCAAGATCGACCTGAAGAGCGGGGCGGTCAAGCGCCTGACGGCCAACCACGACTGGGACGAGGATGGCGCGACCTCGCCCGATGGCGACCTCTACGCCCTGTACTCGTGGCGCACCCGCCACCGCCTCGACGCGCTTTCGTGGATTCCGAAGCTCGAGCCGTTCGTCGAGATGCCGATGTTCGCGGCCCTGGCGGCTCACTACGTGTCGACCTGGCAGGGCTTCCAATGCGACCTCTCGCCCTGGCTGCTGAGCAGCTCCGGAGACGCACGCGGCAGGCTGATCGGCCAGCCCCTGAACGTGTACCCGGCATCCAGCAACCTGACCCCCGGCAACAACCTCTCGGGCCAGCAGTTCTGGAGCCTCGACAGCCGCAAGGTCCTGCTCCAGGAGCGGCTGCGCACCCAGCCGCCGGGTGGGCTCTCCGAGCACGTCGAGCAGAAGGGGCTGACGCCGAACCGGATCCTGATCGCGCGCATCGACCGCAAGCCCGGCAAGGCCGAGAGGATCGTCAGCTCGGAGGTCGGCTCCTGGGCACCGCCCCCCAACGAGTACGCGGGCACGACCGGCTCGGGCGCCTCGGTGACCGTCACCGGACACGGCGGTGGCACGGCCGAGATCGCCTACAGCGGCAACCTGAGCAGCGGATCGTGGTCGGCGAGCTTTCATCAGTACTCGCGCGACGGGAAGACCTTCGTCGACGGCACCTACCTGGTGACCAGCGCCAGCAGTGGCTCGTACTGGACGATCAACGCCGACCTCAGGGTCAGCGGAAAGCACACCGGATCGCTCGACGCCGCCCTGGTGGTCAACAACGGCGCCGAGCCGCTGCCCGCCAAGTCCGGGACCTTCACCGCCGCCTACGACGGCAAGACGGCTCCGCCGCTGCCCGAGCTCGGTCGGTGCTACGGCGATCTGCCGCACAAGAGCGACCTCGCGATCGCGTCCCGGTCGAAGCCCGGTTCGGGCAGGGATCGCGTCGTCGTCCGGGTCAAGGCCAACGTCTACGGCGACAAGCGGCCAGTCCAACGGGCGGTCGTCAGGATCGGCAGGCAGAGCGTGAAAACCAACCACCGCGGTCGTGCCGTCCTGCGCATCCGGGGCCACGGCCGCCGCGTGGTCATCGCCAAGGCCGGCGATACCTTCAATCGCGCCCGAGGGCACGTGAGGCTGAGGTAGCCAGTTCCTCCACCAGCACCGCTGCTCGCCCCGCCCCGTCAGAGCTGCGTGCCCAGGCCGCGATCTCACCCGCCCGGGCGCGGAACGAGGCGTCGCCTAGGATCCGCCGCACCGACGCGCGCAGCGGCCTCGCTCCTAGGAGCCGCCAGGGCAGCATCTGCCCAGCGCCCGCCCAGGCGACTCGCGCGCCGTTCTCGGCCATGTCGCCGACCGCCGGACAGCAGAGGGCGGGGGCTCCCGCGCCCAGCGCCCGCGCGACGGTCCCATGCCCGCCGTGGCAGATGACCAGGTCGGCCGCCGCCATCGCCTGTGAGTAGCTGAGCCAGTCGACGAGCACCGCGTTGGCCGGCGGCGCTGGCAGCGGGGGGTCCGGGCGATGACGGTTGGTGGTCGCCAGCACCCGCACCGGCTCGTCGGCGAGCGCCTCGAACGCGACCCGGATCAGCCGGCAGTCGGGATCCTGGGCGGTCGACGGCGCCACCACGACCAGCGGCCCGTCCCCCGCGGGTAGCTCGACGTCCGGGTCGGGCAGCTCGAAGCCGATTGGCCCGGTGACCCGGACGCCGTGCGGCCAGCGGCGCGGGTACTCGAGCTGTGGGAAGGTCGCGACCAGCGCCAGCTCCTGACTGATCCCGCCGTGCAAGCGATCGATCGGCGGCAGCCCGACCGCCGCCCGCGACTCGTTCATCTCCGTGCGCCCGCGCCGCAGGCCGCCGACCAGCACCGGCAACGCGGCCCGCCACAGCCCGCGGCCGATCGGCGTGCGCGGCGGCATCGCGCCGAAGGCGAAGAACGGCATCCCGGGCTCGTGGACGGGATAGACGTGCGGGATCAGCGTCGCCCGGCGCAGGCCGGCACGCTCGGCGGCCAGCGCCGGCGCGAGGGTGAGGATGTCGCTGACGACCACGTCGAAGCGCCGCTCCTCCAGGTACGGGACCAGCGCCAGCGCCGCGTCGGCCACTGAAGCCCCGTCCTGCGAGCCGGGAACGGGCGGGGGAAACGTCACGTACTCCTCGGCCGCCGCGAACTCGATCCCCTCGGCCTCGACGGGTTCGCGCCAGCGCTCCCAGGTCTCGACGACCACCTCGTGGCCGCGCCGCGAGAGGGCTCGGGCCAACCCGATCGCCGGGAAGGCGTGCCCCGCGTCGCCGAAGGCCGCGACGATGAGCCTGAGGCCGCTCAACGCCCACCCGCGCGCCCGCGCCGCCCGTTCGGGCGCCCGCGGGCGCCGGCTGGACGATGAGTCCGCACCTCAGCGGCCTGCAAGATCCGTCCCGCCGCGCGGCGCGGTTTGACCGGGCGCTTCACGTCGCGCACCATTCTGCGCGATGCGCCGTCGCGCCCGCGATCCAGCCCGCCGACTTCGCGCCGCGGTCGTTCGCCTGCCGCGTCGCACCCGCGCGGCGATGCTGCGCGGGATCGACTCGAACCGGATCGTCGTCGGCGCCTACGTCGATCCCGGCTCGGGCGGGATCTGCCCGATGCTCGCCGCCCACCGAAACGGCGGGCGCACCAACGTCGCCAGCTTCGCGCGCGCCTGGGACGAGTACACGGGCGCCAGGCGCCCTCGCCGCGCGACCCGCCGCGAGGTGCGCACGCTGCGCTCGCTGCTGGAATCCAGCCTCGGCGTCGGCCTCGACCCCGAGCTCGAGCGCACCCCGATCGCCGAGCTCGCCGCCCAGATTCGCGCCGAGCGCGAGCAGCGGGGCGCTCGCTGCGCCCCTCACCCGGCGCCGCCCGCCGAGGCCGCGACGCCGACCGTGGCCGCGCCGCCCGTCGAGAACGCGATTCCGACCGAGAGCGCGCCGCCCACCGAGGCCGCGCGGCCGGTCGCGGACCTGACCGTCCCCGAGCCGAGCGACGCGCCGATTCGCATCCGTCGGCGCCAGCCGCAGCGCGACCTGCTCGCGGCCACCGAGCAGCAGCTCGCCGAGCCGCGTCCCTAGGCCGACCCGTTCGAGCGCCTACAGGGTCTCGCCCGGCCGCGTGAAGACGATCTCCGGGATCAGGCACGCCGGCGAGGTGCGCAGCAGGTAGCGCACAGCCTCGGAGATGTCCTCGGGCCGCAACATGTCCTCCTGGCTCACGTGCTCGCGGATGAACTCGGTCATGTCCGTGTCGACGAAGCCGGGGCAGAGCGCCGTCACCTGGATGCCGTCGTTCTCGCACTCCTTCTGGGTCGCCTGGCTGAAGCCGACGACGCCCGCCTTGGTCGCCGAGTAGACCGAGAGCCAGCCCTGGCCCTTCTTGCCGGCGATCGACGCCATGTTGGCGATCAGCGCCTTGCGGTGCTCGGCGCCCGCCTCGCGCAGCATCGGCAGGGCCTCACGTGTGGCGACGATCAGCCCGCGCAGGTTCGCCCCGAGCTGGATGTCGAGCTTCTTGACCGTGATCTGGTCCATCGCCTCGCCGATCCCGACGCCGGCGTTGTTGACCAGCACGTCGAGGCGGCCGAAGCGCTCGCGGTGCGAGCGCACGAGCTCGACGATCTGCCCCTCCTCGCCCATCAGCGCGGGCACGAAGTGAATGTCGATCCCGTCGGCGCGCAGCCCCTCCGCCGCCGCCTCGAGCTTCTCGGGACGACGGGCCGAGATCGTCACCGCATATCCGTCCTCGCCGAGCGCCCGTGCGATCGCCAGGCCGATCCCTCCCGAGCCGCCCGTGATCAGCGCCGCCCGTTTCGCCACTGCTCCTCCTCGTGTCGTTGGCGGCGCGGACCCTACACGGCGACCCCCCGCGCGCAGTCGCCTCGCCTTACTCGCCGATTAGTCGCCCTCGCTAGGGTGCGGCACTCGTGCTCACGGCCCCTGCCCGGAAAACGTGGCTGCTCGCGTTCGCGGCGCTGCTCCTCCTCCTGCCGGCCGCCGGCTGCGGCGGGGAGGACGACCCCTCAGCGGACGCCGCCACCGGCGAGGCACCCGCCGCGTCGTCGTTCCCCGCCGTCGACGGCGGCGCGCTCGAGGACGTGCTCGCAGACGCCAAGCAGGGCGATGATCTCGTCGTCGCGCCCGCCGGCACGGTGTTCGACGTGGGCCGCAACCGGTTCGGCTTCGCCGTCTTCACCGTCGATCGCCAGCAGGTGACCGACGCCGACGTGGCGATCTACGCCGCCCACGGCCCCACCGGGACCGCCGAGGGCCCGTTCCCGGCCCGCGCCGAGAGCCTCGAGACCGAGCCGGCGTTCGTCGCCCAGACCACCTCCACCGACCCGGACGCCGCCAAGGCCGTCTACGTCACCGACCTCAACCTCGACCGGCCGGGCGAGTGGCGCCTCGTCGCCCTGGTCAAGCGCGGCGATGAGACGTCGGCGGTGCGGATGCCGAGCATCGTGGTCCGCAAGCGGGATTCGATCCCCGCGGTTCGCGACGCCGCGCCGAGGATCAACACCCCGACCGCCGATCAGGTCGGAAACATCCAGGAGATCGACACCCGGGTTCCGCCCGACTCGATGCACGACGTCGACCTCGCCGACGTGATCGGCAAGAAGCCGGTGGTCCTGCTGTTCGCCACCCCGGCGCTCTGCACGAGCCGCGTCTGCGGTCCGGTGGTCGATGTCGCTGAGCAGGTCAAGCGCGAGGTCGGCGACGAGGTCGCGTTCATCCACATGGAGATCTGGGAGGACAACGACCCGAACAAGGGGCCGCGCGAGCAGGTCAGGGCCTTCAACTTGCAGACCGAGCCATGGCTGTTCGTGCTCGACCGCCAGGGGCGGGTCTCGACACGGATCGAGGGCGCCTTCAGCGTTCCCGAGCTCGAGCGCGCCGTCGACCGGGTCACGGAGTGATCCACCCGGCGTAGGATCGGCCCATGTCCGCGGCCGACTACGTGATCGTGGGGGCCGGCTCGGCCGGCTGCGTACTCGCCAACCGTCTGAGCGCGGATCCGTCCGTCCATGTGCAGGTGATCGAGGCCGGCCGCCGCGACCGCCATCCGAACATCAAGATCCCGGCCGGGTTCGCCAACCAGTTCCACACCCGGCTCGACTGGGACTACGACACCGAGCCCGAGCCGCACCTCGACGGGCGCTCGCTCTACATCCCGCGCGGGAAGGCGCTCGGTGGGTCGAGCTCGATGAACGCGATGCTCTACGTGCGGGGCCGTCCGCTCGATTACGACCTCTGGGAGCGCCAGGGAGCGGCCGGGTGGGGATGGGAGGCGGTTCTGCCCTACTTCCTGCGCTCCGAGGACAACGCGCGCGGGGCCTCGGAGTTCCACGCCGCGGGCGGCGAGCTTCGGGTCTCCGAGCAGCGCTCGCCGAGGCCGCTCGACCGGCGGCTGCTCGACGCGAGCGCCGCGGCCGGGATCCCGCTCGTCGCCGACTACAACGGGCCCGAGCAGGACGGTGCGTCGATGTTCCAGGTCACGCAGCGAAACGGCCGTCGCTGGAGCGCCGCCGACGCCTTCCTTCGGCCGGTGCTCTCGCGTTCGAACCTCGAGCTGGTCACCGGGGCGACCGTGCTCGGGGTCGAGCTCGAGGGCGAGCGGGCGACCGGGGTGCGCTACCGGCGCCGCGTCGGCGGCGAGCGCGTCGCGACCGCGCGGCGCGAGGTGATCCTCGCGGCGGGGGCGATCGGATCGCCGCAGCTCCTGCTGCTCTCGGGCATCGGGCCTCCCGACCACCTGCGCGAGGTCGGCGTCGAGGTCCGTCGCGAGCTCCCGGGCGTGGGCGCCAACCTCCAGGACCATCCGTTCGTGAGCATGATCTGGGAGGTCACCGACGAGCGCACCCTCCACGTCGCCGACGAGCCGCGCTTCCTGGCCGAATGGCTGCTCCGCCGCTCGGGGCCGCTGACCTCGACGGTGGCCGAGGTGGCGGCCTTCGTGCGCACCCGTGCCGGGCTGCCCGCGGCCGACATCCAGTTCCACATGGGCGCCGCCTACTACGAGGACCATGGCGCCGAGGAGTTCGACGGCCACGCGATCACGATCGCGCCGGTGCTCGTCAGCCCGCGGGCGCGGGGCCGCGTCTGGTTGCGATCGGCCGACCCTCGGGCCAAGCCGCGCATCCTGACCAACTCGCTCGCGGCGCCCGAGGACGTCGCGTCGCTGGTCGCCGGGATGGAGCTCGCGCGCGAGATCGCCGCCCAAGGGCCGCTCAGCGAGATCGTCGTCCGCGAGGTCAAGCCGGGGGAGGGGGCGGCCGACCGCGAGGCGCTCGAGGCAGACCTGCGTCGCCGGCTGATGCTGATCTACCACCCGGTCGGCACCTGCCGGATGGCCGACGAGGGCACCGACGCGGTCGTCGACTCGCAGCTTCGCGTCCACGGGGTCGACGGCCTGCGGGTGGTCGACGCCTCGGTGATGCCGGTGATCACCGGCGGCAACACCAACGCCCCGACGATCATGATCGCCGAGCGGGCGAGCGACCTGATCGCCGAGCGCGAGCCGCTCGGCTTAAGGGGTTCTTGACCGAGGGTCTCTAGGATCATGGGCGATGGCTGACCACCGGCTCCGATGCCCGAAGTGCGGCGGCGAGATGCCGAGCCGCGTGCGAAACGGCGTCCAGATCGAGCAGTGCCTCGAGTGCCACGGGATCTTCCTCGACCGCGGCGAGTTCGAGCGCCTGATCACCACCGAGAGCAGCTTCCTCGGGGAGCCGTCCGATCGGTCCGACGACGACGAGGACGGCGCCCCCCGACAGCGATCTCGCGACTTCGCCTTCCTCGGCTGACCGGCCCGTCCGCCCCTCGGGCGACGGCGGAAGCCGCGCGCGTCCAGCGAGTAGTCTCGGCGCCCTCGCGGGCCGGTAGCTCAGCTGGTCAGAGCAGCGGACTCATAATCCGCAGGACGTAGGTTCGACCCCTACCCGGCCCACCTAGAAAGCCCCGCTCAGGCGGGGTTTTCTCTTGTTCGGCTTCAGCGCGGCTTGTACTTTCTGTCCCCATTCTGTCCCGAGTTCCTCTCGGCGCTCCCCGTTCGGGTTGGCTCCCTGGTCACGCCTAGACTTGAAGGGGTGAGCGAAGAGCAGACAGAGAGCAGCGGCGGGTTCGACGCCGATTCGTGGGCAAGCGAGCACGTCGTCGCTGAGGCGCCTGATCCGCTCGCCAACATCGACTTCGGACCCGACCCTGAGCCGGCGTACGAGGCCGAGCAGCCCTACGAGCCCGAGCCCGACTACGGGGATCGCTCAACCCCTGATGTGTCTCAGGAAGCCCGAGCGTTGCGCCAGATGTTGGACGCCCCGGAGGACGAGCCGGACGGCGTAGACGCGGAGTTCGATCTCGAGGAAGAGGACGGTTACCAGGCCGACGACTTGGACGACTACGGCGATGACGAGGCCTCGTTCGATCCGGAGAGTCCCGAGTACGCCGTGCAGGCCCTCGCACTGACCGCCCAGCAGGCGGACCAGGATCTAGACGCCCAGCGCGAGCAGCTCAGCGCCGAGCGACAGACCTTCGAGGCCCAGCAGCACGCAGACGCCCTTGGCGGTCTGGTGCAGCGCTACCCCGCGATGCAGACGCCCGCGGTCCAGCAGGCGCTCCGCGACGAGCTGGCGCCGCTCGCGGAGCAATTCGGCGACGTCCGAGCCTCGCCGCACCTCATCGAGATGGCTTTCCTCGCTACCCGCGCCCGAGAGACGATGGCCCGTGAGGTCCGCCCAGCTCAGATCCCGAAGGGTGCATTCCTCGAGACTGGCGCAGGCGCGACGACTCCTGGTTCCGAGGATCCTGATGCGCAGCTCAAACGCGACCTGCTGACTCCCAGCGGCGGAGGGGTCATAGATTGAGGGCGCCGATCACTGACATAGAAGGCAAATTCACAACGCGTTGTGAATCCCGGGCGGTGGTCAATCTCCTGGCCATCGTTGGCCACTGATCTGAGAGCCGCGCCATGCCCGTGATCAAGTACACGGACGAGCAGCGCGAAGCGATCTACCGACTCGCGGAGAACGGGGTCAGCTCGGTTGAGATCTCCCGTCGCCTCGCCGCCGGCGAGGGTCCAGTTCCGCCCGTCGCGATCCCCGCCCGCACCGTCCGCCGCTACGTCGCAGATCGCCGCCGCGCGCTCGAGCGAGAGCTGAGCCGCTACGGATCTAAGGGCCGCGCCCAGGCACCCGCTACCGACCAGGCAAGCGAGCTGAGGCGCACCAAGAACTTCCTGCAGTACTGCATCTACAAGGACGCGATGCGAGCGCGCGGATGGGAGCAGCGCCGAGAGCCGCGCCCAGACGACCTCAACGACTACTTCGACGCCGCTACGGCTCTACGCCGCGCCACACGGACCGCACCTGAGAGCTGCGCCACCCCACCCATAGACGAGTAGATCTCTACCTGCTCCTCGCTCGTCTCTCGTTCTCTTCTCGTTCACGCTTGCGAATCGACGCTTGCGAATCGCATCCTCACGCACGCTCACACGCCTGCACCCGGCCTCACGCTCGAGCACCCACCAGCCCACGCACCCAGGCACACAACAGACACAGAGTCCGTTGCACTTGGCTTGTTCAAGCCATCTGAGGTTCTCTGAAATGCGTCCGAAAGGGGGTTTTTCTGGATATGGATGGGGATACGGTTTGCTCTCCGGGCGGACCCGGTGCCCGGTCCGAGCGCGGGAACGGCGCGAGCCATCCGCGTGGTCGCAGTCAGTGTCGCTCGTCGTCTCTATGAAGAAGGGCTCCGCGTCAAGTAGCGGTTGGTAGTTCGTCGTCAGGGTCCTC
>WHSW01000300.1 GCA_009379895.1 Solirubrobacterales bacterium
CTTGACTGCTATCGGCGCCTGCTCGAGATCGCCGGCGATCGCGCGCGCACGGTGGCCGAGCGCGAGGCCGCGGTCGCATTCGCCGCCGACGACTACGACGCGGTGCGCGCGCAGCTAGGTCTGCCGGGGCACCGCGAGCTGCGCGAGGCGCTCGCGCGCCGCGGCGAGCGGCGCCGGCTCGGCGACCAGATGGGCGAGCTGCGGCGGGCCGGTGTCGAGGACATCGAGCTCGCGAACGCGGCGAGCACGGTCGGCCCGGAGGCGGTTCGCCGGCTGCTCGAGCAGCGCACGACGCCGTTCGGGCGCCTGTGCGTGGCGGCCGCCGACGAGGCGGACGAGGACGCCGCGCGCCAGTCCGCCTGGCTCTCTGTCGGCGCGGCCGGGGCGCGGCGCTGCTGGGAGCTGGTGAGACGGCGCTGCCCCGACGGCGGGGACGAGCTCAGCGTTCCGGCGGCGCTCGAGGAGCTGCGCCGGGCGGCGGCGGGCGAGGACGGCGGCGCGGCCTAGATGAGTAATTCCACGGCGCTGATGCGTGCAGGTGGCTCCGCGGAGCCGCTCGGCGCCGTTGTCGAGGGATTTGAGGCGAAGAGGCCGAAGTCGGCGGTGTCCAAAGTCACCGTCGACCGGAGGCCACGATGCACGCCGACCTCGACACTCTTCTCATCACCGTTTACTGCATGGCGGACGATCTCCTGCCCTGCAAGCCCAATAACGCTCGGCGCCGGGTCACCGATGCCGAGGTGGTCACGCTCTGCGTTGCCCAGGCGATCATGGGCATCCCCGAGGACCCGCGCTTTCTGGCGCGGGCCAAAAAGGAGCTTCGCCACCTGTTTCCCTTGGTTCCCCAGCAGCCGGGCTTTTACAAGCGTCGTCGCAGGCTCGCCGACACGATCGAGCAGCTCATCGGCATCTTCGCCGCCGAGTGCCCCGGCGCGCATGACGATCTCGTCCTCGTCGACTCGACCCCGGTCGAGTGCGGGCGCTCGGTCGAGACCACGCGGCGCTCGGCGCTTGGCCCCTGGTGCGCCTATGGCTACTGCGCAAGCCATTCCCGTCTCTTTTGGGGGATGCGCCTGCACACCGCCTTCGGCGCCGACGGCACGCCCCGCGCCTGGGCGCTGGCGCCGGCCAACCTCGGCGAGCGCGAGATGGCGAGCTCGTTGCTCGCCTCGACGCTTTGCGGCGGCGAGGCGGTCATCGGCGACAAGGGCTACGCCGGACGCGAGTTCGAGGCCGACGTCGCGGGCCTGGGCGCGACCCTGTTTCGTCCCGCGCGACGCGACGAGCCCGGGCGGGGGCCTCACCTCGCCCCGATCCGCCAGCGGATCGAGTCGATCTACCGCACCCGCAAGGACCTGCTCACCCTCGAGCGCCACGGCGCGCGCACGATCGAGGGCCTTCGGGTGCGCGTCGCATCGCGCCTGCTCGCGCTCGCGGCAGGCGTCTACGTCAACTGGTGGCTCGGGCGACCGACGCGCTCTTTGGTCGCGTTCGTTGCCTGAGGCCGTGGAATTGGTCATCTAGAGGAAGGAGGAAGCGGCGAGCGCCGGCGCGCGGTGGCGGCGGCGCCCGTCCGTGCCTAGCATTGAAAGAGAAAGTAAGAACGTACTTGACAAAGAAACCTAAAGTGTGGTACCGGATAAAAAGATGGGGCTTAGCACACGCAAGGAGATCGGACAGGGAAGGGCGGCGACGGTGGCGGTGGAGGTCGTCGGGACGCGGTTGCGTTACTCGCTGGTTGCCTGCCGCGGTCGGGGCCGCGCGGGCGGCCCGGGCTGGGTTGACGCCGAGCCGAGCGGCCCGGACGACGCTCGCGCGCGGTTCGACGCCATCCTCCTTGACGTCGACAACGGGCCGGACTTCCTCGTCCACGAGCAGAACGCCGCTGTATATTCCCGGGCGGTCCTGGCCGACGGGGTCG
>WHSW01000301.1 GCA_009379895.1 Solirubrobacterales bacterium
GGAGAGCTCCTCTGGACCCCCACCCCCGAGGCGATCGAGCGCTCCAACCTGACCGCCTATGCGCGCTGGCTGGAGTCAGAGCGCGGGCTGGCCTTCGGCGGCGACTACGGGGCGCTGTGGCGCTGGTCGGTGACCGAGCTCGAGGACTTCTGGGCCTCGATCTGGGACTACTTCGAGGTCCGCGCCTCGGCGCCCTATGAGCGGGTGCTCAGCGGCCGCGAGATGCCGGGCGCGCGCTGGTTTTCGGGCGCGCGGCTCAACTACGCCGAGAACCTGCTCGCCGGTAGGCCCCCCGAGCGCCTGGCGATCGCTCACGCCTCGGAGCTGCGCGAGCTCTCGACGCTCAGCTGGGGCGAGCTCGCAGAGCGGGTCGCGCGCTGCGCGGGCGGCCTGCGCTCGCTGGGGGTCGGGCGCGGGGACCGCGTGGTCGCCTATCTGCCCAACGTCTGCGAGGCGATCGTCGCCTTTTTGGCCAGCGCCTCGCTGGGGGCGATCTGGTCGTCGTGCTCGCCGGACTTCGGCGCCGCCAGCGTCGTCGATCGCTTCGCGCAGATCGAGCCCCGGGTGCTCTTCTGCGTCGACGGCTATCGCTACGGCGGGCGCGACTTCGACCGCCGTGGGGTGATCGAGGGCCTGCTCGCCGAGCTGCCGACCGTAGAGCACACGGTCTGCCTTTCCTACCTCGACCCCGAGGCCGACCTCTCGGGCCTGCGCGGGGCGCTGGGCTGGGATGAGCTGCTCGAGCGCGGTCGGGGCGCAGGGCTCGCCTACGAGCAGCTGGCGGCCGAGCACCCGCTCTGGGTCCTTTACTCCTCGGGGACCACCGGGCTGCCCAAGGCGATCGTCCAGGGCCACGGCGGGATCCTCGCCGAGCAGCTGAAGATGGGCCTGCACCTCGACGCGCGCGAGCAAGACCGCGTCTTCTGGTTTACGACCACCGGCTGGATGATGTGGAACTTCCTGGTCGGCGTGCTGCTCACCGACGCCTCGATCGTCCTCTATGACGGCAGCCCCGGCCACCCCGACACCGGCGCGCTGTGGGACCTCGCCGAGCGGGCGAAGATCACCACCTTCGGCACCTCTGCCTCCTACATCGCCGCCTGCATGAAGGCCTCCACAGAGCCCGCGCGCGGGCGCGACCTGCGGGCCCTGCGCGCGGTCGGCTCGACCGGCTCGCCGCTGGCGCCCGAGGGCTTTAGCTGGATCTACGAGCACCTCGGGGCCGACACCTGGCTGTTCTCGACCTCGGGCGGCACCGACCTGTGCACCGCCTTCGTCGGCGGGGTGCCGACCCTGGCGGTCTATCGCGGCGAGCTTCAGGGCCGCGCGCTGGGCGCCGCCGTTAGGGCCTTCGACGAGCGCGGCGAGTCGCTGATCGACGAGGTCGGCGAGCTGGTGCTCACCGAGCCGATGCCCTCGATGCCGCTCTATCTGTGGAACGACCCCGACGGCGAGCGCTACCGCGAAAGCTACTTCGAGACCTATCCGGGGATCTGGCGCCACGGCGACTGGATCGAGATCACCTCCAGGGGCACGGCGATCATCTACGGGCGCTCAG
The DNA here is from genome assembly GCA_009379895.1 of Solirubrobacterales bacterium. GTDB lineage: Bacteria > Actinomycetota > Thermoleophilia > Solirubrobacterales > 70-9 > WHSW01. Next base: position 1,559 of record WHSW01000301.1, read on the forward strand.
ACTCGACCATCAATCGGGGCGGGATCCGGATGGGCAGCTCGGAGATCTACCGCGCGGTGGCCTCGCTCGCCGAGGTCACAGACGCCCTGGTCGTCGACGTCCCGCGGCCCGAGACCGAGGGCTGGATCGCGCTCTTCGTGGTCCTCGCCGACGGCGCGGTGCTCGACGCGAAGCTTCGCGGCGAGATCGCCCGGCGCATCCGCGAGCGCTGCTCGCCGCGCCACGTGCCCGACGAGGTCCGCGCGATCGCCGCGGTACCGCGCACCCTGTCTGGCAAGATCCTGGAGGTGCCGGTCAAGCGAATCCTGATGGGGACGCCGGTCGAGCGGGCGGCGAGCCGCGACTCGCTGGCCAACCCGG
>WHSW01000302.1:0-246 GCA_009379895.1 Solirubrobacterales bacterium
CACGGCCGTCGGGGTGGACGTGGTCCATACGACCGTTACCGGGATCGGCGAGCGGGCGGGAAACACGCCGATGGAGGAGCTGGCGCTGGCCCTGACGATGCTCTACGGAGCCGAGCACGGGCTCGACACGAAGCAGTTCTACCCGCTCTCCCGGCTGGTTCGCGAGCGCGCCAACCACACCATCCCGTCGAACCGCCCCGCGGTTGGCGACCGCCTCTTCGAGGTCGAGTCCGGGATCATCGTCGG
>WHSW01000302.1:256-1851 GCA_009379895.1 Solirubrobacterales bacterium
GGTGACCGCCGCACTCGAGGCGCTCGGGATCGACGCCGAGGAGGAGCAGATGCGCGAGCTCGTCGCGGCGATCAAGCAGCGAGCGCTGGAGACGAAGGCGCTGCTCCCGCTCGAGGAGGTGGCGCGACTGGCTTCGCAATTGCTGTCCGGATCAACGCGCGATGACGCGGCCCTGGTGGGCCGCTGAGATCCCGGGTTCGGGCCACGAATGTGCACGAGGTCGATCGCTCGCCTCTCCGCGACGCACGTCGGCGCGGCGGCTGGCGCGGCCCCGGCACGCGGTTGGGAAGGGCCGTCGCCGCGCCGCGAATGCGGCTGAGCGGCGGACCGATCCCTCCTCTCTCAGCGGGCGCGGGCGGGCGGCCACCGGGGTCGCCCGTCCGCACCGTGTTCCGCTCAGCACCCTGAGATGGATCGTGGCGTCGCAGTCATCGTCACCGCGATCGCCGGCGGCTTCATCGCGCTCCAGCCGCCGCTGAACGCCGTTCTCGGCCGCGCCACGGAGGGGCTCGGGGCCGCCTTCATCTCGTTTCTGATCGGCACCCTGGCCCTGGCCTTGATCCTGGGTCTGAGCGGGGGCGCCTCGAGTCTCGGCGGCGCGACCGAGGTCAGCTGGTACTACCTGGTCGGGGGCGGCCTGCTCGGCGCCATGTACGTCTACGTCTCGCTGGTCACCGTGGCGGCGATCGGTGCGGGCGGAGTGGTCGCCGCGACGATCACGGGACAGCTCGTGATCTCGCTGGCAATCGATCGTATGGGGATCCTCGGGCTCCACGAGGCCGGGATCACGCCGACCAAGATCCTCGGCGTTGTGCTGCTGCTGGGCGGGACGTACCTGGTGGTGCGGTGACGCTCGTGCGCGACGGCAGGAGCCCTGCGCGTGAGGACCTATAGGTCAAACGTATGACATGCTGCGACCTTCGATGAGCACCCGGAGCGGAGATGGCCAGATGGATGCATTCGTCGCGATCGCCAGCAAACGAGACACCCGCACGTACGGAGATGACCCGATCCCGCCCGAGGTCGCGACCCGGATCCTGGAGGCCGGTCGGGTCAGCGGGAACGCGATGAACAGGCAGGAGCGGAGGTTCGTCGTCCTCGAGGCCGCCCGCGAGCCGGCCGCCGCGGGCGTCACTCGACCGGGAAACCTTCGCGGGGCGACCTTCGCCGTCGTCGTGGTCACGGGAGCGGGAAGCTTCGCCGAGTTCGACGCCGGCCGGGTCGCTCAGAGCATGATGCTCGCGGCTTGGAACGAAGGGGTGGCGTCGTGCCCGAACGCGATCGCGGATCATTCGATATTCGGCGAGCTGCTCGATCTGGGCGACGACGAGCGGATCGCGATCGTGATCTCGTTCGGCTACCCGGTTTCGCGCAGCGATGTCGAGGCACGGTCGGCCGATGACTGGTTGGCCGCGGCGGATCGCAAGCCGCTCAGCAGTGTCGTCCAGGTCGTCTGACGCCGAGCTCGGCCGCCCTGGGCTCCCTTGAGAACGTGGCGAGTCGTTCGATGCGCGTGACCGAGGCCGCCGCGACCGATCGGGGAGAGCTCCTCTGGACCCCCACCCCCGAGGCGATCGAGCGCTCCAACCTGACCG
>WHSW01000303.1 GCA_009379895.1 Solirubrobacterales bacterium
ACAACGACGGGAGACGGGATGAAGTCAGGGAGGCAGCAGGTGGACACGATCGCGCTCTATGAGGAGCTGGGCTCCTACCGCGCCGTCGGGGCGATCGTCGGCTGCGACCACAAGACGGTGAAGCGCTACGTCGAGCTCGCCGGCGTGCAGGGCCAGCTCGCCCCGGTCCGTCACCGCGCCAGGATCACCGACGCCTTCGGCGAGCTGATCCGCGAGCGGGTCGAGCGGACGGAGGGCAAGATCACCGCCCGGCGGCTTTGGCGCACGCTTCGCGCCACCGGCTATGAGGGCTCGGAGCGCTCGCTGCGCCGCGCGGTGGCCGCCGAGAAGGCGGCCTACCGACGCCGGCTGGCCCGCGAGGGCCGCGTCTACCGCCCCTGGTCCTCGAGTCCCGGCGAGTGGCTGCTCTGCGACTGGGGCTCGGCGGGCAAGGTGCCGACGCCGGCCGGCCCGCGGCCGCTGTCGTTCTTTGCCTCGGTGCTCGGCTACTCGCGAGCACGCCAGCTCACCTTCTCGCTCACCGAGCGCTTCGCGGCGCTCGCGATCGGCCTCGCCTCCAATCTCGAGCAGATCGGCGGCGCCCCCGCCTACGTCCTCTTCGACAACCCGCGCACGGTCACCATCGGCGACGTCGCCGGGGCCCATGTGCTCAACCCCGAACTGGTCCGCCTTGCCTCCCACTACCGCTTCTCGCCCCGCACGACCGAGTACTACGACCCCGAATCGAAGGGCAAGATCGAGGCCGTCGTCCGCTTTACCAAGTCCGATTTGATCCCACCCGAGGGCTTCGGCTCGCTCGATGAGGCCAACGAGGCCGGCCACGAGTGGTGCGCGCGCGTCAACTCCGAGCCCCACTCGGAGACCAAGCGCGCGCCGGGCGAGCTCATCGAGGCAGAGCGCGAGCTGCTGCGCGCCCTGCCCGCCGCCCGTCCTCAGATCGCCTGCGGCGAGCAGCGCAAGGTCGACCGCCTGGCGACGATCCGGTTTGCCTCGGCGCGCTACTCGGTCCCGCACCGGCTCGTCGGCGAGAGCGTCGAGGCGCTCGCCACCGACCGCGAGCTGATCGTCACCCACCGCGGCGTCCCGGTCGCCCAGCACCCGCTGCTGGGCCCGGGCGAGGTCTCGGTGGCTGACGAGCACTACCCGACCCCCGCCCCGACCGGGATCCGTCGCCTGCGACCGCGCACCGAGGCCGAGCGCGCCTTCCTCGAGCTCGGGCCCGAGGCCGAGGAATACCTGCGCGCCGGCGCCGCGGCGGGGGCGGCCCGGCTTTCGGAACGCATCTCAGAGGCGCTCGAGCTCGCGGCGATCCGGGGTCCCGAGCACGCCCGGCAGGCGCTGGATCGCGCGCGGCGCTTTGGCCGCTTCGCGCGCGGCGATCTGGAGGCGATCGCGCTGAGCCTCGGGACGACGCCGCCCGAGCACGCGCCGGAGGCGACGCCGCTCGGACTCGCGGGGTTGCCCGAGGTCCCACCCGCCCGATCTCCGCCTACGCCGTTGAGGACGATGAGCGCGCCGCTTGAGCCCGAGCTCGAGGCCGGCCTGCGGCGCCTGAAGCTGCGCCGGGTGCGCGAGCTCGCCCCGGAGCTGCTGCAGACCGCCCGCACTCAACGCTGGCGCCCGGAGGAGCTGCTTCAGACCCTGGTCCGCGAGGAGATCGCCGCGCGCGAGGCCTCCAACCTCGCCCGCAGGCTCAAGGCCGCCCGGTTTCCGACCCCGAAGAGGCTTTCGGGCTTCGACCCCGCCGCCTCGGAGCTTGCGCGGGGGACGTTCTCCTTCCTCGGCTCGATGGAGTGGCTCGAGCGCTGCGAGAACCTCTGTC
>WHSW01000304.1 GCA_009379895.1 Solirubrobacterales bacterium
CGACCAGGCGGACAACCTAAAGAAGTACGGGGGCTTCATCCCCGGCGTCAGACCCGGGCGACCTACCGCCGAATACCTGGACCGGATCCTCTCCAGGCTCACCTTCCCGGGCGCCCTGTACCTCGGCGCCGTCGCGGCCCTGCCGACGATCCTGATCAACCAGACCTCGGCGAACTTCTTCTTCGGCGGCACCTCGATCCTGATCGTCGTCGGCGTCGCCCTCGACACGGTCAAGCAGCTCGAGGCGCAGCTGATGATGCGCAACTACGAGGGCTTCCTGAAGTAGCGACGCGCGCGTTCGCGTCGGCCCGCGCCCGCCGCGCTGCGACCCCCGCTGGCGTCGCGTCCCGCCGCGCTGCGCCGCGGCGTCGCCACGCTGCGCTCCCCCCGCGCGCTCGTTTGCGCGTTTCCCCCCACCCGCGTGCGCGTCTCGACACACTCCGCGCGCCAGGGGTGCGCCGTCGCGCGCGACGCTGTCCCGATGCCAGAGGCGTGGCGCGAAACGTCACCAGCGCTGACGAAAGTCGGCCCACCCCCGGGACCCAGCCCGCCCGCGGCGAGCGGCACCCGCCCGCGCGGGAAGGTCGATCGGGCGCTCGCCGCGCTCGCCGCCCGCCAGTACGGGGTCGTCGCGCTCTGGCAGTTCGCCGATCTCGGCCTCGGCCCGAGCGCCGTTCGCATGCGACGGGCGGACGGTCGCCTGCATCGCGTGCACCGCGCGGTCTACGCGGTCGGCCATCGGGTGCTCACGGTACGCGGCGTCTGGATGGCGGCCGTGCTCGCTCTCGGCCCCGACGCACTGCTCAGCCACCACGCCGCCGCCGCGCTGTGGGACCTGCGCCGGCCGCGCGGCGGCCCGACCGACGTCACCGTTGCCGCAAGCGGTGGCCGCGGGCGCCGCCGCGGTGGTCCTGCTCGCGGTCGTGATCGAGCCCTACCGCGTCGCGCGGATCACCTCCTTCCTGGACCCGGGGGGCGACCCCGGAGGCACGGGCTTTCAGGTGATCCAGGCGAAGATCGCCCTCGGCTCGGGCGGCCTGTTCGGCGTCGGGCTGGGCGAGAGCCTGCAGAAGGCGTACTTCCTGCCCGAGGCGCATACCGACATGATCGCGGCGGTGATCGGCGAGGAGCTCGGCCTGGTCGGGATCTCCGCCCTGGTCGGCCTCTACGGGATGTTCGGCTACGCGGGGCTGCGGATCGCCCAGCGGGCGCGCGATCGCTACGGCAAGCTGCTCGCCGCCGGCCTCACCTCGATGGTCGTCGTCCAGGCGCTCGTCAACTTGCTGGCCGTGTTCGGGATGGCCCCGCTGACCGGCGTGCCGCTGCCCTTCGTCTCCTACGGCAACGCCAGCATGCTGGTCATGCTCGCCGCGGTCGGCCTGCTGCTCAACATCGCGCGCGGCGGCAGCGTCGGGTCGGCGGCCAGGCCGGAGCCCGCCGGTGCGAGACTGCGCGTCGTCGATGGAGGTCGCGAGGTCGCTCGCGCGCAGCGCGAGCGGGCGTCGCCGAGCAGGAGCAAGAGGGTTGCCAAGGGTCGTCATAGCCGCGGGGGGGACCGCGGGCCACGTGGTCCCGGCACTCGCCGTCGCCGACGCGCTTCGGGCTGAGGGCGCCGACGTCTCCTTCATCGGCGCCGCGGACCGCTCGGAGGCCGAGCTGGTCCCGGCGGCGGGCTATGAGATCGAGCTGCTGCGCGTCCGCGGGCTCGAGCGCGGCAACCCGGTGCGCGCCGCGGGCGCCGCCGGGCTCGCCGCGGCGGCGGTGCCGGCGGCGCGGCGAGCCCTGCGCCAGCGCGGCGCCGAGGTGCTGCTCGGCGGCGG
>WHSW01000305.1 GCA_009379895.1 Solirubrobacterales bacterium
GGGATGCACGAGCCGGCCGACCCCGGCGCAGATGGGCCTGCGCTCGGCCGCCGCCGCCGACCTCGGGTTCGTGCGCGCCAGGGTGGACGCCGCGGCGCGCGGCGGCGCCGCTCGGGCGCTGGTCCTGTGGGGGCTGGCCGCGATCGCCCGCGGGATCGCGCGCCGCGCCTACGAGCTTGCCCTCGCCTACGCCGAGGCACGCCGCCAGGGAGGCGCGGCGATCGCCGAGCACGGCGCGGTGCGCTCGATGCTCGCCGGGATGGCGGCGCGGCTGTCCGATCCGAGCGACCTGCCCTCCCGCGGCGAGAGCGACGGCTCGGCTGAGCCCGCCCCGGCCGCCCTCGGGGCCGCCCTGGCGGCCAAGGCGCGGGCCACCGACGACGCCCTGGCTATTGCCACCGACGCCGTCCAGGTGCTCGGCGGCACCGGTTACACGCGAGAGGCCGGGGTCGAGAAGCTGATGCGCGACGCCCGCTACTGCCAGCTCTACCCGGAGCCGAGCTGGGTCGCTCGCGACCGCCTCTTGGACCTCGAGCGCTCGATCGCCAACCGGCGCCAGGGACGGATCTCCGGCGATGGGCGCTGATGACCGCCCTCGCCCGCCTGGTCGTCGCCCACCCGCGTCCCGTGGTCGCGACCTGGCTCGCGGCGGTCACGGCGCTCGCGGCGCTCGGGCTCGGGGTCGCTGACCGCCTCCGCCGCAGCAGCCTCGAGATCCCGGGCACCGGCTCCTCGGACGCCCTCGAGCTCGCCCGCGAGCACTTCGGCGACAGCGCGCGCCTGATCGTCCTCCTGCGGGGCCCCCCAGCCGCCCTCGACCGTCAGGGTCGCCGGCTCGCCGCGACGCTCGAGCGGCGGGCGAGCGTCAGCGTGCTCGCGCCGTGGACGGCGGGCTCCGGACGGGCGCTCCGCCCAAACACCGGCGAGGCTCTGCTGCTGGTTCGCTCGCAGCGAACGTTCGAGCGGGTCTCGCGCGAAGTCGTGCCCAGCGTCCGGCGCGATGTCCGGCGCGTCATCGGGCCTCCGCTCGAGGCGCACGTGAGCGGCTACGCCGATCTCGCCGCCGGCATCCACGGCGACACGGTCGCGGCGATCAGGCGCGCCGAGCTGATCGCCGCCCCGGCCGTGGTGCTCGTGCTCCTGCTCGTCTATCGCAGCCCGCTCGCCGCCGCGCTCCCGCTGCTGATGGGCTTGGCAACGATCGCCGGCGGCGGCGGCGTGCTCGGCCTGATCAACCGCATCCAGCCGCTCGACGCCGCCGCGCTCACCCTCGCGACGATGATGGGGCTCGCGCTCGGCGTCGACTACTCGCTGCTGCTCGTCTCCCGCTTCCGGGAGGAGCTCGCCGCCGGCAGGGACGCGCGCGAAGGCGCGCTCGTCGCCGTGGCCACCGCGGGGCGAACCGTGATCTTCGCGGGAGCCGCGCTCGCCGCTGCGATGGCCACCGCCCTGGTGATCGCCCCCGGCGATCTGCTCACCTCGGCGAGCGTCGGCGTGATCGTCGCGGTCCTGTTGAGCGTCGCTGCGGCGCTCGGCGCGTTGCCGGCGACGTTGGCGATGCTCGGCCACCGCATCGACCGCTGGAGCTTCCGGGCGAGACGCTCCGCCGGGAGCGGCGTGGGCGGCCTGGCCGTGCGCGCGCTGCGCCGGCCCGCGATCGCCGCCGGCCTCGTGGTGGCACTCGTCGCCGGCCTCGCGGCGCCGGCGCTGGCCCTGCCGGGGGTGCACGGCGTCTACACGATGGACGATTTGCGCCCGCATCTGGCCAACGAGCGGCTCGTGGTGGGCATGCCTTCGGCTGCCTACAAGCAGGATATC
>WHSW01000306.1 GCA_009379895.1 Solirubrobacterales bacterium
CGAGACCCTCATCCAGCTCGAGGGGACCGACATATGCAGCGAGGGAGGATCGATCAGCGCCATCGTCGCTACGGAGGGCGACGGCACGTGGTCGGTGAACGCCGACGAGACCGCGAACCACGCCCCCAGCTCCATCCTTGTCGAGGGCTGCATATAAACAAAAGAAGCGGGACGCCATTGGCGCCCCGCCTCGCGGTAGTTGAGCCCGTGGGAGTCGATTAGCTGTGACGCGAACCGATCCCCGGAATCGCACCTAGCCTAGACAAGACACGCATCCGGCGCAACGCGAGTGCGGGCGCCTCAGTCCGCCTGCGGCTCTGAGTCGGCCAGCTCGGCGAGCTCCTCTGCGCCACCCAGTCCGCCGAGCAGGACGTGGTGAAGCAGCGTGCCGACAACCTCCTCTGCGCCAACCCGCGAACGGGAGGTCTCGCGGCGACACGGGTGGCAGGGACCGCCCGCCTCCAGCGCACGGTCGGCCCGTCCCCAGCGCCGTACGCAGCGGGGCGAGCTCTTGGCGGTGCAGTAGAACACTGCCGCCACGGTAAGGGCCGCCTTGGCGTAATCCCGTACCTGTTGCACACGGCGGCCTCATCGTGTACCGTCGCTCGCGGTAGTTGAGTTTCGTGAGGAGTGCTGTGGTGCATGAGATGGCGATCTCGGGACGTTGAAGTCCGTGCGCTGAGGGCGCACGACCCGCCGCCTCCTGCCGACTTGCGCGGGAGGCAACGGTGGAGGGCCTGAGCCCTAGCCTGGGCGGTCGGGTCGAGGAGGTTCGGCGCTCGGCGCGCCTCGAGCGCGCGCGCGAGCTTCTGCCCCGCTTGCTCGTGCTTGGCCTGGTGGCCGTTCTCTGGGCGCTCGGTGTGAAGCAGCTCTTCGCGTCGGCGCCGACGGTCGAGATGCCCGCCGATCTCGAGGCGCGCAGTGATCGCGCTCTCGAGGCCTTTGCCGTCGATTTCGCTCGCGCGTACCTGAGCTATGACCCGGCTCGTCCCCAGCTCTTCGAGCGCTGGCTCTCACGCTACGTGCCCGCCGGCATGGACCCCGACGCCGGCCGCCTGGCGCCCCCCAAGGCGCGCGGCGTGCTGTTCGCCCAGGTGGTCCAAAACCAGGAGGCGCTCGCCGGCGGGCGCATGGTCGTCGTCGAGGCACAGCTCACCACGAGCTCTGCCCCCGTCTATCTGGCGGTGCCGGCTCGCCGCACCGAGGGCGAGGGACTGGCGCTCGCCGGCTACCCGGCGTTCGTCGGCGCCCCGAGCGTCGACGAGGAGGCCGCGCTGCCACTCAGCGAGGCCGTCGATGCCCCCGAGCTCGAGCAGCTCGCCGAGCGCGTCGTCACCAACTATCTGGCGCGCGCACACGCCAACCTCGAGGCCGACCTGGCGCCCGAGGCCGAGGTCGCCGTGCCCGAGGCTTCGCTGCGGGTCGAGCGCCTCGCCGATCTCACCTGGGCGGGCGAGCAGGCTTCGGGCGCGGTACTCGCCACCGTCGAGGCGCGCGACCAGGCGGGCGCGAGCTACACGCTCACCTACGAGCTTGGAACCGACTACCGGGGTGGGCGCCCGGTGGTGCTGTGGATCGAGACCGTGCCCACGTCAACGTAAGGAGGTAGTTGAGCAATGCAGAGGATGATTGATCTCCGACGCCTGATCCCGCGGACCATCGTCGGGGCCGTCCCACTCCTTGTCGCGAGCGCCATGCTGGGGCTCGATCCCGCGCTGGCACAAAAGAGCGGCGGCAAGGTCCAGCAGGTGGGCGACAAAACGGCGAGCCTGATCGAGTCGATCGTCGGGCCGGTGCTGCTCGTCGTGATCGGCG
>WHSW01000307.1 GCA_009379895.1 Solirubrobacterales bacterium
TCAAGCAGCGCGCCGGCGACGCCGCGGTCGTGCTCGGCGCTGCCGGTGACGGCAAGGTGGCGCTGGTGGCGAGCTTCAGCCGCGGCGCGGTCGAGCGCGGGCTCTCGGCCGCCGCTGTCGTGCGCGAGGCGGCCGCGATCGTCGGCGGCGGGGGCGGAGGCCGCGACGAGGTCGCGCAGGCCGGGGGGCGCGACCCCGAGCGGCTCGACGACGCGCTTCGGACCGCACGCGAGGCGATCCGTCGCGCCCTGTCTGCATAAGCTCACATTCGTGCGGGTACTGGCGATCGATCATGGCGAGGCACGCGCCGGTGCGGCGGTCTGCGATCCGAGCGGCACGATCGTGCGGCCGCTCGAGGTGATCTCGCCCCCGGACGCCGCTGAGGTCATGCGTCTCGCCGAGGCCGAGGGAGCCGAGGCGATCGTCGTCGGGCTGCCCGTCTCGCTCGACGGGGTCGAGCGCGAGCAGGCCGCCGCGGCGCGCGGCTTCGCGGCCGAGCTCGGCGAGCTCGCCTCGATCCCGGTCGAGACCTACGACGAGCGGCTGACGACGCGGATGGCGGAGCGCACCGCGCGCTCGGGCGCCGGGGCGCACCCCGACTCGATCGCCGCCGCCCACCTGCTCGAGAGCTACCTGCAGGCGCGAGGGCGGGCGGTGGGAGAGGGCTGATGTCCGACTACGAATGGCAGGACCCCTTCGCCGAGGACGAGGCCGCCCGCGAGCGCGAGGGCCGGCGGGCCGAACGCGAGGAGCGCCGGCGCGGGCGACGCAAATCGCTCGCCGACAAGGTGCGCGACCACCGCGCCGCGGGCGCCGCCGACGCGCCGCCGGCGGATCGGGCCGCCGCGCCCGAGGTTGCCGCTGCGCCCGAGAACGTCGCCACGCCCGAGGGTGCCGCTGGGCCCGAGAGGGCCGCCGCCCCCGAGAATGTCGCCACGCCCGGGGGTGCCGCTGGCCGCAAGGGGGCCTCCGGCTCCGCCGTCGGTGACAGGCTCCTGGCCCGCCGCCTGGTCGGCGTCCTGATCGTCGCCGCGGTCGCCGGGGTGGTCGCCTTCGGCGTGGTCGAGGTCGTCGACCGCCTCGGCGGCTCCGACGCCGAGCCCGCCGCGGCGCCGAAGGCGGCCAAGGTCGAGGACCTGACGATCCCCGAGGGGCTGGACCGCCGCCAGATCGCCGACGTCGCCAAGGACGCGGGCCTGAAGGGCGACTACTCCGCTGCGACGAAGAGGGCGCCGAAGGGCTTCGACCCGGCCAAGTACGGCGCCAAGGGCGCGCCCAACCTGGAGGGCTTTCTGTTCCCGGCCACCTACGAGCTCGAGCAGGGCGCCAGCGCCAAGGACCTGGTCGGCCGCCAGCTCGACGCCTTTCGTGACAACCTCGCCGGGGTCGACCTCGCCTACGCGAAGTCGAAGAACCTGAGCGTCTACGACGTGCTCAAGATCGCCTCGATGGTCGAGCGCGAGGTCCAGGAGCCGAGCGAACGCAGGCTGGTCGCCAGCGTGATCTACAACCGGCTCGCCGCCGGCACCCCGCTCGGGATCGACGCGACGATTCGTTACGAGGACCAGAACTACGACGAGCAACTCGTCGAGAGCCGCCTCAACGAGGACACTCCCTACAACACCCGCCTCAACCCCGGCCTGCCGCCGACCCCGATCGCCAACCCCGGCCTCGCCTCGATCGAGGCCGCGGCCAAGCCGGCGAAGACCGACCTCTTCTACTTCGTCGTCAAGCCGGGGAGCTGCGGCAAGCACGTCTTCACCAAGACGGAGGCCCAGTTCGAGCAGGCATCGGCCGACTACCAGC
>WHSW01000308.1 GCA_009379895.1 Solirubrobacterales bacterium
GCGCCGCCAGGACCGCGATCCCGAGCGCCCCGCCGACCTGGCGTGCGGCGACGTTCAGGCCGGTCGCGCCCGCGAAGCGCTCGGGCGCGACCGAGAGCGCGGCGGCGCTCGAGACGCCGACGCTGACCGCCCCCATCCCGGCCCCGCCGATCAGGCCCGCGGGCACCCAGACCGTGAGGAAGTGCGGCTCGGCGGGGATCCAGAGCGCCAGCGCGAGGCCGGTGATCGCGATCGCGAGGCCGCCGGTGACGACCAGCGCCCTGGGCGAGGGCCCGCGAGACAGTCGCCCGACGGCAACCCCGACCGCCGCGGCGGCGACCGCGCCGTGGGTCATCGCGAGCCCGGCCTGCAACTCGGAGTAGCCCCAGACCTCGGTCAGGAACAGGACGCCGAGCAGCAGCCAGGCGTAGAGCCCGGCGCCGAACAGGGCGGAGACGAGGTTGGCGGCGGCGTACGTCCGATTTCGCCACAGCCCGACCTCGATCGCCGCCACCGGGTTGCGTGCCGAGCGGCCGAGCGCCAGGGCGGTCGAGAGCAAGCCGGCGGCGAGCACGGCGATCGTCCGCGGATCGCCCCAGCCCCACGGCTCGCCCTCGGTCACCCCGAGGACGACCAGGCCGACCCCGGCGGCGAGCAGTGCGGTGCCGAGGAAGTCGGGCAGCCGCCCGCGGGTCTCGGCGACGACCCGCACGCGCAGCGCCTGGGCGACGAGCACCGCGCCGAGCGGGACGTTGATCAGGAACAGCGACCTCCACCCGAACGCGTCGACGAGCACGCCCCCGAGGGCCGGGCCGACGGCGGCGGCGGCCGAGGCGGCGGCGCTCCAGATCCCGATCGCCGCGGCGCGCCGCGCGGGCGGGGTGTCGGTGAGCACGAAGGCGAGCGAGGCGGGGATCATCGCCGCCGCGCCGACGCCCTGGATCGCCCGCGCCGCCAGCAGCGACTCGAAGCTGGGGGCCAGCGCCGCGAGCAGCGACGCGGCGGTGAAGATCGCCGTTCCGGCGGCGAACAGGCGGCGCCGCCCGAGCAGGTCGGCGAGCCGCCCGGCGGGAGCGAGCAGCGCCGCGAAGAGGATCGTGTAGAGCGTCACGACCCAGGACAGCGACGTCACCCCGGTGCCACCGAAGTCGCGGGCGAGGTCGGGAATCGCCAGGTTGGTGATCGTCACGTCGAGGAAAGCGAGGAACGCGCCCCCGGCGGCGAGCGCGAGCGGTAGGCGAGAGGATGTGCGCGCGGGGGAGGAAGGGGCCGCGGAGGCGGATGCGGAGGTGCTTACTGACATCGGTTGCTCCTGCTCGGGGTTGCGTCCGTTCGCTTCACGTCGAGAAAATAGCAACCGATCGTTCGGAAGTCAAAACCTTCCGAACGACCGGACGCTATTATGAAGCCCCATGGCCGGTCGCAGAACGGACGCCGAGGCGCGCGACACCCGCTCGAGGATCCTCGAGCGAGCCGCCGACATCGCCTCGGTCGAGGGCCTCGAGGGGCTGACCATCGGCCGATTGGCTGCGGACGTCGGGCTCAGCAAGGCGGGCGTCCTTGGGCACTTCGGCAGCAAGCAGGAGCTCCAGCTCGCGACGCTCTCCTTCGCCGCCGACACGCACTACCACCACCTCGTCGATGACGTCATCATCGGCGGGAAGATGGTCTACCGAGACGGGAGCATCGCCGTTCCCGACGGCCCCGGACTCGGTGTCGAGCTCGATCGCGACCGCATGGAGCGGTACGCCGAGTACTACCGTGACGTGGGCAACTACGTGTACGACCGCGATCCCGGCCGGCCTGGCTGGTACCCCCTCATCC
>WHSW01000309.1 GCA_009379895.1 Solirubrobacterales bacterium
TACTCCGACTTCACCATGGTCCACGGCCAGCTCGGCGCCCACGTCGAGGTGCTCGAGATCGACGATCTCGCCGCCCGCGCCGCCGCCGCCGAGCCCGACGAGATCGCCGCCAAGCACGAGGAGATCCGGGCGATGTTCGACTTCGCCGACCCCTCCGCCGACCCGATCGCGGGCCCGATCGAACCCGAGCAGCTCGAGTGGTCGGCGCGGGTCGCGGTCGGGCTCGACCGCCTGGTCGCCGACTTCGATCTCGACGGCCTCACCTACTACTACCGCGGGCTCGACGGCAACGAGGCCGAGCGGCTCGCCGCCGGGGTGATCGTCGGCAACTCGCTGCTCACCGCGCGCGGGGTGCCGACCGCCGGCGAGGGCGACCTGAAGACCAACGTCGCCCAGCTGATCCTCGACCGCCTCGGCGCCGGCGGCTCCTACACCGAGTACTACGCGCTCGACTTCGCCGAGGGCTTCGTGCTCATGGGCCACGACGGCCCGGGCCACATCGCGATCGCCGAGGGACGCCCGACCTTGCGGGCGCTCCGCCTCTACCACGGCAAGCGCGGGGCCGGGGTCTCGGTCGAGTTCCAGGTCCGCCATGGGCCGGTGACGATCCTCGGCTGCACCCAGACCGCCGACGGCGCCCTGAAGCTGATCGCCGCCGAGGGGGAGTCGATCCCCGGCCCGACGTTTCGGGTCGGCAACACGAACTCGCGGCTGCGCTTCGGGCGCGACCCGGCCCCCTTCTTCGAGGCCTGGTGCGCCGAGGGGCCGACCCATCACGTGGCCCTCGGCGTCGGTCACCGGGTCGAGGAGATCCGGTGCCTGGCGCGCCTGCTGGGGATCGAGCTGGCGACCGTGGGGGGCCGCTGATGGAGCGCGTCTGCTTTCTGCTCCGGGTCCGGGCCGACCGCCTCGACGAGTACCGCGAGCGCCATCGGGCGGTCTGGTCGGAGATGCGCGAGGCGCTCGTCGAGTGTGGGTGGGGCAACTACACGCTCTTCTTGCGCGCCGACGGCCTGCTGGTCGGCTATCTCGAGTGCGAGGACTTCGCGGCCGCGCAGCGCTGCATGGAGGCGCGCGCGGTGAACGCTCGCTGGCAGGCCGAGATGGCGCCGTTCTTCGAGCTGCCGACCGGCGACCGACCTGGCTCCGACCCGGCCGCCCCCGGACGAGGAGCGGAGGAGGCGGCGGGCACTGTATTCGAGCGGCTCGAGGAGGTGTTCCACCTCGCCTGAGCGCGCCCCCGCATACCTGGCGATCGACATCGGCGCCGAGTCCGGGCGCGCGACCCTGGGGACGATCGAGGCCGGCCGGGTCGTGCTGCGCGAGGCGCACCGGTTCGCGAACCGCCCCGTGCGGCTGCCCGACGGGCTGCACTGGAACGCGCCCTCGCTGCTCGCCGAGTCGCTGGCGGGGATCCGCGCCGCCGCCGCCGGCTCCGAGCTGGCGGGGATCGGGGTCGACACCTGGGGGGTCGACTACGGGCTCATCGACCGGGACCGCCGGCTGCTCGGGCTTCCCTTCCACTACCGCGACCGGCGCACCGAGGGCATGGTCGAGCGCGCTCACGAGCTCGTCTCGCGCGCCGAGCTCTACGGGGTCACCGGCATCCAGACGATGTCGATCAACACCGTCTTCCAGCTGCTCGCCGAGCCCCCGGCCGCGCTCGAAGCCGCCGACCGGATCCTGCTGATCGCCGACCTGCTCGGCCTCTGGCTGACCGGCATCGCCGCCAACGAGGTCACGGCGGCGAGCACCACCGGGCTGCTCGAC
>WHSW01000030.1 GCA_009379895.1 Solirubrobacterales bacterium
AGGCGGCTGCTCGGCCTGCTCGCGATCCCGCTCGGCGGGCCGAACCGACGTCGGTCGTGAGCGCCGCCGAGCCGGCCGCCGGCGTGGACGCCGCGCCCGCGAGCGACCGCGGCTTCGAGCCGTCCGAGCTCGCGGCCGGGTTGTGGCGCTGGCGCGCGCCGCATCCCGAGTGGCGCCCGGGGGCGCCGCGCGACAGCCCCGCGGACTGGCCGCGCGAGGTCGGCTCGGCGCTCTGGTGCGGCGACGGCGCGGTCGTCTTCGTCGACGCCCTGCTGCCCGGCGACCGCACGGCGTTCTGGGACTGGGCGGATCCGCTGGTGGGCGGCGCGGATCGCGTCCTCGCCCTGAACACGATCGGCTTTCACCGCCGCGACCGGGCGTCGCTGGTCGAGCGTTACGCGGCCTCGACCTCGCGGGCGCGCGGGCACCTGCCCGCCGGCGTCGAGAGCCTGCCGCTGCGCGGCGCGGGCGAGGTCGCCTACTGGCTCGCCGAGCCGCGCGCGGTGATCTTCGGCGACCGGGTCCTCGGCGCGCCCGGAGGCCGGCTGCGCCTCTGCCCGGGGTCGTGGCTTCGCTACCTCGAGTCTGGGGTCGACCGCCCCGAGCTGCGCGAGCTGCTGCGCCCGCTGCTCGGGCTGCCGATCGAGCGGGTGCTCGTCTCGCACGGCGAGCCGGTGCTCGGCGGCGGGCGCGCGGCGCTCGCGGAGGCGCTCGGTTGAGCGCGGCGGCGAAGGGCGCGACGCCGCCCGGGCTGGGCTCGGTGCTCGAGACGTGCCTCTACCACGACTCGGCCGAGGCCGAGGCGGTCGAGCGCTTCTACGCCCGGGTCCTCGGCCTGCGCTCGGTCGCCCGCTGGCCGGGCGGGATCGCGTTTCGGCTCGGGCCCGGCGTCCTGCTGCTGTTCGACCGCGAGCTGCTCGCCGAGCGCGAGGGCCCGATCTCCGCCCACGGCGCGGCCGGGCCGGGCCACGCCTGCATGGTGGCGGGCAACCCGGAGGCCTACGAGGCCTGGAGGCGGGTGCTGGCCGAGGCGGGGATCGAGATCACCCACGAGCACGAATGGGCCGAGGGTCGCCGCTCGTTCTACTTTTGCGACCCGGCAGCCAACCTGCTCGAGATCGCCGACGGCGACCTCTGGCCGGGTTAGCCCCGTCCACCGATGCAGCCCCGTTCTGGCGGCTGCAAGGCTTCACCTGGCGTCGTCCTCGGTCAGGCGAACGCGGCGTCGACCGCTCGCTCCGCGTGGATGCGAGTGGTGTCGAAGAGCGGCACGGTTGCGTCGCCCTCGCCGACCAGGAGCCCGATCTCCGTGCACCCCAGGATGATCCCCTCGGCCCCGCGCTCGACGAGCCCGGCCATGACCTCGCGATAGGCGGTCCGCGAGGCGTCCTCGACGCGCCCGAGGACGAGCTCGTCGTAGATCACCTCGTGGACCAGGCCGCGAGCCGGCTCGTCGGGAACGAGTACCTCGAGGCCGTGACGATGCGAGAGGCGGCCGCGGTAGAAGTCCTGCTCCATGGTGTAGCGGGTGCCGAGCAGTCCGACCGACCGCATCCCCCTGGCGCCGATCTCGACCGCGGTGGCGTCGGCGATGTGCAGGAGCGGGATCTCGATCTCCCGCTCGATCCGGTCGGCGAGCCGGTGCATCGTGTTCGTGCAGAGCACCGCGAGGTCGGCGCCGCCACGCTCGAGCCGGCGGGCGGCGTCGACCAGCCGGTCGCCCGCGTCCTCCCAGCGCCCGCTGCTCTGCAGCTCCTCGATCCCGGCGAAGTCGACGCTGAACATCAGGCTCCGCGCCGAGTGCAGACCACCGAGGCGGCGCTTCACGGACTCGTTGATCAGCCGGTAGTACTCGGCCGAGGACTCCCAGCTCATGCCGCCGATCAGGCCGATCACCTTCACGGCATCCGATTGTGCCGGTCGCGGGGACCGGTCGCTACCCGGCGGGCGCGGCGACCAGGTCGACCAGGTCGGGCAACTCGGCCGCGAGCGAGGTCCAGCTCTCGCCCGCGTCCTCGCTGAGCAGCAGCCGCCCTCCCCGCAGACCGGCGACCAGCGCCCGGGGGCGGTCGGGCAGCGTCGCCAGCGCGTAGGGCATACGGCGCAGCTCGGGGGCGTCGCCCCAGCCGGCCACCGGCGACCAGCGGCCGTCGGCCCGGCGCACGACCCGGGCCTCGCCGTCGCCGTCGCCGTGCGCGGCGAACGGCCCCCGGCTGATCGACACGTACCAGAGGTCGGGGTCCGCCGGGTCGATCGCCGCCGCCCAGGCGTAGCGGCGGTCGAGCCCCCGCTCGTGGGGCGTCCAGGTCAGGCCGCGGTCCTCGGAGACCGCGACGCCCTGCCCGGCGGCCTCGTAGACGCGCTCGGGGGCGAGCGGGTGGGTGAGCAGTCGGTGGGCGTCGCTGTGGGCCTCGGGGTTGTGGTCCGCCCACGACGCCCCGCCGTCGGTCGACCGCATCACCCCGCCGAGCTCGACCCCGACCAGCAGCCACTCGGGGTCGGTCGGATGCAGGGCGATGGTCCGCACGTGGTGCGTCCACGGCCGCCCCGGGAACGACCAGGTGGGCTCGCTCGGAAGCTCGCGCAGGGCCGGCAGCAGCCGCCAGGAGCGGCCCGCGTCCTCGGAGCGGTAGAGGTTGCTCGGCTCCGTGCCCGCGTAGACGACCGAGGTCCCGGCGCGCTCGTGTGCCGACGACACGGCGAGCGCGAGCACGCGGCGATCGCCCGGCCCCGAGTCGGGGGCGCGCCAGCTCGCGCCGGCGTCCTCGCTGATGTAGACGCCGTCCTCGAAGGTTCCGGCGTAGAGGCGATCGGGGTCGCGCGGGTCGATCGCCAGGCAACCCGCCCCGCTGCCGGGCAGCGCGAGCTCGACCGAGCAGTCGGCGGGCTCGCCGACCGAGATCCGGGCCACCGCGTTCCCGGTGGCCGCGTAGAGGCGCGCGCGCTCGGTCATGCGGACAGGTTGAAGCGCTCGGGCGCCGCCGTCAACGCCGGGTCCCCGGGCCCGCGCGCCCTCGGACCGATGCAACACATCGTTATCGTGTTGTCGTCGGGCCCTCGTCGCGTCGCAGGCGGATGGCGCCGGGGGAGACGCGGTCCAGGAGGAGGAGAGCATGCGCGAGAGCAGCAGGGTTCGGTCGGCGTTGACTGTCGCGGCGGTCAGCCTCGCGTTCGCCGCCGCCGCGTCCTCGGCGACGGCGGCGACGAAGTTCGACTGGATGCGGGGCTTCGACGCCGCCGCGACGCCCGACAACCTCGATCGGGTCGGGGTGCTGAAGGTCGGGCCGAAGAAGGCCAAGAACATCCTCGTGCTCAACCCCGGGACGTCGGCGAGCGCCGCCTACTTCCGTCCCCTGGCCGGCTTCGTCGCCTCCGAGGCGAAGGGCTGGCAGGTATGGGCCGTGGAGCGCCGCGAGAACCAGCTCGAGGACCAGTCGGTGGTCGACGAGGCCAAGCAGGGCACCGCGACCACGCAACGGCTCTTCGACTACTACCTCGGCTACCTGACCGACCCGAGCGTCACCGACCATTTCGAGTCCGTGCCCGACTCGGCCGTCCCCTTCGCCCGCGACTGGGGCATGCGCGTCGAGATCGAGGATCTGCGCCGCGTGGTCAAGGAGGCCGAGCGAAAGGCCGGCAAGCGCGGGGGCGAGGTCGTGCTGGGCGGCCACTCGCTCGGCGGGTCGATCACCACGGCGTATGCGACCTGGGACTTCAACGGCAAGCCCGGGGCCAAGGGCCTCGCCGGCCTGGTCTACATCGACGGCGGCAGCGGCCCGGATCCGATCAGCCCCGAGGAGGCGAGCCAGGATCTCGCCGAGCTGCAGGCGGAGTCCCCGTGGCTGTCGTTCGGCGGCATCACCGCTCCGTTCGCGGGCCTGTTCAACGTGGTCGGCTCGACCACCACGCACCTCGAGCCCGACGCGGTATCGAAGCTGCAGACCTGGCCGCTGCTGCCCGACAACCTCAAGCCCCCGGTGCTCGCCACCAACGAGGGCGCCTACGGCTTCGCGCTCGACACCGGCACCTCGCCCCCGGCCCTGGCCGCCGCGCAGGCGCACCTCGGGCACCTGGCGGCGAGCGGCGATCCGCGGGGCTGGGACGAGGCCGGGGAGCTCACCCCGGTCCAGCGCTACGCGGACATGTTCTCCGGGACGGGACTGCAGGGCCTCGACGGCACGGCGTGGTATCACCCGCTCCGGTTGACGATCGACTCGGGGGCCGTCGCGGCCGGGAACGCCAACCCCGCGCAGCGGATCCTCGACGTACGAGCCACGCATGGCGACGATCTCAGCCGGCGCCTGCGGATCTACGCGTTCGGCGCCGCGCTGGGCGGCGAGCGGGTCCTGAAGGGCGCGAAGATCCTCGCCAGGCAGTCGCAGATCCCGAGGCGGAGGCTGACCCTGGTCAACCGGGAGGAGACCTACGCTCACAACGACCCCAACTCGGCGTTTCCCAAGAACGCCTTCGTCAAAAGGCTGACGCGGTTTCTCGCGCGGGTCGAGCGCGGGTAGGGGGGCCGCGGGAGCCACAAGCGCCCGATCAGCGCAAGAGCATGCGCAGGATCGGCTCGGCGCGCCGCGCGTCCGGCTCCTCGCCCGTGATCAGGTCGAGATAGACGTAGGACTCGATCAGCTGCTCGATCACGTAGGCGACCTCATGCAGGTCGGCGGGCAGGTCGAGCCGGCCGGCCTCGGTCTCCTCGCGCAGCAGCGCCTCGATCCAGTCCACGAGTCGCGGCTGGAACCCGGTCGCGTAGCGGGTCAGCAGCCGCATCGCCGACTCGCCCTCCTCGCGGAGCCAATGTCGCATCCCGCGGTTGGTGATCACGGCGTCCAGAAAGCGGGTGGCAATCTGCACGATCCGCTCGCCGCCGGTGGCCTTCACCTCGGCGTCGACCCGCTCGAGCGTGGCTCGCGCCAGCGACCAGATCACCTCGACCAGGAGCTGCTCGCGCGAGCCGACCCAGCGGTAGAGCGTCACCCGGTTGACTCCCAGCTCGGCGGCGAGGCCGCTCATGTCGACCCTCTCGGCCGCCTGCCACCGCCGGCGCGCGAGCTTGAACGCCTCGAGCGGGCCCGCCCGCGCCACCTGCCCCCCTCCCGCCAGCACGGCCCGCAGCTTGGTCGGCGGGCCGCCGGCCGGCTCGCGCTCGGGTGCGCGCGGCGTCACGCGCTCGATCGTAGTCGCGCGCAACTCAGCGCGAGTAGTCGCTGACCGAGGTGGCGAGCGGATGCGACCGGCGCTCGTCGTGCGGCTTGTCGGCCACCGTGAGCACGCCGGGGGTCGGGCTGGCATTGGCGGTCCCTTCGAAGCGGAAGCACGCAGCTCTCACCCGGCCCGATGCTGCTCGCACAGGGCGAGGCTGACACAACCGTGCTACCGGCGTTGACCGCCGCACTGGACCGCAAGCTGTGCGCGATCGGGCAGAAGGTCGACTTCAGGACGTACCCCGGTGTCGGCCATATCCCACTGGTTTCGGCGGCGGAACCAGACGTCATGTCCTGGGTTGGCGACCGCTTCGCGGGCAAGCCGGCCAGCTCGAACTGCCCGCCAAGCTAGTCGCCGGATTGCTGGACTAGTCGGCCTACGATGCCGGTCGAGTACGCGCCAGCGGCGCGGGCCAGGAAGGTTGCGAACACGTCCGCCTCCTGTGAGCCGGGGAGAAGCCGCCCACCCAGGCGACGTCGTCGGTCGCGCCGGACTTCAGCGTGACCGTCGCAAGATCGTTGACGTTCTCCAGCGTCACAGACATCCGCGCTCCTTCACCTGCGCATTGACGGTCGCCGAAACGTAGCGGCGCAAGCCCCCGCAGTCGATGGCCCGCACGTAGCTCGGCCCAGTCCTCCTCCGGTCAAGAGAAAGCCCACCGTGGCGGGCTTCCCTGCGATGGAGCTAGCCGGGCTCGAACCGGCGACCTCCTGATTGCGAACCAGGCGCTCTCCCAACTGAGCTATAGCCCCGCGGTTGGCGTCCGAGATCACCGGACGCCCAAGCGGAGGATAGCCGCCCGGTGCGGCCGATCTAAGCTCCTGGCCTGAGCTTTCGCCTTCGACTGGCGCTGTTCTTCATCCTGATCGTCGCGCTGCCGATGATCGCGTTGGCGATTCTGGTCTCCGAGGTCGCGACCGACTCGGCCAGCGGCAAGACCGACGCCCGGCTCGACGCCGGCCTGCGAACCGCGACCAACCTTTACGACCAGGCCCAGGCCGAGGCCGGCAGGGCCGCCGAGGCCGTCGCCGCCGAGCTCGCCGCCGATCCCGCGGCCGCCTCGGCGCTCGCCTCCGGGTCCGAGGCGAGGATCGAGGCGCTCGCGCGGGCCTACGCGCGGGGCCGGGGCATCGTCTCGCTGGGGCTCGAGGGCTCCGGCGGCGCCTCGGCCTCGGCCGGCGACCCGGGGTCGGTGGCGTCGGTGTCGACCGCGCTGGTCGCGGCGGGCGGGGAGGCGATCGGCGCCGTGCGGGCGTCGACCACCACCTCGAGGGAGCTGGTCGAGCGGATCGAGCGCACCACGGGCGAGCGGGCGGCGCTGGTCGGGCCGCGGGTCACCGGTCTGGCGCCCATCGAGCCGGGCGCGCTGCCCGACCCGGGCGATTCCGCGCAGGTCGAGATCTCGGGCGAGGAGCGTCGGGTCGCCGCCACCGAGCCGCTCGGCGGCGAGGGGACCCGCATCGCCATCGTCGCACCGGTCGAGGGTGCCGGGTTCCTCGCCTCGGAGCCGGGCGTCGCGATCATCGTCGCCGTCTTCTTCGTCGTCGCCCTGTTCGCGGTGCTGTTCATCTTCCGTTCTCTGCAGGGCCACGTGCGTCAGATGCTCGACGCCGCGCGACGGATCGGCGCCGGGGACTTCTCCTCCCGGGTGCCGGTGACGGGTCGCGACGAGATGGCCGGGTTGGCGAATGAGCTCAACCGCATGAGCGGGCGCCTCGGCGACCAGATGGACGAGCTGCGCCGGCAGCGGGTCGAGATCGAGCGCTCGGTGCGCCGGATCGGTGAGGCGTTCGCCTCCGGCCTCGATCGCGACGCGCTGCTCGCGGCGCTGGTCGAGACGGCGGTCGCCGCGTGTGAGGCCGAGTACGGACTCGTCGCGCTCAGAGGTCATGCCGGGGCTCAGGCCGAGGCCGGCGAGGCGACCGAGGCCGGCTCCGAGGTCGCGCTGGCCGCCGAGCGGCGCGCGCTGCGCGCGGGCGGCCCGATCGAGGCCGAGCGCGGCGGAGCCTTCGCCCTCTCCAGCCCCCTCGGGCGAATCGGCGGCTCCGACCGGCCCGTGGGAGCGATGACGATCGTGCGCCGGGGAAGGCCGTTCACGTCGGGCGAGCGCGAGCTGTTCACCTACCTGCTCGGGCAGGCCTCGACGTCGGTCGAGAACGTCGCCCTGCACGAGCTCGTCTCCGAGCAGGCGGTGACCGACGACCTGACCGGCCTGGCCAACGTGCGCGCCTTCCGCCAGGTGGTGGCCAAGGAGGCGTCGAGGGCGACCCGATTCGGCCACGACCTCTCGGTCCTGTTCTGCGACCTCGACGACTTCAAGCGCATCAACGACACCCACGGGCACCCGCAGGGCGATGCCGTGCTGCGCGCCGTCGGCCACGTGCTCGCCTCCGAGTCGCGCGGCTCGGACGAGCCGGCGCGCTACGGGGGCGAGGAGTTCGCCGTGGCCCTGCCCGAGACCGGCGCGCAGGGCGCGTTCGAGGTCGCCGAGCGGATCCGCGCGGCGGTCGCCGAGCGGTCGATCGCGCTCCTCGACGGAACCGGCGCCGTTCGGGTCACGGTCAGCATCGGGGTCGCCACCGCGCCCCCGGGAGCCGTCGACGTCGGCGAGCTGGTCGCGGCGGCCGACGCGGCCCTCTACGAGGCGAAGCGGACCGGCAAGAACAGGGTGTGCGCCGCCACGCCACGGCCCGGAGGGCCCGGAACGGGCGCCGGGGCGGCCGACCGCGAAGGGACCGAGGCGCAGACGGCGAAAATAGGCACGATCCGTGGCATCCGACGGACGTCAACCTGAGCCCAGGCGCCGGCCGAAGCATGAGTAGTCTTGGTAAGAGCGCATAGCAATGGGAATTCTCGACGACGCGATTCGACAGCATCTCGACCTCAAACGGCGCCAGGGCGCCGAGGAGGACGAGCTGCAACGACTCGAGGACGAGGCGTTCGGCCCGCCCAGCCGCCCGGGCGACCCCGAGTTCGGCGAGGCGGCGGGGGCGGGCGAGGTGGCCCAGGCGGTCGAGGCCCCCGCGGCACCGGACGGCCAGCCGACGGCCGGCGACCCGACGCCGTCCGAGCCGGTGCCCGTGCAGCGTGAACCCGAGCCCGAGCCCGCCGTTCAGGAGGCGGGCGAGGCCGAGCCAACCGTCGGCGCGCCCGAGCCGGAGACGACCGTCGACGCGGCGGCCGAGCGCCCGCCCACCGCCGAGGAGCCGGCCGTCGAGACGCAGGCCGAGCCGCCGCGCGAGGGCGACACCGGCGAGGGCCCGGCGTTCTTCGACCAGTCCGCTGACGAGGCCCGCCCGAGCACCGAGGAGCAGATGGCCCTCGACTCGACCGAGGAGCCGATCTCCGAGCCGCACGAGGCCCCGATCTCCTCGCTGGAGACGGTCGAGCACCGGGTCGAGGACGCGGAGGAGACGGGCGAGGAACGGGTCGTCGAGACCGGTGAGGAACGGGTCGTCGAGGACGAGGATGAGGACGAGGTGGAGCTGGTGGAGGGCGAGGTCGCCGAGGACGAGCGCTCCGAGGAGGACCAGCGCTCGGAGGAGGACCAGCGCTCCGAGGGCTCCGAGGAGGACGACGAGGACGTACTCGAGGAGACCCCTGAGTTCCTACGCGATGCTCCCGAGGACGACGAGCTCTGGTTCGAGCAGGGCGAACCGAAGGACTTCGACTTCTAGATGTAGCCGCGGGTGCGCGAGGCCTCGACCACGCGCTCGATCCCGACCAGGTAGGCGGCCTGGCGCAGGTCGATGCCCTCCTCGCGGGCGCGCCCCGAGACCTCGCGGTAGGCGCGACGCATGACCGTGCCGAGCTTGTCGTTGACCTCGCGCTCGTCCCAGCGGAAGTGCTGGAGGTTCTGCGCCCACTCGAAGTAGGAGACGACGACCCCGCCGGCGTTGGCCATCACGTCGGGGATGATGTAGACGTCCTGATCGCGCAGGATGCGGTCGGCGGCCGGGGTGGTGGGGCTGTTCGCGCCCTCGACGATCACCTTGCAG
Organism: Solirubrobacterales bacterium; assembly: GCA_009379895.1. GTDB lineage: Bacteria > Actinomycetota > Thermoleophilia > Solirubrobacterales > 70-9 > WHSW01. Next base: position 9,210 of record WHSW01000030.1, read on the forward strand.
CGCATCCGCTCCGCGTTGTGCTCGTTGATCATCCCGCCGAGGGCCGCCGGGATGAAGACGTCGCACGGAACCGCGACCAGGTCGTCGGGATCGATCTCCTCGGCGCCGTCGAAGTCGGTGATCGTCCCGCCCGCGGAGAGGTACTCCTGCAGCTTGCTCGCGTCGATCCCCTGGTCGCTGCGGATCGCGCCGTTGGCGTCCGAGACGGCGACCATCCGGGCGCCGAGCTGCTGCATTATCCGCGCCGCCCACGAGCCGACGTTGCCGTAGCCCTGGACCACGAAGGTGGTGTCGGCCGGGCTGACGCCCAGGTGCGGTGCCGCCTCGCGGAACATGTAGACGCAGCCCCGCCCGGTCGCCGCCTCGCGTCCGTAGGACCCCTCGAGGGCGATCGGCTTGCCCGTCACGATCGCCGGGGTGTGACCGTGAAGCTTGCCGTACTCGTCCATCAGCCAGGCCATCACCTGGGCGTTGGTGTTGACGTCGGGCGCCGGGATGTCGCGGTTCGGCCCGAGCACCTTCTCGATCTTGTCCATGAACGAGCGGGCGATCTCCTGCAGCTCGCTGGGCTCGAGGTCGCCCGGGCAGTTGACGCCGCCCTTGGCGCCGCCGAACGGGACGTTGGCTACCGCCGTCTTCCAGGTCATCAGCGAGGCGAGCGCCCGGACCTCGTCGACGTCGACCTCGGGATGGAAGCGGATCCCGCCCTTGTACGGACCGCGCGCCCCGTTGTGCTGGATCCGGTAGCCGGAGAAGACGTGGGTCCGCCCGTCGGAGAGCTTGACCGGGATCTGCACCGTGACCTCGCGATACGGGGTCCAGAAGACGACCCGGACGTCATCGGCGAGCGCCAGCCGATCGGCGGCGAGCTCGAAGTGGTGGCGGACGATGTCGAGGTTCGAGACCTCGGCGCCGTCGCCGCGCTTGGGCCCCGCGCCGCGCCTGCGCGCGCTCGCCTCCTCGACCGCGGCCGGCGACTTGTCGGTTTCCGCGCCCACGTCCGCCGGGGTCGTCACCTCGCCGTCAGCCATCCGTCTCTCCTCCTCCGCCTGCGTGCCTCGATCCTCCCACATTGCCTGATGCCCGCCCGAGCCGTGCCCTGAACATCGCCCCGTGGGCCGGAGCGAGCGGACCTAGAATGGTTGCCTGGGGCCATAGCTCAGTTGGGAGAGCGCCTCGCTTGCACCGAGGAGGGCGCGGGTTCGAGTCCCGCTGGCTCCATCTGCTGAAGCGCGAACACCGTCAGTCGTCGCGATGCAGCAGCGCGCCGATCAGGGGCGGGACGATCAGCGCCAGGATCGCGATCGCCGCGACGGTGAAGATGTCGAACCCGTACTCGACCGCGACCGCGGCGGTCATCGCGGCGAACAAGCCGCAGAACACGAGGCCCAGGGTGAGCAGCGCCGTGCGGACGTCCCGGCCCACGTCAGCGCTCCTAGTACGCCGGCCCGGGCGGCAAGGGCGCCCCGGGGGTCGGGCGCCGGCGGTTGGCGAACAGCTTGATCGCCAGCAGGCCGAAGATGAAGCCGCCGACGTGGGCGAGGTAGGCGACGCCGTCGCCGCCGGCGAGGTCGGTGATCGCCGTCTGGCCGAGGGCGGGCAGGAACTGCAGCACGAACCAGATTCCGAGCAGCACCATCGCCGGGATCTCGATCAGGGTGACGAAGAAGATGATGAAGATCAGGGTCAGGACCCGCGCCCGGGGGTGAAGCAGCGCGTAGCCGCCGAGTACCCCGGCGACCGCGCCGCTCGCGCCGATCGTCGGGATCGTCGAGCCGGGGTCGACGAGCGACTGCGCGTAGACGGCCACCGTGCCCGCCAGCAGGTAGAAGGCCAGGAACCGCGGCCGTCCCATCGAGTCCTCGATGTTGTTGCCGAAGATCCCGAGGAAGAGCATGTTCCCGGCCAGGTGCAGGATGCCGCCGTGCATGAACATCGAGGTCAGGATCGTCACCCACCACGCCGCCTGGTCGAGTCCGATCGGCCCGGCATCGACGCCCTCGCGCGCGGCGCGCTCGGCGAATGCCTCGGCCTCGGCGAGCTCGGGGCTGCCCTCGCAGACGACCTCGGCCGCCCGCCCACCGTCGCTCTGCTTGACCGCCCCGATCGCGCACCGCGATTGGCCGGGGTGCGTGAGCCGGTACGGGATCGCCCCGTAGCGCACCGCGCTCTGGTCGATCCCGCTCTCGAGCCCGACCTGGTCGAGCTCGCTCGAGGTCGGAAACTGCCATTGCCAGATGAAGAACCCGACGTTGATCACGATCAGCAGCACCGTGAGCACGGGAAAGCGCGCCGTCGGCAGGTTGTCCTTGAGCGGGATCAGAGGCGGAGCCTATTTATGCTGTTCGGGATGACCGGCGGCTGGCACATCGCCCAGGTGAACGTCGCCCTGCCGTGTGAGCCGCTCGACTCGCCGGCGCTGGCCGGGTTCGTCGCCAACCTGGAGCCGGTCAACGCGCTCGCCGACGCGGCCCCGGGGTTCGTCTGGCGCCTCGAGGACGAGGGCGGGGACGCGACCTCGATCCGCCCGTTCGACGACGAGCGCATGATCATCAACATGTCGGTCTGGGAGTCGCTCGACGCGCTCTGGGCGTTCGTCTACGACGGCGGCCACCTCGAGGTGATGCGGCGCCGGCGCGAGTGGATGAGGCACCTCGCCGAGGCGTACATGGGGCTCTGGTGGCTGCCCGCCGGCGAGCTGCCGACCGTCGAGCAGGCGAAGGAGCGGCTCGCGCATCTCCGCGAGCACGGGCCGACACCGCGGGCGTTCACGTTCAAGCGCCGCTTCGCGCCGCCCGGCGTCGGCGCGGGCGACCCGGTCGTCACCGAGCGCGACCCCTGCCCGGCGGGCTAGTCGACCTCCCGCGCCACGTCCGCTGTCGCCTCCGCCCGGACTCGATTGGGCGGTTAACCGCACTGGCGCGAGTCGACCGCCTTGCTAGCGTCGGTCGGCGCGCCGGCCCGGCGCAGTCCCGACCACACCGACCCCTCAGGAGCATCGATGTCCTCCCGACTGGCGCGCATGGCCCGCGCGATCACCCATCACTGGAAGCGCGGCCTGCTGATCGCGGTGCTGGCCGTGGTCGTGCTCGGCGCCATCTCGGCGAGCAGCGAGCCGCCGCCCGAGGACTTCTCGGTGCCCGGGGCCGAGTCCCAGCAGGCGACGGACCTGTTCACCGACCACCAGCCGGCCCTCGCCGGCGCCGAGGCGAACCTGGTGTTCAGCGTCGAGGCGGGCCAGATCACCGACCCGGAGCCGCGGTCGGCGATCGAGGGAGCGCTCGGCGAGATCACCGACCTCGACAACGTCCTCGAGGTCGGTGACCCGTTCGAGAAGGGGTCCGCGTCGATCCCCCCCGACGGGCGCCTGGCCTCGGTCGACGTGCGCTATGGCGGCGAGATCTTCGACGTCAAGAAGGAGGACGGTGAGCTGCTCGCCGACACCGCCGCGCAGGTCGAGGACTCCGGAGTCAACTTCGAGATGCGCGGCGTCGTCGCCGACATCGCCGCCGAGCAGGACTTTCCGACCGGCGAGCTGATCGGGGTTGCGATCGCGATCGTGCTGCTGACCCTGCTGTTTCGCTCCGGCGCGGCGATGGTGGCGACGCTGGTCGGCGCCCTGCTCGGCGTGTTCGTCGGCCAGATGCTGATCGGGGCGCTCTCGAACCCGCTCGGCATCCCCGCCTTCGCCGCGACGATCGCCGTCATGCTCGGGCTCGGAGCCGGGATCGACTACGCGCTGCTGATCATCGGCCGCTACCGCGAGCAGCGCGCGGCCGGCAACACCCCCCGCGACGCGTCGGCCAAGGCGGCGGCGACGTCCGGCGTCGCCGTCGTCACCGCCGGGGTTATCGTGATGGTCGCGATCGCGGGCCTGCTCCTGGTCGGCGTCCCGTTCATCGGCAAGATGGGGATCGGTGCCGCGATCGGGGTCGGCGCGGTCGTCGTCTCCTCGCTCACCGTGCTGCCGATCATGGCCGGGGCGCTGGCGCGGTGGCTGAAGCCGAAGCGCCCCGAGCACGTCGCCAGCTCGGCCGCCTTTGCCCGCTGGGGAGAGCGGATCACCGCTCGCCCGTGGGCGACGATCGCCGCCGGCGTCGTGCTGCTGCTGATCATCGCGATCCCGATGACCGACATGCGGCTCGGCCAGCCCGACGACGGCAACCAGCCGACGACGACGACCCAGCGCCGAGCCTACGACCAGCTCAGCGAGGCGTTCGGCCCCGGGTCGAACGGACCGCTGCTGCTCGCGGTCGACCTCGCGCAGGACGATCCGAACGTCGACGCGGAGCTCGACCGGCTGAGCGCGGCGATCGCCGACGCCCCGGGGGTCGACGCGTCGGACGACGCCCCGCCGTTGTCCGCCCAACCCAGCGAGGACGGTGAGATGGCGACGATCTTCGTCCAGCCCGAGACCTCGCCCCAGGACGAGCGGACGACCGAGCTCGTCGACCGCCTGCGCGACGACGTGATCCCGGCGGCGACGGCGGACACCGGGCTCGAGGTCTACGTCGGCGGCCAGACGGCCGGCTTCCAGGACTTCTCGGCGAAGGTCGACTCGCGCCTCCCGCTGTTCATCGCCGCCGTGATCGGGCTCTCGGTGGTGCTCCTGATCGCCGCCTTCCGCTCGCTCTGGATCCCGCTCGCCTCGGCGGTCTTCAACCTGCTCTCGATCGGGGCGGCGTACGGCGTCGTCGTCGCCGTCTTCCAGTGGGGCTGGGGGGCGAGCCTGATCGGGGCCGAGAGCGACGTCCCGATCGTCTCCTTCATGCCGCTGATGATGTTCGCGATCCTGTTCGGGCTGAGCATGGACTACAACGTCTTCCTGCTCTCCCGGGTCCACGAGGCCTACAACGAGGGCGACGGCCCCCGCGACAGCGTCATCCACGGCCTCGCGCGGATCGCGAAGGTGGTCCTCTTCGCGGGCCTGATCATGGCCTCGGTCTTCCTCGCCTTCACGACCGCGCCGGACACGATCAGCAAGATGTTCGGCGTCGGGCTCGGGGCCGCGATCCTGATCGACGTGTTGATCGTGCGCCTGCTGATCGCGCCGGCGGTGGTCACCCTGCTCGGCGACCGCGCCTGGTGGCTGCCGTCCTGGCTTGACCGGTTGATCCCCGACGTCTCGCTCGAGGGCCACACGGTCGAGGCGCTCGACGCCCCGGAGGGCATGCCCCGGGACCCCGATACCGAGCCGGTCCCCGAGGGCGCGGGGCGCTGAGCGGCGCGCCGCCGGCGCGCCGGCGGGCCCGGTCAGGCCGCTCGGCGCTCGGCGACCTCGCGGGCCGATTCGTCGGCGTGGTAGGAGCTGCGCACCAGCGGCCCCGAGGCGACCGACTCGAAGCCGAGCCCATACGCCGCGTCGCGCAGCGCGTCGAACTCCTCCGGGTGCCAGTAGCGGACGACGGGCAGATGCCGCTCGGTCGGGCGCAGGTACTGGCCGACGGTGACGATGTCGACGCCGACGGCCCGCAGGTCGGCGAACGCCTCGACCATCTCGTCGAACTCCTCGCCGAGCCCGACCATGAGCCCCGACTTGGTCACCACGTCCGAACCGCCCATCTCGCTCGCCATCCTCAGCACGCGTGCCGAGCGGGCGAAGTCCGAGCCACGGCGCGCCTTCGGGTACAGCCTCGGCACCGTCTCGACGTTGTGGTTGAAGACGTCCGGGCGCTCGTGGACGACCTTCGCGAGCGGCATCTCCTGACCGCGGAAGTCGGGTGTCAGCACCTCGACCTTGCAGCCCGGCACCATCATCCGGATCGAGCGGATCACGCCGACGAAGGCGCCGGCCCCGTAGTCGGGCAGGTCGTCGCGGTCGACCGAGGTGACGACCGCGTGGCGCAGGCCCATCCTCTTGACCTGGGTCGCCACGCGCAGCGGCTCGAGCGGGTCGTTCCAGGTCGGCTTGCCGGTCTGCACGTTGCAGAAGCCGCAGCGGCGGGTGCAGATGTCGCCGAGGATCATGAAGGTGGCCGTGCCGCGCTCCCAGCACTCGCCGACGTTCGGGCAGTTGGCCTCCTCGCAGACGGTGTGCAGGTTGTCGGCCTCGATCGACTTCTTGAGCCGCCGGAAGCTTGGCCCGCCGGGCGCCGGCACCTTCAGCCAGGGGGGCTTGCGCTCGCGAAACGGCCTGCCGTCGGCGATCGTTGCGCCGCCCGGGTTGGCGCGCGAGCGCGTCACGTGCACCCGCTCGGCCGGTGGCGCGGTCGCTGCGGGTGTGGCGGTCGGCTTCACCGCACCTACCGTAGCGAGGTCGCGGCGGCGCTCATCAGCGGGGCCGCGGCCGGCGCACGGTCGACCAGCTCATCGACCGTGGTCGCGACCGGCTCGCGACCGTAGAGCTCGCCGAAGCGCTCGACCAGCGTGGCGGCGAACGCTTCCAGATCCTGCTCGGACCCGAGCTCGCGACAGAGCGAGGTCATCGCCACGCCGTCGATCGCGCAGGGCACGATCCACTCGAACGGCTGCAGGTCGTTGTTGACGTTGATCGCCAGCCCGTGGGTGGTCACCCCGCGGCTCACGTGGATGCCGATCGAACCGATCTTGCGGGCGTGGCCCTCTCCGGCCCCCGCGCCCACCGGGGTGCGCTGCGGGCCCGGCGAGCCCGGGGCGACCGGCGCCTCGCCGCCGGTCCACACGCCCGCGAGGCCCTCGATCACCTGCGTCTCGACGCCCCATTCGGCGAGCGAGCCAACCATCGCGCGCTCCATCCTGCGGACGTAGTCACCGACCGTGATCCCCGAATCGCCGAGCTCGCGCAGGCTGACGATCGGGTAGCCGACGAGCTGCCCGGGCCCGTGGTAGGTCGCCCATCCGCCCCGGTCGGTGCGGCAGACCTCGATCCCCTGCGCCCTGTACCAGTCCTCGCCCATCGGCAGCTCGCTGGGGCTCGACCGGCGCCCTCGCGTGTAGACGGGCGGGTGCTCGAGCAGCAGCAGCACGTCGGGCAGCTCGCCGGCGATCCGCGCCGCCGCGATCGCCGCCTGCGCCCGCAGCGCCTCCGGGTAGCCGACCAAGCCCGCGCGGACGACCCGGATCTCTCGCATGGCGTCAGTCTCGCACGGCGGCGTCGAGGCGCTCGCGCGCGATCGCCCGCGCGGCGGCGAGCGGGGTGATGTGCCGCTCGCGGGCCGTGTCGAGCACCCGCGTCACGGCTCCCTCGATCCCCGCCGCCAGCGCGGTTGCGCGCTCCTCGGAGTAGCCCTTGATCTCCATGTAGACGTGCATCAGCCCGCCGGCGTTGGCGATGAAATCCGGCGCGTAGAGGATCTCCCGCTCGTCGAGCGCGTCCGCCAGGGACTCGTCGGCGAGCTGGTTGTTGGCCGAGCCACAGACGATCTCGCAGCGCAGATCGTTCACGTTGTGGACCCCGATCGCGCCGCCGAGCGCGCAGGGCGCGAGCACGTCGCATTCGGCGAGCATCGCCTCGGACGGGTCGAGCCAGCGGGCGCCGAGCTGCCCCGCGAGCTCGCGCTTCTGGGCGGCGATGTCGGAGACGAGCAGCTCGCACCCGGCCTCGCTCAGGCGCTGCGCCAGGCCGAGCCCGACGTGCCCCAGGCCGACCACCGCGATGGTGCGGCCTGCGAGCGCCGGGTCGTCGTAGCGGGCGCGGACGCAGGCGCGGATCGCGGCCTCGACCCCGTGCGCGGTGAACGGGCTGGGGTCGCCGGAGCCGCCATGCTCGGGCGGCAGGCCGGTGACGTGCTCAGTCCGCTCGCGGATCACGACCAGGTCGTGGGGCGAGATGCCGACGTCCTCGGCGGTCACGTAGCGGCCGTCGAGCGATTCGACCAGGTCGCCGAAGTCGAGCAGCGCCGCCCGGCGCAGCTCGCCCTCCAGGCCGCCGCGCGGCGCGCAGATGACCCCCTTGCCGCCGCCCAGATCGAGCCCGGCCGCCGCGGCCTTGTAGGTCATCCCCGAGGCGAGGCGAAGCGCGTCGCGGGCGCCGTCCACCGTGCCGGAGTAGGGCCACACCCGCAGCCCACCAAGCGCCGGGCCAAGTGCCGTCGAGTGGATCGCGACGACCACGGTGAGCCCGCTGCGGCTTCCGCGGCGCACGGCGAGCTCCTCGTGATCGAAGGCGACCGGCGGGATCACGGGAGCGCTCGGCCGTTCGGGCGCGAGCGCCCGGGCGGGCCGCGACGAGGTCGGCAACCCATTGCCGCGCTTGTCGACGGTGACAGCCATCAGAGAACCTCCCAGCCCTCGAGCCGGGTCTTGACCCGGGCCATGAACCGGGCCGCGTCGGCGCCATCGAGCGCCCGGTGGTCGAACGACAGGGGCAGGTAGGCCATCGGGCGAATCGCGATCGAATCCCCTTCGGGCCCCTCGACCACCACGGCGCGCTTGACGATCGCCTCGAGGTCGAGGATCGCGACCTGCGGCTGGTTGATGATCGGGGTTGCGAGCACGGCGCCGAACTGCCCCGGGTTGGTGATCGTGAACGTGCCGCCGTGGACGTCGTCGGGGTCCAGCTTCCCGGCCCGGGCGCGCTCGGCCAGCTCGCCGATCGACGCGGCCAGCCCTTCGAGGCTGAGGCGCTGCGCGCGCGGGATCACCGGGACGATCAACCCGCTTTCGAGCGCCACCGCGATCCCGAGGTTGACGTCGTCGTGGTAGACGATCTCCTCGCCCTCGACCGAGGCGTTGAGGATCGGGAACTCCTCCAGGGCCTCGACGGTGGCGCGGGCGACGAAGGCGAGGTAGGTGAGCCCCACCCCGCGCTCCGCCAGCGGCGCCTTGAGCTGGCGCCGGCGGGCCGCCACCCGCGACATGTCGACCTCGACCACGGTCGTGCAGTGGGCCGCCGTCTGGCGGCTGGCGACCATGTGCCGGGCGATCGCCCGGCGCATCGCCGTCATCGGCTCGCGCCGACCGCCGTCGCCGGCGACCGGCTCGGCGACCGGCTCGGCCGCGGGCTCGTCCGGCCGGTACGGAGACTCGGAGTGCAGCACGGGGGCCGGCTTGGGATGGCCGTTCTCGACGTGCGCGAGCACGTCCCTCTTGCGCACGCGCCCGCCGATTCCGGTTCCCTCCACCTGGCTCAAGTCGACGTCGTGCTTGTCCGCCACCCGCCGCACCACCGGCGAGTAGAAGCCGGAGCGGTCCGCCTGCTCGGCGGAGGCCGGCTCGGCGGCGGCGGAGCCGGCGGCCTCGGCGGCGGAGCCGTTCGCGCGCTCCTCCGGGTGCGCCTCGCCGGCCCTCGCGCCGGCGTCGATCTCGGCGATCGCGGTTCCCACGTCGACGGTATCGCCGGCGGCGGCGACGATCCGCGCCAGCCGGCCGCTCGACGGGGAGGGGATCTCGACGTCGACCTTGTCGGTGGTCACGTCGGCGATCGTCTCGTCGGCCTCCACCCAGTCGCCGGGCTGCTTTCGCCATTCGACGATCGTCCCCTCGCTGACCGAGATCCCCATCTTCGGCATCTCGACCGATACCAACGTTCCGCCCGCCTCCTCCGCTTCGCGTCCGGGGGCGGCCGGGTCGGCGTCAGTACGCGAGGAGCTCACGGCAGGCCTCCTTCATATCGTCGAGTTGCGGCAGCACGGCCTGCTCGAGCGGCGGGCTGAACGGGATCGGTACATCCGGAGCGGTTAGCCGCCGCACCGGGCCGTCGAGGTCCTCGAAGGCCTCGGCGGCGACCAGTGCGGCGACCTCCGCTCCTACCCCGCACGATTGCGTCGCCTCGTGGGCGACGAGCACCTTGCCGGTCTTGCGAGCGCTGGCCAGGATCGCCTCGGTGTCGAGTGGGCACAGCGAGCGCAGGTCGAGCACCTCGATGTCCTCGTCGAGGTCGGCGGCCGCCTCGAGGGCGAGGTGGACCCCGGAGCCATAGGTGATGACGCTCAGCTCGCCGCCCTCACGCGCGAGCCGCGCCTCGCCCAGCGCGACCTCGTGCTCGCCGGCCGGTACCTCGCCCTTGACGTAGCGGTAGAGGCCCTTGTGCTCGAGGTAGCAGACCGGGTTGGGGTCACGGATCGCCGCCGTCAGCAGTCCCTTCGCGTCGGCCGCCGTGGCCGGCGCGACGACCTTCAGGCCGGGCGACTGCAGGAACCACGCCTCGGGGTTCTGGGAGTGAAACGGTCCGCCGGAGAAGCCACCGCCGGAGGGCAGGCGGACGACCATCGGCACCGCGAGACCCTGGCGGTAGTGCATCTTCGCGGCGACGTTGACGAGCTGGTCGAAGCCGCAGGAGATGAAGTCCGCGAACTGCATCTCGCAGACGGGCCTCAGGCCCTCGGCCGCGGCGCCCACCGCGGCGCCGATGATCGCGTTCTCGGCCAGCGGGGCGTCCATTACCCGGCCGGCGCCGAACTCCTCGATGAAGCCGTCGGTGACCTTGAACGCGCCGCCGAAGGCGCCGATGTCCTCGCCGATGCAGAGCACGCTGGGATCGCGGCGCATCTCCTGGCGCAGGCCGTCGGAGATCGCCTCGAGGTAGGTGACCTCGGTCGCCGCGCTCACGCCGCGCTCCTCTCGACGTCGGGGCGCTCGGCCCAGTACGACCAGGGAGCCTTGCCGTCGCCGAGCGGCGTCAGGTCGTCGGCGAAGACGCCGTCGGTCGCCGTCGCCGGATCCGGCATCGGCGACGCGAGCGCGGTCTGCGCGCACTCATCGACGTAGGCCTTGACCTCGGCGCGGATCCGCTCGACCTCGTCGGCCGAGAAGCCGTGCTCGGCGACGAGCCGCTCGCCGTAACGGTCGATCGGGTCGCGCGCGGACCACTCCTCGAACATCTCCGGCGGGACGTAGCGCATGTCGTCGTGAGCGCCGTGGCCGTGCATGCGCATCGTCCGGCACTCGATCAGGGTCGGTCCGCCGCCCTCGCGGGCGCGCGCGGCGGCGATCCGCGACGCCTCGAAGACCGCCTCGACGTCGTTGCCGTCGATCAGCTCACCGGGGAACCCGTAGGTCGCCGCGCGCTCGACCGGGTCGACGGCGAACTCGAGCTCGTTCGGGGTCGAGTAGGCGAAGCCGTTGTTCTCGAGCACGAAGACGACCGGAAGGAGATGCACGCCGGCGAAGTTCAGCGCCTCGTGCCACTGGCCGTTGGCGGTCGAGCCGTCGCCGAAGTAGGTCATCGCCACCCGGGGCTCGCCGCGGAGCTTGAACGAGAGCGCCATGCCGGTCGCCACCGGGGCCATGTCGGGCAGCATCGAGACCATCCCCACGCAGCCGAGCTCACGGTCGCCGAAGTGCAGGTTGCCGTCGCGCCCCCCGGTGACGCCGCCGGCGCGGCCCATGTAGTTGGCCAGGTAACGGTCGGGGGTCACGCCGCGGACGAAGTGCGCGCCGAGGTCGCGGTGCAGGATGCACATCCGATCGCGGGGACCGAGCGCGTAGGAGGAGCCGACCGAGATCGCCTCCTGGCCGGCGCCGTCGTAGAAGCTGCCCGGGATCTTGCCCTGCCGGTAGAGCGTGATCGCGCGCTCCTCGGCCGACCGCATCATCGCCATGTACCGGAGCAGGTTCGCCCGATCGGCGCGGTTCAGGAAGGTACTGCGCGCCACCTCCCCCGCTTCGCGTCCGGGGGCGTCACGGTCCGCGGACTCCCGACGATCGCCGACCTCGTCGCGCGCGCTCGCGACGGCGCCATTGACTGGCTCCATTCTCTCCGTCCTTCGTGTCTGGTCGCCCGCTCGGGATCTCCTCGCGGTCCGACCTGGCCTTCGCCGCTTCGGGATCTCCTCCGCGGCGCCTACGGACGCTGGGTTCGGGGGGTTCCACCCTCGTTCCCTATGTCTGATCCACACGACGGTTCGCGTGAATCGCTACCACGATTCTATTCCCGCTCGCCGATCTTTCAACCCCCCGGGCGCGCGGAGGGGCGACGGCGCGACGCGAGGGAGCTCGCGCCGCGCCGTCGATTGCGCCGAGACCCGTGGGGGGATCAGGTCTCGGCGGGCTGGGGCTCCCGCTGGCGACTGACTCGGGGAAGCCAGCGCAGGGAGTGCGGGAGGTACCAGTTCCAGTCGCCGAGCAGCTTCATCGTCGCCGGCAACAGGACTCCGCGGATGATCGTCGCGTCGATTAGGATCGCCGCCGCGAGCCCGACCCCGAGCTGCTTGAACTCGACCGCCGAGAGCGTCGCGAAGATCGCGAACACGGCGATCATCACCGCCGCCGCGGCGGTGACCACCGAGGCCGTGCTCTTGATCCCCTGGCCGACGGCGTCGCCGGTCGACAGCCCGCTGTCGTAGGCCTCGCGGATGCGGCTGATGATGAACACGTGGTAGTCCATCGAGAGCCCGAACAGGACCACGAACAGGAACATCGGCAGCCAGGAGGTGATCGCGCCGGTCGACTCGAAGCCGAGCACCGACTCGAAGTGTCCCTCCTGGAAGATCCAGACGACGAGCCCATAGGCGGCGCCGACCGACAGCAGGTTGAGCAGGACAGCCTTGAGCGGAATCACGATCGAGCGGAAGGTGACCAGCAGGAGCAGGAACGCCGCGCCGAGCACGAAGGCGAACACGATCGGCACCCGGGCGCTCATCAGGTCGTTGAAGTCGCCCGAGCCGGCGGTGAAGCCGGTGACGTTCGCCTCCGCGCCCGGCACCTGGCCGATCGTCTGCGGGATGACCTCGTCGCGGAGCTTGTCGAGCGCCGCGTAGGAGGTCTCATCGACCCCGTCGCCGGCGATCGGCACGTCGACCACCGCCACCGTGCGATCCGGGTTCGCGTCCACCGTCACCGGCTTCTCGAACAGCGGATCGTCGGCCACCGCGGACTCGAGCTCGCCGATCGCGGTCCTGACCTCCGCGCCGGACGCGTCGCCGCGCTCGACCACGACGCTGGCCGGAATCTGGTTGCCCGGGAAGGCGGCCTCGATCCGGTCGTAGGTCTGGATCACCGCGAGGTCCTTGGGCAGCGACTCGATCCCCGGCACCGCCATCTTCAGGTTCAGGAGCGGAAAGGCCAGCACGAGCAGGAACGCCGTCGCGAGCACCGCCGAGATCGCCGGCCGGCGCAGCACCCGGTCGATCACCGCGCTCCAGATGCGCGACTCGCGGCCCGCCCTCACCTCGGGACGGGTCAGGAACGGGATCCGCCCCTTGTTGACCCGGTCGCCGAGCTTCGACAGCACCGCGGGGAGCACCGTGAGCGAGCCGAGGACGGCGATCGCGACGACGAGGATCGTCCCGGTCGCGAACGAGGTGAAGGTCGCGTCGCCGGCGAAGTACATCCCCGCCATCGCGATCGCGACGGTGACGCCGGAGACGAGCACCGCCCGCCCCGAGGTCGCCGCGGCCGCCTCCAGGGCCGCCTCGGATCCCTTGCCGCGGGCACGCTCCTCGCGCTCGCGGCGCAGGTAGAACATCGAGTAGTCGACGCCGACGGCGAGCCCGATCAGCAGGATCACCGACGACGCCGCCTGGTCGATCGGCACCACGTGGCTCAGCGGCCCGAGCAGGCCGATGGTCGCCGCGACCGCGGTCGCGGCCAGGAGCAGCGGCACGCGGCGACCAGCGCGCCGAACGCGACGACGAGGATGATCAGCGTGATCGGCAGCGAGGTGACCTCCGCCTGGCGGAAGTCGTCCTCGAACGATTCGGACAGCGCCTTGTCGGCGCTCGCGTCGCCGAACTCCTCGATCCTGAAATCGGGGTGCTGCTCGCCGAGGCTGCCGACGGTCGCCAGCGGCGCCTCGACGAGCTCGTCCGCGCCGCGCGCGGCGTCGGACGGCGGGTCGGGAAGCTCGAAGGTGACCAGCGCCGAGCGACCGTCGTCGGAGACCTGGCCGCCGCCCGTCGGGCCGAAGGGGCTGGTCACGTCCGAGACGTGGTCGGTTCGCTTCAGCTTCGCGATGACGTCGTCGACGACCCCCCGAAACGCCTGGTCGTCGGCGGTCGCCGAGCCGCTGGACTGGACCAGCACGCTCTCGTCGACGGTGTCCTTCGGAAAGCCCGCCGAGATCGCCTGGTCGGCGGCCTTCGACTCACCGGTGCCGTAATCCTCGTCGGCGATGTTCTTCGTCTCGACCGAGCCCCCGACCACCACCGCCAGGACGACGAAGACCAGCCACACCGAGATCGCCTTCGCGCGGTGCTGGGCGCTCCAGCGTCCCGCCCGCGCGGCGAGGTTCCTGCTGCGATTCACGGCTCCACCTCCGGCATCGAGATCCATCCACCGAAGGTTCGCGCCGTGGGGGCGCCCAACCAATGGAGTTTGCCGGCCAGGCCGGGTGCGGCTACCCGTATTGGCGAACCCGCGCCACCACTCGACAATCATTGGTACTGATGTCCCGCAGCGTCCTGATCGTCGACGACCACCCCAGCTTCCGGGCCAGCGCCCGGCGCCTGCTCGAGTGCGCGGGCTACTCCGTCGTGGGCGAGGCCGCCGACGGGTCGGAGGCGCTGCGCGCGGCGCACGAGCTGAGCCCGGACGTCATCCTTCTCGACGTGCGTCTTCCCGACCTCGACGGCTTCGCGGTCGCCCGGCGGATCACCGGCCGCCCCGGCTCGCCGGCGGTGATCCTGATCTCGAGCCGCGAGGTGGACGAGTGGGGGAGGGCGGTCGACGAGTCCGGCGCGCTCGGCTTCATCTCCAAGGCCGAGCTCTCGCCCGAGACGATGGAGGGCCTGTTGGCGTGACCGGCCTGCGCCGGGCGCTGTGGGCCCTCGCGGGGGCGGGCCTGCTGCTGCTCGCGGTTCAGATCGACCTCATCGCGACCTCGGACTTCGCCCCCGACCGCGGACTGTGGATCGCCCTCGACGTCGTGATCGGCGGCGGCTTCGTGGGCGTCGGGCTCTATGCCTGGTCGCGGCGGCCCGACAACCGCGTAGGGGTCCTCATGGTGGCGACCGGCTTCGCCTGGTTCGTCGGCGTCTTCAACCTCACCGACCCGGCCCTGCTCTTCACCCTCGGGCTGGCGACCGCCAACCTGTTCATGGCCCCCGCGATCCACCTCCTGCTCGCCTTCCCCTCGGGGCGGCTGGAGACCCGGTTCGACCGGCGGCTGGTGATCGGCTCCTACATCGCCGTGACCGTCGGCTTCCTGGTGCCGATGTTCTTCCTCGGGTCCGGCGATAAGCACTGCACGACCTGCCCGGACAACCTGTTGCTGGTCGAGCCGAGCTCGGGCTTCGTCGGCGCCTGGTTCGACGGCCTCTGCGTGATCGGGATCGCGGCCCTGCTCGCGGTGCTCGGCCGGCTGATCGCGCGCTGGCGCCGTGCAGCGCCGCCCCTGCGGCGAATCGTGACGCCGCTGTTCGTCTCGGGCGCGGTGCTCATGGCTCTGCTGGCGACCCTGCTGTTCTTCGACCTGGCGGGCATCGAGGTCATCGAGTCCGCCTACTACGTCGCCCTGATCCCGTTCGCGCTGGTGCCCTATCTGTTCCTGGCCGGCCTCGCCAGGGCGCGGATGCTGCGCGCGGGGGCGGTCGGAGAGCTGGTCGCCCGGGTCGGCGGCGCGATCGCCGGTCGAGAGCTGCGCGACGAGCTCGCCCGAGCGCTCAACGACCCCTCGCTCGAGCTCGCCTTCTGGATCCCGGACTCCGGGGCCTACGTCGACCCCGAGGGGCGGTCGCTCGAGCTGCCGGAGTCCGGCCGGCGGGCGACCTCCGACGTCACCCTCGACGGCAGGCGCGTCGCGGTGCTGATCCACGACCCGTTGCTGCTCGAGGAGCCGGAGCTGGTCGAGGCGGTGGGCGCGGCGGCCGCCCTGGCGCTCGAGAAGGACCGCCTCGAGGCCGAGCTGCGCGCGAAGATCGGCGAGCTGCGCGAGTCGCGGGCGCGCATGGTCTCCTTCGGACTCGCCGAGCGCCGCCGCCTGGAGCGCGACCTTCACGATGGCGCCCAGCAGCGCCTCGTCTCGCTGGCGCTCGATCTGCGGCTCGCCCGCGACGCGGCTCGTACCGACCCCGAGCGCTCGGAGGAGCTGCTCGACGGGGCGGCCGAGGAGCTCGAGCGGGCGTTGGGCGAGCTGCGCGAGCTGGCGCGGGGAATCCATCCCGCGGTGCTCTCCGACCGCGGGCTCGATCCCGCGGTCGAGGCGATCGCGAATCGGGCGCCGCTGGCGGTCGAGGTCGTCGGCCGCCTCGGTGAGCGGGTTCCGGAGCCGGTCGAGCTGGCCGCCTACTTCGTCGTCTCCGAGGCGCTTACGAACGTGGCCAAGTACGCGCACGCCGCACAGGCCACCGTCCGGGTCGAGCGTGAGAACGGCCGCGTCGTGGTCGAGGTCGCGGACGACGGCGTCGGCGGCGCCGATCCGCAGCGCGGCACCGGCCTGCGCGGGCTCGCCGACCGGATCGCGGCGCTCGGAGGGCGGCTCGACGTAGACTCGCGCCCGGAGGGGGGCACGATGGTGAGGGCGAGGATCCCATGCGAGTAATCGTCGCGGAGGACTCGGTGCTGCTGCGCGAGGGCATCGCCCGGCTGCTCGCCGAGCACGGGTTCGAGGTCGTCGGCAAGGCCGGTGACGCCGAGGACCTGATCCGCAAGGTGGGCGCGCACAAGCCCGACGTCGCCGTGGTCGACATCCGGATGCCGCCCGACAACACCGACGACGGGCTGCGGGCGGCGCTGCAGATTCGCGAGCAGCAGCCCGGCACGGGAGTGCTGGTGCTCTCCGCCTACGTCGAGGAGGCCTACGCGCTGGAGCTGGTCGCCGACTCGGCGTCCGGGGTCGGCTACCTGCTCAAGGATCGGGTCGCCGACGTCGACGGCTTCGTCGAGGCGGTCCGCAGGGTGGCCGAGGGAGGCTCGGCGCTCGACCCCGAGGTCGTCTCCCGCCTGCTCGGCCGCACGCGTCGCCAGGACCCGCTCGACGAGCTGACCCCCCGCGAGCGCGAGGTGCTCGAGCTGATGGCCGAGGGGCGGTCGAACGCTGCGATCGCCGAGCGCATGGTGGTCACCGAGCGGGCGGTCGAGAAGCACGTGACCAGCATCTTCGGAAAGCTCAACCTCAGTCCAACCGCCGTCGACCACCGCCGGGTGCTCGCCGTGCTGGCGTTCCTTCGGTCCTAGGGCTTGCGCCCGTTGGCGGCGGAACGGGCCGATGGCTCATCGGGGGTTCGGCTAGCCCCCGGGCCGAGTCGGGATAACCGCATTGGCTCGACCCGGCTCGCGTGGAAGGCTCCACGCATGGATGAGAAGAGAGAGCCCGACGGCGATGCGATCACGGCGGTCGAGGCCGCCGACGTCCTCTCGGAGCTGCGGGCCGAGCGCGCGCTGGCGGCGGTCGCCGGGCTGACCGAGATCCCGTCGTATATGGCCGATCTCGAGCAGGAGATCGAGGCCGTGCGCTATCTGTACGTGCTCACCGCCGTGACCGAGATCGCCACGGTCCGGGCGGAGGTCTCGGGCCCGCAGGTCGGCTGAGCGACCGGCGCCCCTGGCGCGGCGCCTCAGCCGCGCTCGGCCCGGCGTCGGATCGAGCGCAGGAGCGAGCGGGTGACGACCTGGTGACCCCGGCTGCCGATCACCAGCAGCCGGTAGACGCTGCCGGCGCGGCCCGGGAACTCGGCGCGCGTCTCGGCGCTGACCAGCAGCGGCCGATCGGGCCCCTGCTCGGCGATCCGGAAGACGAGCGCGTAGCGCGAGTAGCGGTGCTCGCCCATCAACGCCAGGACCGCCGGCGGCACCGATCGGGCCACCACGAACCCGGGAATTGTCGAGCCGATCCGGCCGATCTCGCCGGAGCGTCGATCCGCGAGGGAGCCGAGGGCGCGCGCGGTCGCCTGCGCCCTCCTGCCCTCGCCGGTGGCGCGCACCGTCGCCAGCACGGCGTCCCAGGTCCGCTGGGTCGTGGCGGCGACCTCGGTCGAGAGCTCGTCGACGAACGGAAGCGACTCGATCGGGACGTCGATCAGCCGCGTGGGGGCCACCGGCCTAGTGCGCCGCCCGCCGGGCGGGCGCCGGGGCTACCCGACGGCGCACGGGACGTCCGGGTCGGCGGGATCGCTCATCTACAGCGCCAACCCCACCGGCTCCTCCAACAGCGCGCGCACGCGCGCGAGGAACATCGCGGCCTCGGCGCCGTAGAGGATGCGGTGAT
>WHSW01000310.1 GCA_009379895.1 Solirubrobacterales bacterium
GGCGCTGCTGGTCCTCGACAACTGCGAGCACGTGCTCGACGCCTCTGCCGCTCTGGCGCGCACAACACTCGAGCGGTGCGCGGACCTGCGGATCGTGGCCACGAGTCGCGCGGCGCTCGGGGTCGAGGGCGTTGCGGCGGCGCGCTCCGAGCAGGAACGGGCTCGCGACGACCGCGAGCACGAGCGCGAGGCCGATGATCCCGAGCTCGGCGAACGTCTCGAGGTAGAGCGAGTGGGCGTCGCGGATGGAGGTCGGCAGGGTTCCCTCGCGAGCCCAGAAGAACTCGTAGGTGCCGGGGCCGATGCCGGTCAGCGGTTCCGAGCGTCCGGCGTCGACCGCCGCCTCCCAGAACTGGTAGCGCCCCGAGCCCCCGGCGCTGCTGAACCGCCCGGCCTCGGCCGTCGGCACCGCCGGTTCCTTGAACTCCCTCCAGGCGTCCCCGCCCGCCCCCGGCAGCCCGGCCGCGAGTCCGACGACGAGCGCGATCGCGGCGACGGCGACCGCCGCGGCCCCGGCGCCACGGCGGCGGAGCTCAAGCCGCGGTCCAAGGCCGTGGCGCTCGGCGAGGGCGAGGGCCGCCGTCAGCAGCCCGACCCCGACGCAGACGACGAGCGTCATCGCGAGCATCTCGTCGCCCTGCCGCGCCGCGGAGGCGTTCAGGAGGCCGTCGGCAAGCGGGTCGCGCTGGCTCGCCGCGGCGATCAGGATCGCGCTCCCGGCCGCGGACGGGAGGCCGAGGGCGACGAGCGCGAGGCGGCGTGGATGCAGCGCGACGAGCACTAGGAGCGCGACGACCGCGGCGGCCGCTCCGCCCCGCGAGAGCGTGTAGTAGGCGGTCAGCGCAAGGACCGGGATCGCGGCTGCGGCGAGCGCCCGCGCCGGCGCGTGGCGGGCGGCGGTCGTGAGCGCGAGCAGCAGGGGAAGCCCGATCGCGACGAACGCGGCGAGCCCGTTCCAATAGTTCAGCGGGTAGTGGAGGCGGGCCCGGGACTCGGGCACGAACTCCGGGGCTTCGAGGGCGGGAAAGCTTGAGGGCTGGAGGCGAGAGAGGAGCGCTATGCCCGCGACCGCCGCGACCCCCGCGCCGACGCCGGCGACCATCCGCCGCATGCCGTCGGGGCCCTGCGCGGCGAGGGCGAGCGCGAAGACGCCGCCCAGGGTCGCGACCCGGCCGAGCTCGGCGACGCTGCGCTCGGCGCTCTCCGACCAGCCGATCCCGAGGCCGGTCCAGAGCGCGAACGCGGAGAACACCCCGAGCGCGATCCACGCCCGGCGCGGGAGCTGCGCGAGGGGCAGCGCGCCGACCACGGTCCCGAGCAGCACGATCCACCACGCGGCGACCCCGACCTCGCTGCGAACGATCACGTCGTAGCCGCCGCTGCGCAGGCCGAGGTAGAGGATCAGAATGAACGGGAGGCCGGCCTGGGCGAGCCACGGCCCGAGGGCGGCGAGGCCCGCGCGCCCGGCGAGGCCGGCGTCGACCGTGCGACGAGCAACGAGCCGCCCGGAGTCGTTGCCCTCGTTCAGCTCCATGCCCATTGATACGTGCGCCCACGGGTGCGACTGACGTGTGCTTGTCAGCTTTCGCGGGCCGGGTGCGTATCCACCGGCGTGAGCGCTGACGATCACGGCGCGCGGGCCGGCAACCGTCGACGGTTGCGTCGCGGGGGCGCCGCGCTCGCGGCCGCGCTGTACGCGGTGGCGGCGTACCGCCGCCTCGGGCGGGTCATCGTGGACCCCGTCCTCGAG
>WHSW01000311.1 GCA_009379895.1 Solirubrobacterales bacterium
CGATCGAGGGCCGGGCGCTGCCGTTCGACCCCGGCGACCGGATCGCGCAGCCCGAGGTGCCGGAAGCGCCCGCGGACGTCTCCGGGGTCGCCGCCCCGCAGCTGCACCTGCCGGCGACCCTCGCCGAGGACAACCGCCGCTACCTGCTGTGGTCGACCGACGGCTTCCCGGCGATCGTCAACGGGCGCTCGAGCATCCAGCCCGAGTACACGGCCGGCGTCATCGCGGCGATGCGTTCGTTCCCCGACCGGAGCAGCGTCGCGACCCTGCGCCGCCGGGGAATCGCGAGCGTCCTGCTCCACACGGACCGGATCAGCGGCTCGCCGCAGGGACCAGCGCTCGGGCGTCCGCTCGACGGCCTCGGCGTCGAGCGGACGCGGCTCGACGGCGGGGTGTTCGCCTACGAGCTGCGCCAACCATCGAGCACGACCGGGGCCAGCGCCGCCTCCGCCCCGGGCCCGGGGCGCCGGTAGCGGAGCGCGGCGAGCGCGGCGAGCGCGAGCACGACCGAGATCAGGACCAGCCACAGGGCGCCGGCGCCGCCGTCGAACACGGTCACCGGATCGTTCGTGATCGCGGGGCCGAGGGCGAACAGCACCGCCCAGCCGCCGAGCGCGGCGATCGCGAGCCGCAGGTCGGCCGCGGTCGGACGCGGCCACGGGGTGGCGGCGGCGGCGAGCGCGACCGCGGCGGCGATCGCGAGCACGACCGGCGCGATCGCGATCCAGTTCGACTCGAGTCCGAGGACCGTGAGGACCGTGTGCTCGATCGCGCCGTCGGCGAGCCGATCGAGCCATTCGACGCTGCCTTCGTACCCGAGCAGCGGGTAGGTCAGGTTCGCGACCAGCATCCAGAGCAGCGAGGGGACCGCGAGCGCGATCGCGGTCGCCGGCCGAGCACGGTGCGCGAACGCGAGGCCGAGGGCGAGGAACGGGAGCACCGGGGTCATGAACCTCGGACCCGGCGTGCCGCCGCCGAGCGGTTGCCAGTAGGCCGCGTTGTAGAGCAGGTAGGCGAGCGCGACGGCGCCGATCGTGAGCGCCTCGGCGCGGCGCCCGCGCCGGTACATGAGATAGGTGCCGAACGCCGCCAGGGCGAGGATCGGGCTCAGGACCAGGAGTCCTCGGCCGCCGATCAGGACCTCGCCGAACCCGTCGAGCCTTGGCAAGGTGATCCCGAAGAAGCCGTCGTCGTTGAGACCGATCTCGGCGTGCCCGGAGCTGCCGATCCGCGCGACCGCGTCGCCGTAGGCGAGCGTCAGCGGCGAGCCCAGCATCCACCAGTTGAAGGCGAGATGGGGGAGCGCGCCGGCGACCGCCCCGGCCGCGTACGTCCCCGCGCGCCGCACCGGCGCCGCGCGCGCGACCGCGAGCCCGAACAGGACGACCCCGACGAGCCCGACCTGGACCTCGAACGTGACCGCGAGCCCGGCGAGCAGCCCGGCCGCCGCGACGAGGCCGAGGCGCGGGGCGCCGGCGCGCTCGCGGATCAGTAGCGCAAACGCGGCGAACGCGATCGCGGTCGAGATCGCGTGCGAGAAGAACTCCGCCGCGTAGGTCGCGAGGATCGTCGCCAGCCCGAGCGTCACCGCCGCCGCGGTCCCAAAGCCCGGCTCGAGGCGGTCGGCGAGCCGCTCGAGATCGGCGCGCTGCCGGAGCGGGGCGGAGGCTTCCCCGTCTGACATCCACGTCCCGGAGTGAGCGCTATAGCGCTCACTCCGGGACGCGGCGGGAGGTTGGGCCCGGC
>WHSW01000312.1 GCA_009379895.1 Solirubrobacterales bacterium
GCGCCAGGCGCAGCGCGAGCAGGTCGATCAGCCGCTGGGCCTGGAGCGCGCGCAGGCCGCTGCGTGAGCCGGAGGCGACCGCGCTGAGTTCGGCAGAGACCACGCAGCGGCCTCAAACGCAGGCCGTCCGCGCCTGGGCGCGGACGGCCGAATCACAGATCGGTGCTCCGATCACTCCGCGCCTCCTTGCGCTGGTTCGCCGCCACCGGGGTTCCGCCAAGCAGCGACGTGGGGGTTGGTCCGGATTCCGTCCCGTTCGTGCGGACCAGAGTCCGATTCCTGCGGGCCAGAGGATCGACCACCGGCCCCTGCACGGTCAATGCAAATCGGCGAAACTACGCGAAAGAAGGCGTGTGATTACCTCAACCCGGTGAGCCGCTACGCTTAGCCGGCCAGCAGGGACGAGGGGGGCTTGGATGAACCAGCCGGGGGCACCGATGAAGCAGCCGATCAGCGCCAACGGGCACGAGGTGAGCACGGAGCGCCCGTCGCTGACGCGCCGCGAACGCCAGGTTCTGAGCCTGCTCGCCGAGGGCTCGAGCGGAGCGCAGATCGCAGCCGAGCTGGTCCTCTCCCCCGAGACCGTGCGCACGCACGTCCGCAACGCGATGGCGAAGCTGGGCGCG
Source organism: Solirubrobacterales bacterium (assembly GCA_009379895.1). Classification (GTDB taxonomy): domain Bacteria; phylum Actinomycetota; class Thermoleophilia; order Solirubrobacterales; family 70-9; genus WHSW01. The sequence goes on from WHSW01000312.1 coordinate 627, forward strand.
ACGACGCGCTCGCAGGCGGTCGTGATCGCCCTGCAACGCGACGAGATCGACTCGGCGGCGGCCGGGGGTGGGACGGGTCCGCGCGCGCGTCCCGTGCCCGCGAGCGCGGAGACTCGATCCGCGCTCGAGCAGATGCTGGGCGGACTCGCCTCGCTCTACGACGTCGACGGAGGCGCCGTCTACCTCTCCGAGGCGGACGGCCTGTCCCTACGCCAGGTCGCGGCGACCGGGGACTCCGGCTTCGACCTCCCGGAGGTGGTCGCGCTCGGGAACGGGACGCTGGGACGAGCGGCGCTCGAGCGGCGCCCAGCTCCTGCACGACGACCGCGGCTCCTCGCGGGGCGCCCTGATCGTGGCGCCGATCCTTGCCGGCGGCCGGTTGGTCGGAGTGATCGCGTTCGCCGCGCGGGTCAGCCGCCCGGTCGGCCGCAGTGAGCTGCTGCTGCTTCAGGCCTTCTCGAACCGCGTCGGAGAGGTGATCGCCGGGGGCGGCGACGTCGAGCGACAGCTCGGAGTCGCGATGGACCGCTTCCGGACCTCGTGGTCGGCCGCCGCGACCGGTATCGCCTGAGCGGTCCGAGCGGGATCCGGGCCGCTTGCCCCGGGCTCAGGTCGACGGGCGGGCGAGGGCCCTGAGCGAGCCCCCGAGATCGCCGTCGATGGGCGCGACGGCCTCCACCGCGCAGAGCTCGAGCACGCGGCGCACCGGGGCCCCCTCGGGCACGACCAGCCTGATCGCCTGACGGCGGGCGGCGAGGCGGCGGCCGAGCCCGAAGAGCAGCTGAATGCCCGCGCTGTCGAGGTAGGCGACCTCCGTGAGGTCGAGAACCAGCGCGCTCGCCGCGCTCGGAAAGCGCTCGACGAGAGCGAGCCGCAGCTCGGAGGCGTTCGAGCCATCGATCTCCCCGGCGACCTTGGCCACGAGCACGTCGCCGTCGCGCTCGAAGGCGAACTCGGCGATCCGGTCCCTCACGGGCGATCCATCGGCGGCGGCGGCCTTGCGGCGCTCAGCGCCCGCCTCATGCGGACCGCGGTGCCGGTCGCGCCGCGCTCGATCTCGACCTCGTCGACGAGCGCCGAGATCAGGTGCAGGCCGCGACCCTGCG
>WHSW01000313.1 GCA_009379895.1 Solirubrobacterales bacterium
GATCGTGCCCGGCTTCCGCTCCTCGCGGATCCACATCCTCGACGTCGCCAACCCGCGCGCGCCGCGCATCAAGCAGGTGATCGAGCCGCCGGAGATCAAGGAGCGGACCGGGCTCAGCGGTCCGCACACGGTCCACTGCATGCCGGGCGACATCATCACGATCTCGATGCTCGGCGACGCCGACGGCGACGGGCCCGGCGGCTTCGCGGTGCTCGACGCGCGCGACTTCTCGGTCGCCGGGCGCTGGGAGCGCGAGCCCAACGGGGTCGAGCTGATGTACGACTTCTGGTATCAGCCGCGCCACAACACGCTCGTCTCGAGCGAGTGGGCGACCCCGAACACGTTCAAGGGCGGCTTCGACCCCGCCGACGTCGCCGCCGGCAAGTACGGGCGGCGCCTGCATTTCTGGGACCTCGAGCAGAAGGTCGCCACGCAGACCCTCGACCTCGGCGACGGGGGGCTGATCCCGCTCGAGATCCGCTGGCAGCACGACCCCGACTCGACCCAGGGCTTCGTCGGCGCGACCCTGTCGTCGAACATCCTGCGCTTCTCGCGCCCGAACGGCAGCTGGACCGCCGACACGGTGATCGACGTGCCCAACGAGGAGCTCGCCGGCTGGCCGCTGGAGGGTGGTGTGCCGGGACTGATCACCGACCTCGTCCTGACCATGGACGATCGCGACCTCTTCTTCTCCAACTGGCTGCATGGCGATCTGCGTCACTACGACGTCTCCGACCCCAGCGACCCGCAGCTGCGCTCGCAGGTCTGGCTCGGCGGTCTGCTCGGTCGCGATCAGGGCCACCCGCTGGCCGACGGACCGCTGAACGGTGGGCCGCAGATGCTCCAGGCCTCCTTCGACGGCCAGCGCCTCTACGTCACGAACTCGCTGTACTCGACCTGGGACAACCAGTTCTATCCCGACCTGCGCGGCTGGATGACGAAGCTCGACCGCCAGGCCGACGGCGCCTTCGCGCTCGACGAGGAGTTCTTCGTCGACTTCACCCAGCTCGACACCGGCCCGGCCCGCCCGCACGAGATCCACCTGCCGGGCGGCGACTGCACGACCGAGATCTTCCAGTAGGAGCCGGGCGCGGGCCGGTTGTGCACGGCCCGACCGGGTAGTCGCAGGGCGTGGAGCGCCTGCGCTATCTCAACCCGTTTCTGATCCGCCGCGCCGTCGGCGACATCCGCCGGGTGCTTGGCGGCGGTGGGCCGAGGCTGGTGCGTCTGGTCAGCATCGGACATCCCCGCGGATGGATCATCCCGAGCTCGACCGTGACGATCGAGGTCGAGGCGCGCGACGGCAACACCGCGCGCTTCGCCCCCGAGATCCCGGTCCCGTTTCCCTACGCGTGGACATATCGGATCGCCCGCCGGCTGGGCGTGCCGCTGATCCGCGACGTCGAGCCCGAGAGCGTCGGCTTCGAGGTCGGCGCGCCGGGGCACGGGGCGACCGCGCCGAGCGCCGAGCGCCCGGACCGCTAGTGGTGACTCACGCAAATACGCTCCGTTCTGACGGCGCCTGGACGCGCCTGGCTGCGTCCAGCGGGCTCGCCGATGCGCTGCATCGCCTTCGCCCACCGGACTTGCCAGCCACGCCCAGTCGCTCGTCAGAGCCGGAACGTACTTGCGGGAGCCACCACTAGTGACGGCTCCCGTTGGCGTCGTCGCGGGTCTCGGTGTAGGGATCACTCGATCCGGACTTGGCCAGACCTCGGCTGATCAG
>WHSW01000314.1 GCA_009379895.1 Solirubrobacterales bacterium
CTACGTCGCCGCCGCCGCGGCTGCCCTCCTGCTGCCGCTAATCCACGAGCGCGCGGACGCGCTCCTCGGCGGCGTGCTCGCCGGGATCCTCGTGCTGTCGCTGTACGCGCTCGGCACGCGGCTCTTCCCCGGCCACCTCGGTGGCTCGTACGATCCGTCGAGCGGCTACCAGCTGTCCGAGCCGCTCGGCTACTGGAAGCCCTCGGCCTGCTCGCCGCCATCGGCACGGTGCTCGCGCTCGGCTTTGCCGCGCAGGGACGCGCCGTGGTTGTCCGAGCCGCCGGCGCGGTCGGTCTCGTCGCCCTCCTGCCGACGCTCTACTTCACCTTCAGCCGCGGCGCGCTCGTCGCGCTGGCGGCCGGCCTCGCCCTCCAGCTCGCGCTCGGGCAGCGCCGGTCGCGGCTCGTCGTCGGCGCGCTCGTGCTCGGTGCGCCCGCTGCGCTCGCGGTGCTCTACGCCTCCCGCTCGGGTGCGCTCACAGCCTCGGGGGCGACCCTCCAGACGGCGCAGGCCGAGGGCGAGCACCTCGCGCGCAGGCTGCTCGTGCTCGCGTTCGTCGCGTCGGCGCTCGTGCCGCTGCTCGGAGTCGCCGAGCGACGAATCCGGCCCCGCCCGTCGCTGACGCGCTGGCTCGCCGTGGCGACGATCGTGGCCGCGAGCGCCGTCGGAGCGGGCGCGATCGTCGCGTCGGGCGGCCCTGTCGAGCTCGTGGAGCGGGGCGTCGATTCGTTCTCGCAGCCGCTGCCCGCGGGCACCGGCGACCTCGAGGGCCGCCTGCTCAGCACCTCCGGCAACGGCCGGAGCGACTACTGGGGCGTCGCGGCGGGCATGGTGCAGGAGGAGCCGCTCCTGGGCACGGGAGCGGGATCGTTCGAGCGGTACTGGCTCGAGGAGCGGCCGACCTCGTTCTACGCCCGGGACGCGCACAATCTCTACCTCGAGACGCTCGCCGAGCTCGGACCGGTGGGTCTGCTCGTGCTGGTCGCGACTCTCGCGGTGCCGCTCGTCGCCCTCTGGCGGGCACGGCGCGTCCGGCTCGCCGCGGCGGCCGGCGGCGCCTACGGCGCCTTTCTCGTCCACGCCGTCGTGGACTGGCACTGGGAGGTCCCCGGCGTGACGGTGGCCGCCCTGCTGTGCGCGGTCGCGCTGCTCGCGTGGGCGCGCGAGCCGACGCCGCCACTCTCGCGCTTGGATCGGCGCGTGGGGCTCGCGCTGGCCATTCCGCTGACCGCCGTCGCGCTCGTCGCGCACGTGGGCAACCGTGCGCTCGCCGCCAGCAGCGAGGCGACGGCGAACGGCGAGCCGGAGAGAGGAGCCGCCGAGGCGCGCCGCGCCCGGGCTTGGGCGCCGTGGTCTCACGAGCCCTGGCAGCTGCTCGGTCAGGCCCGCCTCGCGCGAAACCGGGACGAGGAGGCGCGCCTCGCCCTCCGGCGGGCGCTCGCCCGCGACCCGGACAACTGGAGCATCTGGTACGACCTCGCGATCGTCAGTCGAGGTGAGGAGCGAGCGCGAGCACTCGCGCAGGTGAAGAGGCTAAACCCATTGAGCCCAGAGGCCGATGAGCTCATCACGGAGATCAGCTCCTAACAGAAGGTTAACGGACGGCGGCGCAGGAGTTCGGCCCGCCGAGCATCTCATTGAAGACGCCCACGAAACTCGTTGAAAGGACCCCTCGCTTGAACGGATCACGCAAATTCCAAGGTAGAGGGCCGCGCGCGGCCTCC
>WHSW01000315.1 GCA_009379895.1 Solirubrobacterales bacterium
AGCGCCCTGGCCGCCGCCGGCGTCTTCAGGCTGCGAAACAGGTGGGCGAGCTCCGCCGTCTTGGTCATGCCGGGATCAGCGCGTCGTAGCGCTCAAGCGGCCGGATCTCGACCTCGGGCTGATTGTCTTTGGGCCGTCGGCGCTCGGAGCGCAGCTCGTCGAGGGCCCGCTGGTGGGCGGGGTCGGTGAAGGTCAGGTGCCTGGCGAAGCTGCGCCGGTGGCGGGCCGCGAGCTCGCCCGTGTCGAGCGCCACCGCGCTCACCTCGGCCTGAGAGACCCGGATCTCGACCCGGCGCCCGGCCAGGTGCGGGTCGAGCGAGTAGTCGTTGGTATCCCATCTCAGGTAGGGCTGGGCGGCAACCCGGGTGACGAAGCGACGATCGAGGCAGGGCAAGCGCTCGGGCAGTGGCCGCATCCGTTGGCGCTCTTCGGCCAGGCGCTCGGCGGGCACCGCGCGCAGCGTGCGGTGCGTGCGAGGGTTGGCCCGGCCGGAGAACCAGCCGTCGAGCTGGGCCTGGAAGTCGAGCGGGTTGGCATAGCTTCGGTCGGGCTCGAAGCTGCGCTCGATGAAGTCGTGCAGGCGCTCGAGCATGCCCTTGGCCTGGCAGTCGCGCGCCTCGAGGATCACCCAGCCCAGGCCGAGCTCACCGCAAAAGGTCGCGAACTCATCGGTGGGCTGGCCGCCGCCGCGGTGGATCGCCGCCTCGCGATCCCAGACCGCCTTGGCCGGCAGCGCCCCGAGGCAGGCCAGGCAGCGGCCCATCCCCCAGAGGACGTCGGGGGCCCGCTTGGAGAAGATCAGGGCGCCGGCGCCGGCGCGCGAGTAGCCCGAGCAGCAGGTGACGACCCAGCCGCGGCGCACCTGGCCGTGGCCGACCGGGATCGGCGCCCTCGGCTCCCAGAGGTCGAACTGGACCAGCTCGCCCGGCTCGTAGTGGGTGCGCTGGAAGGTACGCGGTGGGCAAAAGACCGGGCGCAGCTCGCGCACATAGTCATCGCAGATCGTCTTGCCGCCCGCATAGCCCGCCTCGGCGATCCGCTCGCGGATCACCTGCGAGGGGATCTCCCCATCGCTCGCCGCGAGCAGCTCGTGGATCTTCGCCTTGTGGGGGTCGAGCTTGGAGGGCCTGGGGACCCGCGGGCCGTAACTGGGCGGCTCGGCGCTGCGAAGGGCGGCGCGAATCGTGTTGCGCGAGTGCCCGGTTCGCCGAGTGATCTCCTTGATCGAGAGCCGCTCGACCGTCTTCATCGCCCTGATCTCGGCCCACTCCTGCACTCCAACCACCCGCTTCCTCCTGACCTCGATCGCTTGACCGAGCCAGGCTCGAAGTCCCCCCGGACGCTCTCGCCGCCGTCCGAGGGGGTCAGTTTTGGACCGGCGAGAGGGGGTCAGTATTCCGGCGGCGCCGACACCCGCAGCCTCTTGCGGACCGTCGCCCGGTTGCCCTCCTGGTCCCGGATCTTGACGATCGCCCGCGCCCGCCGAGCCCGTTTCGTGGAGCGAACGAGCCTGCGCTTCGGCTTCGAGATCCTCAGCTTCACCCGCGCGGCCTCTCCGGCGTCGATCTCGAATCGCGTCGCGCGGGCCAGCGCAACCCGGCGCTTCTCGCCCTGGAAGCGCAGCTTGGGCCGTGTCTTCAGCCGCAGCTTCCCTGAGCACGGGGGCGACGCCTCCGACTCCGGGCAGACGAGCTTCGCCCGGGCGATCCGC
>WHSW01000316.1 GCA_009379895.1 Solirubrobacterales bacterium
GGCTACGGGTTCCCCGGCGAGCTGGTCGACGGCAACGACCTGTTCGCCGCCCACGAGGCGACCCGGCGCGCGGTCGAGCGCGCCCGTGCCGGCGAGGGGCCGACCCTGATCGAGGCGCGCACCTACCGGCTCGCGCCCCACAACACCTCCGATGACAACACCCGCTACGTCGACCCCGACGAGCTCGAGCGCGCCCGCGCCCGCGACCCGATCGTCCGCCTGCGCGCCTACCTGCAGGAGCGCGACCTGCTCGACGATGAGCGCGAGGCCGAGCTCGGCGAGGCGATCGGGGCCGAGCTGGCGACGGCGGTCGAGGAGATGGAGCGGGCGGCCGAGCGGATGCCGGTCGAGCTGCTCTACGACCACGTGTACGAGACGCCGACGCCGCGCCTCGCGCGCCAGCGCGCCGCCGCGCTCGAGGAGGGCGGGGCCTGATGGCGGTGCTGAGCATGGTCGAGGCGATCCGCTCGACGCTGGCCGCCGAGATGGACCGCGACGAGCGCGTCCTGCTGCTCGGCCAGGACATCGGGGTGAACGGGGGCGTCTTTCGCGCCACCGAGGGGCTCCAGCAGCGCTTCGGCGAGGACCGGGTCGTCGACATGCCGCTCGCCGAGGGCGTGATCGTCGGTTCGGCCGTCGGGCTCGCGGCGAGCGGGATGGTGCCGGTCCCCGAGCTTCAGTTCCTCGGCTTCGGCTCCCAGGCCTTCCACCAGATCGAGGGGCAGGTGGCGCGCATGCGGATGCGCTCGGCGGGGCGCTTCGGGATGCCGATCGTGATCCGGGCCCCGTTCGGCGGCAACGTGCGCACGCCCGAGCTTCACTCCGACGCCCACGAGGCCAAGTACGCGAACGCGCCGGGGATCAAGGTCGCGATGCCGGCGACCGCCGCCGACGCCAAGGGCCTGCTGACGAGCGCCATCCGCGACCCCGACCCGGTGCTCTTCTGCGAGCCGCTGCGCGGCTACCGGCTGCAGAAGGACGAGGTACCCGAGGGCGAGCACGAGGTGCCGCTCGGCGCGGCCCGGGTGGTCCGCGAGGGGTCCGACCTGACGATCGCCGCCTGGAGCGTCGCCGTCCACCTTGCCGAGCGGGCGGCGCAGGCGGCCGAGGCCGAGGACGGGATCTCGTGCACGGTGATCGACCTGCGGACCCTGGTGCCGCTCGACGAGACGACGCTGGTCGAGGCCTTCGCCCGCACGGGCCGCGGGCTGGTCGTCCACGAGGCGCCGCTCACCGCCGGCTTCGGCGCCGAGGTCGTGGCGACCGTCCACGAGCATGCCTTCTGGGCGTTGGAGGCGCCGATCGCGCGCGTCGCGGCGCCCGACGCCCCGTATCCGATCGGGGCGATCGAGGAGCGGTACGTGCCGGGGGTTGAGCGGGTGCTCGCCGCGATCAGGCGCGTCGCGGAGGTTGAGTGATGGCCTTCGAGTACTGCCTGCACGACGTCGGCGAGGGGATCGACGCGGCGGAGGTGGTCGACTGGCACGTCGCGGTCGGCGACGAGGTGAAGGAGGACCAGCCGCTCGCCGACGTGCAGACCGACAAGGCGGTGGTCATGATCCCCTGCCCGACCGACGGGGTGGTCCTCGAGCTGCGCTGGCAGCTCGGCGACATGGTCCCGGTCGGCGAGGTGCTGGCGGTCTTCGGGGAGCGCGCCGAGCTCGGCGGGGGCGGGCCGGCCCCGGCTG
>WHSW01000317.1 GCA_009379895.1 Solirubrobacterales bacterium
GACGCTATCCGGGAGCGGGCGGCACGGTTCGCCTCCGCCGCGGCGGCCCACCCCGCGGCCCAGGCCTGACCCCGCCGAGTCCAACCTGGCCTCCGGGTCCGCCGTGGCGGCGAAGTATGTCCCGCGCCTCGGGCGGAGCCGCCGCCGCACCCGTCGCTCAGGGCCGCGTCGACGCGTCCTCCAGCGACGCCATCAGGGCGTGGATGCTGCTCGCGGTCTCGGCGATGTGCTCGGCCATCGCGGCCTCGGCGGCCGTCGGGTCGCCGGCCTGCCATGCGGCGGCGATCCGCTCGTGCTCGATCACGCTGCGTTGATGCCACAGGGGCGAGTCCGGCAGGGCGAAGAGGACGTCGTTCAGGGTCAGGCGGATCTGCTCGATCGCCTCGACGAGCATCTGGTTGCCGGTCGCCCTCGCGATCGCCAGGTGAAACTCGGTGTCGGCACCCATGAACTTGGGGTCCGACTCGGCGCCGGCGCCCCGGCGGGCCGCCGCGAGGGCGTCGCCGAGAAACCGGCGATCGCCCGTCTCGACCGCTCGCGCCGCGATCCGGGGCTCGAGGATCTCGCGCAGCTCGACCGCCGCCGCGATCCGCGAAGCCTCGCCGCGCAGCCTCGCGAGCAGGTAGTCCATCGCCAGGCGATCGGTGGGCTTGGCGGTCACCGAGCTGCCGCCGTGGCGACCGCGGCGCGTCTCGACCAGGAGCTCGGCCTCGAGCACCCGGATCGCCTGCTGGACGGTCGCCCGCCCGACGCCGAACAGCGCCGCCAGCTCTCGCTCGGTCGGCAGCGGGCTCCCGGGGGCGAGCAGCCCGAGCGCGATCTGGCGCCGAATCTGCTCGGCCACGTACTCGTGCGCCCGCGGCTGATCGATCGGGTGAAACGTGGCTGATGTGCGCGTATCCGGCTTCAATTGGCGCATCTCGGCGCCCGATCGTACAAGCGTGGCGCCCCGGGCGCGACATTTGCGCTAATGGACTTGAATACGGGCTTTTAGATCTCTAGGGTGCCGCCATCACGCGACCGACCACGATCACGGCCGAGCAGTCGAAGGTGTTCGTCCGCGAGCTCGACCGCGAGTACCCGGTGATCACCTCCGCCCGCGGCGCCTGGCTGCACGATGCCGGCGGCATGGCCTACCTCGACGCCGTCAGCGGCGGCGCGATGGTCACCTCCCTCGGCCAGGGCGTCGACGAGATCATCGACGCCGCCGGCGAGCAGGCGCGCTCGGTCTCCTTCCTCTACAGCCAGCAGTTCACGAGCCCGCCGCAGGAGGCGCTCGCCGAGCGTCTCGTCGGGCTCGCCCCCGAGGGCTTCGGGCGGGTCCACTTCGTCGCCGGCGGGGCCGAGGCCAACGAGGCCGCCCTGCGCCTCGCCCGCGCCTACCACGTCGAGCGCGGCGAGCCGGAGCGCTGGCGAATCATCTCCCCGGCGCAGGCTTACCACGGCCCGACGATGAGCACCCTCGCGCTCGCCGGCCGGCCGGCGATGTCGCGCCCGTTCGAGCCCTATCTGGAGTCCCACCTGCACATTCCACCGGCCACCTGGCGGTTCGACCCGAGCGGCGCGAGGGCGCTCGAGGCGCTCGATCGGGCGCTCGAGGAGGCCGGTCCGGAGACGGTGGCGGCGTTCTTCATCGAGCCGGTGAGCGCCGCGGCGCTGCCCGCCTACGCCCCTCCGGCC
>WHSW01000318.1 GCA_009379895.1 Solirubrobacterales bacterium
CCTACAACGGCACCGACGGATGGATCCGGCTCACCCTGCTGCTCGGCGCCCCCGCGCTGCTCGCGCCCGCCGCCGCCCTAGCCTTCTGGCCCGGGCGCCGGCGCGAGGCGCGGCGCGTGCTGGCGCTGGCGCCGCTCCTGGCCGTCTTCGGGGTCGCGGTCACCCTCGACTCCCCGGGCGCCGAGCTGCTCTGGGGTGTGGCGCTGATGATCGGCGCCGGCGCCTGGCTCTGGCTGCCGCGGATCGAGCCGGGCCGCGCCGCCGGCGGGCTCGCCGCGATCGCGCTGGCGGGCGTTCTGGCGCTGCCGGTGGCCGCGCGCCTGGACCCCGCCCAGCCGTGGTGGGACTACCAGAGCTGGGACTGGTTCGGCGCCAAGCGCGAGGTGAGCTTCAACTGGGACCACTCCTACGGCCCGCTTGACTGGCCGCAGCGGGGGACCACCCTGCTCGAGGTCAAGAGCGACCGCGCCCTGTACTGGAAGACCAGCGTGCTCGACCGCTTCGACGGGTTCACCTGGCAGCGGGCGCAACGCGGGGACGCGCTCGCCGCGGCCGAGCGCGAGGCCCGCCGGCAGATGCCGGGCGCGAGGCTGTGGAGGCGCCATGACGAATGGATCAGCGAGGCGAGCTTCGACATCGGCCGGCTGCAGAGCTCGTTCGTGGTCGGCGCCGGGCTCCCGGTGGCGGGTGATGGCCTCGAGGGCGTGAGCGTGAGCGCGGACGGGACGATGACGGCCGACGAGCAGCCGATCGGCAGGGGGGACTCCTACGCGATCGCGACCTACGCGCCGCAGCCCGGGGAGGCGCGGCTCCAGCGCGCTCCGGACGTCTACCCGCGGGCGCGCTTCGCGGCCAGCACGCTGATCGGGCTGCCGACCCGGGCCGCGGCCAACCCGACCTCCGATCCCACCATCGCGCCGCCAGCCTCGACCTCCGACTCGGCGGCCGGGCTCGGCCCCTCGCGGGGCCTGGCGATGCCGCTCTGGGGCGACCACGATGTGACCGCCCGTGACGCCGTCCTGGGCTCGCCCTACGCGGCCACCTACCGGCTCGCCCGCCGCTGGGTCGCCGACTCGCCGACCCCCTACGACGCGGCGCGGTCGATCCAGAACCACCTCCGAACCGAGTATGAGTACACGCCGGACGTTCCCAACCACACTTATCCGCTGGCCTCGTTCCTGTTCGACGACCGCGCCGGCTACTGCCAGCAGTTCGCCGGCACGATGGCGCTCATGCTGCGCATGGTGGGGGTCCCGAGCCGGGTTGTCTCCGGCTTCGCGCCCGGCAGCCTCGACGTCGACCGCGGCGTCTATGAGATCCAGGACCTCGATGCGCATTCGTGGGCCGAGGTCTACTTCCGCGGCATCGGCTGGGTGACCTTCGATCCGACCCCGGCCGCGGCGCCCGCCGCCTCGCAGGAGACGAGCGTGCCGCTCGACACGCTGGCCAGCGATCGCACCCTCAGCGACTCCGAGAACCGCTCGCAGGCGCAGGATGTCGAGCGCAATCTCCAGGGCCAGGAGGACGCCTCCGGGTCGGCGGACGGAGGAGGGGGCCCCTGGGGCGCGCTCAGCCTCGGGCTGCTCGTGCTCGCGGTGGCGGGGCTCGCGGTGGCGGTCGCGCTCCTCTGGCGGCGTCGCCGGGCGCTCGCCCGCGGCGCGGTGGCCGATCAG
>WHSW01000319.1 GCA_009379895.1 Solirubrobacterales bacterium
AAGCGCATCTCGCACCAGGTCGAACCGGTCCACGACGACGGCGATGACGGCCACGGCGTGGTCCTCGTTGGCGCCGTCCGCGACGGCGATGGCGCGCTCGACGAGCTCGTGCGGATCGCCGCCGCGCCGGGCGGCGGCGAGCAGCATGCGCTGCTCGAGGTCGATGCAGGGCGAGCTGGCGAGCGAACCCGAGGGCAGGGTCGGGTCGTCACCCCACAGCGAGGCGACCAGGGCCGCGTCGAGGCTCAGCCAGGTGCAGTCGTCGCCGTCGGCGTGTGGGTGGTCGTAGCGCTGCTCCTCGCCCGGGTTCATGCAGTAGGCGGCGGTCGGGTCGAGCAGGTCCTCGTGGCCGTCGACGCTGCGCACGAAGCAGCCCCGGCGCACGAACACAACCGCGTGGGCATCGGTGCACTCGGTCTCCCGGCCGCGACCCTTGCCGTGGCGACAGCTGACGGCGGCGAGCCTGACGCCGTCGCGATCGAGGTTCGTGCGCGCCCGCAGCACGCCCTCGATTCTCGCAAACGAGCACGAATGTCCAAGCCGGCCGCGGCGCGGGCGGGCACGCTCGGGGGCGGTGCCCGCCCTGCTCATCCTGCTCGTCGGACAGGCGATGGCCTCTATGGACGGGTCGATCCTCGCGGTCACCGTGCCGAGCCTGCGTGCGGACCTCGGCGCCTCCGACGCGCAGCTGCAACTGGTCGTCGCCATGTACACGATCGCGTTCGCGACGCTGGTGGTGACCGGGTCCCGGCTCGGCGACGTGCTCGGGCATCGCCGCGCCTTCCTGCTCGGGCTGGCGGGGTTCACGCTGGCCTCGGTGGCCGCGGGTCTGGCGCCGAGCGCGACCGCGCTGATCGTCGCGCGCGCCCTCCAGGGCGCGGCGGCGGCGCTGATGACCCCGCAGGTCCTGTCGATCATCCAGCTGCAGTTCGACGGCGAGCGGCGCGCCCGGGCGATTGGCGGCTATTCGCTGATCCTTGCCGCGGGCGTGGCGGCCGGGCAGATCCTCGGCGGGCTGCTGGTCGGCGCCCACCTGCTCGCCGACGCCTGGCGGCCGGCGCTGCTGCTCAACGCCCCGGTCGGCGCCCTGCTGCTGCTCGCCGCCCGGGGCGCGCTGCCGCTCACCGCTGCGAGCGAGCGCCGGCGGCTCGATGTGACCGGGGTGGCGGTTCTGTCGACGGCCCTGCTGGCGCTCGTCCTGCCACTGACCTTCGGACGCGACGCCGGGTGGCCGTTCTGGGTGTGGCCGTGCTTCGCGGGCTGCGCGCTGGCCCTCACCTGCTTCGCGGCCCTCGAGCGTCGCGTGCGAGCGCGCGGCGACGACCCGCTCTTCGACCTCGACGTCCTCGGCCTGCCCGGCGTCGCCGCCGGCGTGACCGCCGTGCTGCTCGTGATGGGCGCATACGCCGGGTTTCTGCTCAGCCTCACGCTGCACCTCCAGGACGGGCTGGGGTTCACGCCCTTGCACGCCGGCCTGATCTTCGCGGCGTACGCGAGCGGGTTCGCGACCGCCAGCCTCACCTGGACCCGCGCCGGCGCGGCGGCGCGCGAACGGGAAGATCGGCCTGCGGTGGACGCTCGGTGGCCTGGGGACTCCCTTCTACGCCGACGACGAGCAGGTGCGCCTGTGCGGCGACCGCCT
>WHSW01000031.1 GCA_009379895.1 Solirubrobacterales bacterium
TGTTGATGGTGGTATCGGGCGGTGTCGTGTCGGATGCCGAACAGGCGTAGATGCGGACGTCGTCGATGAACCAGCCGAAGTCGCCGAACGAATCGTCGGTGGCGAGCCGGAACCGGAAGCGCACGCTCTCGCCCTCCAGGCCGGACAGGTCGAGGCCGGTCGACCCGTAGCCGTTGCTCTCACGGGCGAAGGCTTCGCGCCCGCCGAGCGGGTTCCCGAAATCGGTGCTGAGCGTGGCGTTGTAGTCGAGGCCGGCGTCGACCAGCGGCCCGGCGTCGGTCCAGGTCACGCCGTCGTCGATCGAGTACTCGACCACGCCTCCGTCGTAGGCGGCGGTCGCACCCGCACCCGGATCGTCGTCGAAGCCGAAGGCGTGGTTGAACCGCAGGTGCGCGCCCGCGGGTACGCCGACCGGCGTCTTCATCTCGATCGACTGATCGCTGATGTCGGGGTCGGCGGGATTGCCGGACGCAGCGTCACCGGCGTCGTCGCCCCAGAAGTTGATCGTCCCGCTGGTCGCGTAGGTGGGGTCAAATCCCTGATACGGGTTTCCCGCGTTCTGCGGGTAGTGCCAGAGGCTCGGGCCCACGGCGGGGGCCGGCGGATTCGCGACCGTGATCTCCCACCGGTCGAGAGCCGGGTCCTCGAGGTCGTCCGCGAACGCGAGCTCGAGGTTGCCGCCGACGGGGCAGCTCGGCGGTGGCGCCTTCGCGGTCGGCGAATTCACGGGGTTGACGTCCATCTCCGTCGCCTCCACCGCCTCGTCGACCTGGTCGCAGTCGGCGGCGGTGATCCCGTCGGTGCCGATCAGGTTGACGCAGGACTGGCGCAGGGCGTTGGCGAGGTCGGCGTAGTCGGAGGCCGAGGTCAACATCGCGTTGTTGACCTGGTAGTAGATCCGCGCCGCCTTGTCGATCCCGATCCCGGCGACGGTGTGGCCGTCGAACGTGTCCCCGTCGGTGATCAGGTAGGCGGCCTTGTTGTTGACGCCGCTGTTGCTGTGCACCCCGCCGCCGTCGGTCTCGTTCGGGTCCGCGGTGTAGTTGGGGCTGGTCATCCGATCCGGATCGCCGCAGTCGGTGGGATCGGCCATGTTGCGGACGATGTGCGGGTTGGCGCCGCAGGAGTTGAAGTTCGAGGGGATGTCCTCGCCGACAAGCCAGCGCACACCGGCGGTATCGGTGCCGCCGCCATTGGTCAGGTCGATCAGCTCGCCGAAGACGTCGGACATCGACTCGTTGATCGCGCCCGACTGCTGGTAGTAGAAGAGGTGTGAGCTGAAGTCGGTGAAGCCGTGGGTGAGCTCGTGGCCGACGACGTCATCCGCGGCGGCGAAGCCGTCGCCGTAGACCATCTGCTCGCCGTTCCAGAACGCGTTCTGATACGGGCAGGGCTGGGTCGGGTCGCAGAAGTCGACGGTCGACGTGAGGGTCATCCCGAGGCCGTCGAGGCTGTCGCGCCCGAACCGGTCGAAGTAGAAGTCATAGGTATCGCCCGAGTAGTCATACGCCTTGTTGACGTCGTCGAAGTTGTCGGCGACGGGGGGCCCACCCTCGTCGCGGACCACCTCGGCGTCCTCGCACGGCACCTCGGTGGCGGTGTTGTCGGCGTCGCAGATGCGGCGATCGAGCGCCTCGGCGATCTGGTCGAAATGAAGGGCGACGCTGCCGGTGGCGGCGTCGACGACGACCAGCTCGTCGATCGGGGCGGCCTCGTCACCGCCCGCCACCTCGAGCACCCAGGACGTGCGCGCGCGCTGGAACGGGCCCGGCGCTCCGAGCAGCCGCGGGTCGTAGACCGAGAGCCTCGGCTCGGACGCCGTCAGCGCCGCGCGTTCGACGCCCTGGGCGCGCGCGACGACGCCGAGCGCCGCGGCCTGGGCGTCGGCCGCGCTCACCCCCGGGCTGGCGGCGACGTCGGCTGAGGGGCTGGTCTCGCCGAGCACGGAGAGCACGTCGCCGCCGGAGTCCAGGTTGACGACCAGCTCACCGCCGAGCACGGGCAGCCCCGCTGCGGTCTGCTGGAGGCGGACGGCGGTCCCGTCGGCCGGGGTGCCCACGGAGTCGAGCACCCGCAGGCCGGCACCGCCGGCGAGCCCGAGGCTCCTCGCGTGCCGCCCGACGAAGGCCCGCGCCGCCCGCGCCGGGGAGGCGGAGGCCGGGGCTCCGGAGTCGAGGGCGACGCCGGGGTCCGTGCCGATGAAGCCGACCTTGCCGGTCTCGTCCTGCCTGGTCACGTCGACGCCCGGGCCGAGCTCGGCGGCAAGGCCCTGAGCCGAGGCGAGGCCGGGAAGCACGACGAACGCGGCGGCGACGCAGATCGCGGCCGCGATCCCCCGACGAAAGCGAATCCACTGCACGGGCTTGCTCCCTGTCTCCCCTATCGGTACCGGCGATAGGGACCTACCCCCGCGGGTCCACTCTCAACCCGGCCCGATCGGGCCGCCCGGCCAGGCCGCCCGATCAGGCGGCCCGCTCGACCCGCCGCCCGCGCGAGCCGAGCGCTCCGCGCAGCGCGCCACGGAGGCTCGGGGCGGGCTGCGCCCCGGGCCCGAGCTCGTCGTCGGCGGGGCAGAGGACGGGCTCGAGCCCGAACTTGAGCGCCTCGCCGAGGCGCCGGTCGGCGTGGCCCACCGGGCGCAGCTCGCCGGTCAGCCCGACCTCGCCGAAGCAGGCGAGCGGCCTGCCCTCGGCGTCGGCGAGCGGCTCGCCGCGGTGGGCCGAGGCGATCGCGAGCGCGACGGCCAGGTCGGCGCCCGGCTCGTCGACGCGGACCCCGCCGGCGACGTTGACGAACACGTCGGCGCCCGCGAGCGACGGCCCGCCGTGGCGGGCGAGGACCGCGATCACCATCGCCAGGCGGTTGCGGTCGATCCCGTTGGCGACCCGGCGCGGCGGCACGATCTCGGTCGGCGCGACCAGGGCCTGGACCTCGACCAGCAGCGGACGCGTCCCCTCCATCGAGCAGAGCACGACCGAGCCCGGCGCCGAGCTCGCCTCGCCGACGAATCGCGCCGAGGGGTCGACGACCTCGACCAGACCGCCGGAGCGCATCTCGAAGACCCCGACCTCACTGGTCGCGCCGAAGCGGTTCTTGAGCGCGCGCAGGGTGCGGAAGCTGCGCTCGCGCTCGCCCTCGAAGAAGAGCACGCAGTCGACCAGGTGCTCGAGCACCCGGGGGCCTGCCACCGCCCCGTCCTTGGTCACGTGCCCGACCAGGATCACCGCGCAGCCGAGCCGCTTGGCGACCTCCATCACCCTGCCGGCCGCCTCGCGGACCTGACCCACGGTGCCCGGCCCGCCGCTCATCCCCTCGGCGTGAAGCGTCTGCACCGAGTCGATCACGCAGACGTCCGGGCGCTCGGCCTCGATCGTCCCGACCACCGCCTCGAGCGAGGTCTCGGCGAGCGCGGGGACGGCGAGCGCCGCCTCGCCGAGCCGCTCGGCGCGCAGGCGAACCTGGGCGGTCGACTCCTCTCCGGAGATGTAGAGCACCTGGTGACCGGCGGCACCGAGGTTGCCCAGCGCCATCCCGGTGAGCGTCGACTTGCCGATCCCGGGCGAGCCGCCGAGCAGGATCAGAGACCCTGGGACCACCCCGCCGCCGAGCACCCGGTCGAGCTCGTCGACGCCCGTCAGCAGCCGCTCGACGGCCGGCGCCGAGACGTCGCGCAGCGCGACCGGGCGCTGCGAGAGACGGGAGCCGCCGCGTCGTCGAACGCCGCCGCCCTGCGCCGGCGGCGCCTTGGGCGCCTCGACCAGCGTGTTCCACTCCCCGCAGCCCGCGCAGCGTCCCGACCAGGCGAGCGACTCGTGGCCGCAGGACTGGCAGAAGTAGGAGGTCGCCTTGGCCACGGGTCCGACGATGCTACGCGCGATTGCAGACGCATCAACACACCTGCGTACCACGGCGCCGACGCGGGAGCGCCGACATGCGGACCCGACCCGCCGACCCCGAGTGCGCGGATATACAGCGAAGTGTGCTGTATGCTCGACCCATGGCCGCCAAGCGCACGCAGATCTACCTCGATGACGACCTCCGCGAGCGCATCGACCGGGCCCGGACCCGGGAGGGTCGCAGCCTCGCGGCGATCGTCCGCGAGGCGCTCGATCGCTACCTGACCGAGGAGCAGGCCGCACGGCAGCCGCTCGGCGAGGGCCCTCCCCCCGCCTGGGTCGGCGCCTGGGAGGGCGAGGGGTCGCCCCTGCCCGAGCTGCGAACCGAGCTCGAGCGCCGCGCCGAACGCCTCGGGCGCTGATGGCGGGGGCGCTCGCCGACGCCGACGTCCTGATCGAGGCGCTGCGGGGCGATACCGAGGTGCTGTCGCGCATCGACGCCGCGGCGGCGGGCGAGCCCCGGTTTCTCTCCGTGCTGACCGCCGCCGAGCTGCGCGCGGGCGGATCCGGCGACGAGCCGGCGGTCGGCGCGCTGATCGCCGACTTCGTCGTGCTCGATCTCGAGCTCTCGGTCGCCGAACACGGTGGGCGGCTGCGACGGCGCTTCGCCCCCACTCACGGCACCGATCTGATCGACGCGATGCTCGCCGCGCTCGCGCTCGCGCACGACCTGACCCTGGTCACCAACAACCGGCGCCACTATCCGATGCCGAGCCTCCGACTCGGTTAGAACGCGCCCGGCCCAGCGCGACGAGGCCGCTAGGCGCTAGGACTCGGCCGGCGGCTCGTCGGGCGGCGCGTCGCCGTCCCCGGGCTCGGAGCCCTCGGACTTCGCCCCGACCCCGACCGGCTCCTTGGGCTCCTCGTCCTTCTTCTTCGGGCGCTTGCGCGGCTTGATCAGCTTCAGGCTCAGCGGACGGTCGTCCTCGTCGCCGGAGGGGTCGCGATCGACCATCACCGTGGTCCCCGAGACGATCGAGTCCGGGCCCTGGCGCAGGACCTCGTCGGCGAGCGGGTCCTCGACGTAGCGTTGGATCGCGCGGCGCAGCGGCCGGGCGCCCATCGCCGGGTCCCAGCCCTTCTCGGCGATCAGGTCCTTGGCCCCGTCGGAGAGCTCGAGCTGCAGCTGGTGCTCGGCGACCTGGGCGCGCACGCGGGTGATCAGCAGGTCGATGATCTCGCGGATCTCGGGGCGCGAGAGCTTGTGGAAGACGATCACCTCGTCGATCCGGTTCAGGAACTCGGGCCGGAAGACCTTCTTCAGCTCGCCCATGATCCGGTCCTTCATGTCCTTGTAGGAGGCGCCCGTCTCGTCGTCGGAGACGGCGAAGCCGAAGGAGACGTTGCGGGCGATGTCCTTGGCGCCGATATTGGAGGTCATGATCACGATCGTGTTGCGGAAGTCGACCGTGCGACCCTGCGCGTCGGTGAGCCTGCCGTCCTCGAGGATCTGCAGGAGGATGTTGAAGACGTCGGGGTGGGCCTTCTCGATCTCGTCGAGCAGCAGCACCGAGTAGGGCTTGCGCCGCACGGCCTCGGTGAGCTGGCCGCCCTCGTCGTAGCCGACGTAGCCGGGCGGCGAGCCGACCAGGCGCGAGACCGCGTGCTTCTCCATGTACTCCGACATGTCGATGCGCACCATCGCGTCCTCGTCGCCGAACAGGAACTCGGCGAGCGTGCGCCCGAGCTCGGTCTTGCCGACGCCAGAGGGGCCGAGGAAGATGAACGAACCGGCGGGGCGCTTGGGGTCCTTGATCCCGGCGCGCGAGCGGCGGATCGCCTTCGAGACGGCCTCGATCGCGACGTCCTGGCCGATCACCCGCTTGTGCAGCTCCGACTCCATGCGGACGAGCTTCTTGGTCTCGGCTTCGGTCAGCTTGAAGACGGGGATCCCGGTCCACATCGAGACGATGTCGGCGATCTCCTCCTCACCGACCGCGGGGCGCTCGCCGGCCTCGCCCGAGTCCCACTGGTCCTCGAGCTCGCGCTTGCGATTGGTCAGCTGGCGCTCGGTGTCGCGCAGGTTGGCGGCCTTCTCGAACTCCTGCGCCTCGATCGCGGCCTCCTTGGCGCGCCGGGTCTCCTCGATCTCCTCCTCGAGATCGCGGTAGACGGGCGGCTGCGACATGGAGCGGATCCGCATCCGCGAGGCGGCCTCGTCGATCAGGTCGATCGCCTTGTCGGGCAGGAAGCGGTCGGAGATGTAGCGGTCGGCGAGCTCGGCCGCGGCGGCCAGCGCGTCGTCGGTGATCTTGACCTTGTGGTGGTCCTCGTAGCGCTCGCGCAGGCCCTCGAGGATCTTCACCGTGTCGCTGGTCGACGGCTCGTCGACCTTGATCTGCTGGAAGCGCCGCTCGAGCGCGGAGTCGCGCTCGAGGTACTTGCGGTACTCGTCGAGCGTCGTCGCGCCGATCGTCTGCAACTCGCCGCGGGCGAGCGCGGGCTTGAGGATCGAGGCCGCGTCGATCGCACCCTCGGCGGCGCCGGCGCCGACCAGGTTGTGCAGCTCGTCGATGAAGAGCACGATGTCGCCGCGCTGGGTGATCTCCTTCATCACCTTCTTGAGCCGCTCCTCGAACTCGCCGCGGTACTTCGAGCCGGCCACCAGCGCGGCCAGGTCGAGCGTGTAGATCTGCTTGTTCTTGAGCAGCTCGGGCACCTCGCCGCGGGTGATCCGCGAGGCCAGGCCCTCGACGATCGCGGTCTTGCCGACCCCGGGCTCGCCGAGCAGCACGGGGTTGTTCTTCTGGCGGCGCGAGAGGATCTGCATGATCCGCTCGACCTCGGTCTCGCGGCCGATCACCGGGTCGAGCTTGCCCTCGGAGGCGAGCTTGGTCAGGTTGCGGCCGAACTGGTCGAGCAGCTTCGAGGACTTCTTGCCCTCGCCGCCGCCGCCCGCGCCGGCGCCCTGGCGGCGGCCGCCCGGCCCGGAGAGCATGCGGATCACCTCGTTGCGGATCTTCTCCGAGTCGGCGTCGAAGTCGAGCAGGATGCGCGCGGCGACGCCCTCGTTCTCGCGCACCAGCCCGAGCAGGATGTGCTCGGTGCCGATGTAGTTGTGGCCGAGCGAGAGCGCCTCGCGCAGCGCCAGCTCGAGCACCTTCTTGGCGCGGGGCGTGAACGGGATCTGGCCGGACGTGACCTCCTCACCGGAGCCGACGATGCGCACGACCTGCGCGCGCACGCGCTCCACGGTGATGTCCAGCGACTCGAGCACTCGAGCCGCGAGGCCCTCCTCCTCACGCAGCAGGCCGAGCAGGATGTGCTCGGTCCCGATGTAGTTGTGCTTCAGCGTTCGGGCCTCCTCCTGGGCGAGGACGACCACCTGCCGGGCTCGTTCTGTGAATCGCTCGAACAAACTCAATCCGCCTTATGCCTAGTTCCTGCTCTCCTGAGTTCTAGCTGGGCCGGGGGACGCAACAGCGCCGGTTGCTCTGTCCGGTTGTACGGCCTCTCCGCGCCGCGGGATCAGAACCTCCGGTTGTCGAGTAACGGCAAGCGCCCAGTATATCGGGGCCCGTGGTCCTTCCCGGGAGGGTCCGAGGGCGCGGCGGCGGCAGAACGGGCCGAGGATGCGGCAACCGCGCTCGGCGTGAGCTCGCCGTCGCGCACCCGGTCGTGAGCGCCGGCGTCGCCGGAGAGGACGACGGCCACCCAACGCGGTGAGTCGGCTCACCGAGATTCGACTTGACAAATAGAATCGAATTCGATTCTATTCAGGAACTGACGATGAGTGGGTCAGGGAAGACAGCCGATCGCAGGCAGGGCCGCGATCGACAGCCCGCGCGCACGGAGGGCGCCCGGGCAGGCATTCATCGCCCCGGCGGTGGTCGCCGGCGTGGTTCGAACTTGCGGGGAGATCGGACCCGCCGGCGGCTGCTGCAGGCCGCCCGCGACGAGCTGCTCGCGCGCAGCGGCCACCTCGAGGTGGGATCGGTCTCGCGCCGGGCCAAGGTCGCGCCGAGCGTGCTCTACCACCACTTCGACTCCAAGGCAGGGCTGGTCGGCGAGGTCGTCGGCGCCTTCTATCAGCGCCTGCACACCGAGGTGCTCGACCACGACCCGGGCGCGGTCGGCGACTGGTTCGCACGCGAGCGCGAGCGAGCCCGCCGGGGGGTTCGCTTCCACTACGGCGAGCCGCTCGCGCCCGTCGTCTACGGGCCGCTGTCGCGCGACCCGGGCGTCGCCTCGATCGAGGGCCGGGCGATCACCGCGGCGATCGATCGCACCGGGCACGAGATCGAGCGGGCGCAGCGGGCCGGCGAGCTGCCGCGCGGCGTCGACTCCGCCCTCGCCGCCGCGGCGATCTTCGGCGCCATGCGCCAGCTCCTGGCCGAGGCGATGAGCCGCGCACGCCGCCCGCGCGAGGCGCTGGTCGTCGAGCGCCTGTGGCTGGTCAGCGCCGCCGCGGTGGCGCAGTCGGGCGACGGCAAGCCGGCGCGGCGATCGCGCGCCAAGCCGCGCGGCCGAGCACGCTGATCGAGGATCCTCGGGCGACGAGCCCGCGGCCCCTCCCCGGCCTCGACCCTCGGCGGGCTGCGAGGCCTGGGCCGGGCTCAGCCCCCGACCGCGACCTCGGTCGCCTGGATCTGACGCTGGCCGTGTGAGCCCCGATAGACGAGGCCCGCGGCGCTCAGCGTCTCGCCCGCGCCGGGCAGCGGATGCGGGCGCAGCTCGGGGGCGACGTCGATCACCGAGATCCCCGGCGCGGTGACGCTCTGGCGGCTGAGCAGCACGAAGTGGGCGTCGCCGTCGCCGTCGGGGTCAACGCGCTCGACGTAGAGGATCCGCCCACCCGCGCTGCGGCAGTTGGCGGCCTCGGGCGGGCACCGGACCGCGGGCGGCGGCTCGGGCGCGGACCCTTGACCGGCGTCGGTCGTGGTCCGCTCGGCGTCCGTCGTGGTCGCCGCGGGTCTCGCGCCCGACGGCTGCTCCCCGCCGCAGCCCGCGCTCGCCCACAGCGCCGCGGCCGCGACCGCCGCGATCGCGAGCGCCCGCAGCCGCGGCGCGGAGGGTCCTATTCGCGCATCGCCGGGAACAGCACGACCTCGCGCAGGCTGGCGGCCCCGGTGAGCAGCATCACCAGGCGATCGATGCCGAGCCCGACGCCGGCCGTCGGGGGCATCCCGTACTCGAGCGCCTCGATATAGGTCTGGTCGAACGGCTGGGCCTCGTCGTCGCCGCGGCGCAGCTCCTCGGCCTGCTCGGCGAAGCGCCGGCGCTGCTCGTCGGGGTCGTTGAGCTCGGAGTACGCATTGGAGATCTCGAAGCCCCCGACGTAGGCCTCCCAGCGCTCGACCAGGCCGTCCTCGGAGCGGTGGCGCTTGGCGAAGGGCGACGTCTCGACCGGGTAGTCGATCACGAAGGTGGGCTGGATCAGGTGCGGCTCGACCTCCTTCGAGAGCAGGCCGTCGACGAGCTTTCCCCAGCCGTCGTCCGGGCTCGCCTCGGAGTCCATCGCCGCGGCGAGCGCCTCGCGGGTCGGATGCTCCAGCACGTCGACGCCGGTGCGCTCTCGGATCGCGTCGCGCAACGTCACCCGCCGCCACGGGGGGGCCAGGTCGATCTCCACCCCGCCGCGCTCGACCGTGGTGGTGCCCAGGACGCGCTCGGCGACGTGGGCGACCAGGTTCTCGTGCCGGCGGGCGGCGTCGGAGTAGTCGGCGTAGGCCTCATACCACTCGAGCATCGTGAACTCGGGGTTGTGCTTGTAGGAGACGCCCTCGTTGCGGAAGTCCTTGCCGAGCTCGTAGACGCGGTCGATGCCGCCAACCACGCAGCGCTTCAGGTAGAGCTCGGTCGCGATCCGCAGGTAGAGGTCGCGGTCGAGCGCGTTGTGATGGGTCGTGAACGGCCGCGCCAGGGCGCCGCCGTAGAGCGGCTGGAGCACCGGCGTCTCGACCTCGACGAAGCCCTCGGCGTCGAGCCACTCGCGGGTCGCGGCGATCGTCGCCCCGCGCTTGCGAAACAGCTCCCGGGACTCCGGGTTGGCGATCAGGTCGAGCTCGCGATGGCGGTAGCGCAGCTCGGTGTCCTCGAGCCCGTGGAACTTGTCGGGCGGCGGGCGCAGGCTCTTGGCGAGCAGCGTCCAGCCGGTCACCTGCAGAGAGAGCTCGCCGCGACGGGTCGCAAAGGCGACCCCGTCGACGCCGACGATGTCGCCGAGGTCGAGCCCCGCGAGGCGCTCGTGGACCTCGGCGCCGAGCACGTCGGCGCGCGAGTGCAGCTGCAGCCGGCCGCTCGCGTCGACGAGGTCGATGAAGGCGGCCTTGCCGTGGCCACGGCGGGCGGCGATCCGCCCGGCGACGCGGTAGGCGTCCTCGGTCTCCTCGCCCGCCTCGAGGCCGTCGTGGGCGGCGTGCACGGCCGCGATCTCGACCCGGCCCGCGAACTCGGCCGGGAACGGCTCGATCCCGGCCCCGCGCAGCCGCTCGAGCTTCTCGCGACGCTCGCCGAGAAGCTGGGGCTCGGAGCGCTCGTCGGCGCCGTCCTGCGGCTCAGCCATGACGGGCGAGCCTAATGCAGCGTCCGCCCCACGGGCCGATCGCCGCGCGCGACCGACCCGAGCCGAGCGGAGCCGCTAGGCGGCCTCGATCTTGGTGATCTTGTACTTCTTCTTCGGCCCCCGCGGAACGTCGACGGTGACCACGTCGCCGCGCTTGTGGCCGCTCAGCGCCTTGCCGATCGGCGACTCGTTGGAGAGCTTCTGCTCGGCGGGATCGGCCTCGGTCGGGCCGACGATCTGGAACTTGCGCGAGTCGCCGGACTTCTGGTCCTTGATGTGGACGCGCACGCCGACGCCGACGCTCTCGGTGTCGATCGCGTTCTCGTCGACGACGCTCGCGCGGCGCAGCCGCTCCTCGAGCTGGGCGATCCGCTGCTCGAGCAGGGCCTGCTCGTTCTTGGCGTCGTCGTACTCGGAGTTCTCGGCGATGTCGCCGAACTCCCGAGCGTCCTTGATCCGCTCGGCCACCTCTCGCCGCTTGACGGTCGAGAGATGGTCGATCTCCGTCTTCAGCTTCTCGAGCCCTTCCTGGGTGATCAGCGCTTCGCGAGCCACTTTGCTTCCTCTTCCGTACCTAGTAGTTGGCCGCCCCGCGGGGCGGCTTCCCGACAATGAAAACGCCCGAAACGCGACGCGATTGTGCGCGCGCGGGCTCGGGCAGGGCCGGCGATTATAGCGAGGCGCCCACGGGTGCTCGAACCGCCTCGGCGAGCAGCTCGCGGACGTCCTCGAGCCGCTCGGTGCGTTGAAAGCGATCCGCCCGCGAGCCCGAGATTCCGAGGCGCTCGAGATACCAGGGATAGAACTTGCGCAGGTTGCGCGCGGCGCGCTCGGGGCCCCAATGCTCGCTCGCCCGATCGAGCACCCAGTCGAGCTCGGCGACGACCCGGGCGGGCTCGCGTCGCGGCGCGCGGCCCGTGAGCTCGGAGAAGATCCAGGGGTCGCCGAGGGCGCCGCGGGCGATCATCACGGCGTCGGCGCCCGACTCCCGGTAGGCGCGGCGCGCGAGCTCGGCGCTGCGCAGCCCGCCCGAGAGGATGACCGGGACACCGCTGCCGTCAAGCGCGTCGACCAGCTCTCGCACGAGCTCGTAGTCGGGCGCGCCGGCGTGCTGGCGGCGCGCCGCACGCGGGTGGAAGGCGATCGCGGCGACGCCCGCGTCGGCGACCAGCCTCCGCGCGAGCGCGAGCCCCGACCGGTCGCCGGGCTCGATCCCGGACCGCAGCTTGACGGTCACCGGCAGGCCCGAGCCCTCCGCCGCGGCGCTGGCGACGGCGACCGCCAGGTCGGGGTCGCGCAGCAGCGCGACGCCGGCGCCGGTCTTGACGATCTTCGGCACCGGGCAGCCCATGTTGAGGTCGAGCAGCGCCGGCCCGGCCTCGGCGGCGGTGGCGGCCGCGACCCGCATCACGTCGGGGTCGGAGCCGAAGAGCTGGATCGAGACGACCCCCTCGTCGGGGTGCACGCGCAGCATCTCCTCGAGCGTGCGCCGGTTGCGGTGCGCGAGCGCGAAGCTCGAGACCATCTCCGAGACCGCCATCCCGGCGCCGTGGCGACGCGCCTGCAGGCGCACGAACCAGTTGCCGATCCCGGCCAGGGGCGCGAGCAGGACCCGGTTGGGGACCTCGACGTCGGCGATCCGGAAAGGGGATGTGAGGGGCGGCTGCGTCACGGGCGGTGGACCGGGAGTGTGCCGCATGCCGCCCGACCGTCTCACGTCGGGGCCACCTCTCGCGTCCCATCCACAGCACCGACCCGAACCGATCGCAGCGGAGCGCGGGGAGCGCTTTGCGGCGCGCGGCGCGCGGGCTCGGGGCACATCGGCGACGAGGAAGGATGAACTCAATGGCAAAGATCGCGCTCATCACCGGGGCGAATCGAGGCCTCGGCTTCGAGACAGCCCGCCGGCTGGCTCGGGCGGGCGTCAAGACGATCATCGGAGCGCGCGACCCCGCGAAGGGCGAGCGGGCGGCCGATGCACTCCGCGACCAGGGCCTGGACGTCGAATCGGTGCCACTCGACGTCGACTCGGCATCCAGCGTCAGGGCCGCGGCCGAGCACGTCGAGGCCCGGCACGGCCGGCTCGACATCCTGGTCAACAACGCCGGGATCCTGCCGGAGGCGACGGCCGAGACCGACGAACCGGTGGACCCGGAGATGTTCCGAAGGACCTTCGAGACCAACGTCTTCGGCGTCGTTTCGGTCATTCACGAGGTCCTGCCGTTGCTGCGCGAGTCGGACTCCGGTCGGATCGTCAACGTGACCAGCACGATGGGGTCGCTGGCCGACCAGGGCGACCCATCCTCCCCCTACTACGAGCTCGGCGTCCCGGCCTACCGCACGTCCAAGCTGGCGCTCAACGGGATCACGGTGGCGCTCGCGAAGCTGCTCGAGGACACGCCGATCAAGGTCAATTCGGTCTGCCCGGGCTCCGTGCAGACGGACCTCGCGCCCGGAAACCGCGAAGCGGCCGCGCTCACGCCCGAGGCGGGATCACGGATCGTCGTCGAGATGGCGTTGATCTCCGGCGATGGCCCAACCGGCCGATTCGTCGATCGGCGGGGAGCCGTGGCCTGGTAGGACCACCGACGGGGCTGGCGCTGATGCGCCCGCCGAGCGCTAGGAGTTCCGCTCCCAGATCAGGCGCAGCCCCTTCAGGGTCAGCAGGTCATCGACCTCGTCGATCGTCTCGCAGAAGGGGACGATCACGTGCGCGAGCCCGCCGGTGGCGATCAGGGTCGGCTCGCCGCCGAGCTCGCGCTCGAGCCGGCGCGCGACGCCGTCGATCAACCCCGCGAAGCCGAAGACCACCCCCGACTGGATCGCCCCGCGGGTCGACTTGCCGATCGCGGCCACCGGCTCGTCGAGGTCGATCCGCGGGATCTGCGCGCCGCGGGCGGCGAGCGCCGAGAGCGAGATCTCGACCCCCGGCGCGATCGCGCCGCCCAGGTACTCGCCGTCGGCGGAGACCGCGTCGAAGTTGATCCCGGTGCCGAAGTCGACGACGACGCAGGCTCCGCCTACGTGCTCGTAGGCGGCCACCGCGTTGACCAGCCGGTCGGCTCCGACCTCGTAGGGGTTGTCGATCCGGATCGGCATCCCGGTCCTGACGCCGGGTCTGATCGTCAGGCACGGGGCGTCGAGGTGGCGGCTCGCCATCGACTCGTACTCGCGGTCGAGCGGTGGGACGACCGCGCAGACCGCGATCGCGTCGACCTCGTCGACGTCGATCCCGCGCAGCGCGAGCAGGCCGACGATCCGCTCGGCGAGCTCGTCCCCGGTCGCCCCGGCGCGGGTCTGAAAGCGCCAGTGCTCGACCAGCTCGGAGTCGCGGAAGGCGCCGAGGTGCGTCTGCGTGTTCCCGACGTCGACGGCGAGCAGCATGCGCGCCATGATCTCGCACGGCGCGCGCCGCCGTAATCTCGGTGCTCGGGCGGCGAGCGCGTAGGATCGCGGTCGTGACCGCGACCCTCTACGTCGTCCCCGGCTCGCACCCGTCGCGAACGGCGGCGATGATGCTCGAGCGCAAGGGGGTCGACTACAAGCGGGTCGACCTGATGCCCGTGATCTCGAAGGGCGTCCTGCGGGCGGTGGGCTTTCGGGGAATCACGGTCCCGGCCCTGAAGATCGACGGTCGCAGGGTCCAGGGCTCGCGCGAGATCGCCCGCGAGCTCGATCGGATCCGCCCGGACCCGCCCCTGCTGCCCGCCGACCCCGACCGCCGGGCGCTGGTCGAGCAGGCCGAGGCGTGGGGCGACGAGACGCTGCAGCCGGTCGCCCGCCGCGTGCTCTGGAACGCGTTGCGCCGCGACCGTTCACCGCTGGCCTCCTACTCGCAGGGCGCCCGCCTCGGGATCCCGATCGGCCTCGCGGTGAAGACCGGCGCGCCGCTGGTCGCGCTCTCGGCCCGGCTCAACGAGGCGAGCGACGAGAAGGTGGCCGCCGACCTCGCGGCGCTGCCAGGGATCCTGCGGCGGATCGACGACTGGATCGCGCAGGGGATCCTCGGCGCCGACCCGCCGAACGCGGCCGACCTGCAGATCGCGACCAGCGTGCGACTGCTGATGACGCTCGAGGACGTTCGCGACCCGATCGCGTCGCGGCCCGCCGGCGAGCTGGCGATGCGCCTGGTGCCCGACTACCCGGGTGACGCGCCACCGGTGCTGCCGCCGGCCTGGCTCGAGCCGCTGCGCGCGGCGGCCGCCTGAGCCCGGCGGCCGCCGCCGACAGCACGTCACGCTCCGCGGATCAGGAGGCTTTGCGTCGTGTTGACCGGCTCATAGGCGGATAACGCGACTCCAGATGCCGACCAGGCTGCTGTGTGTCGCATTGTCGGCCCGGGAACGCGTTCTCCGAACCGAACCGCGCTTCCCGACTCGACGGCGCTCGGGGCCGCCCTACTCGAGCTCACCCACCGGCTCGACCCTCTCCGCGTCGCCCAGCGCGGCGAGAGCGGCAGCGAGCCGGGTGCCGTCGGGCAGCGCGAGGTCGGGGTCGAGCTCGAGCAGCGGCGCGAGCACGAAGCGCCGCGCGGTGACCTGGGGATGCGGGAGCGTCAGGCGATCGGAGCGCAGCTCGATCGAGCCGAGCAGCAGCAGGTCGACGTCGAGCGGGCGCGGGCCGTGCCGCCGGCCGCCGAGCACGCGCCCGCGCTCGACCTCGATCGCCTTGCAGAGGTCGAGCAGGTCGTGCGGCTCGAGGGCGGTCGAGACGCGCACCACGGCGTTGAGGAAGTCGGGCTGGTCGAGGATCTCGCCGACCGGCTCGGTCTCGTAGGCCGAGGAGACGGCCTCGACCTCGACCCCGTGCTCGCCGAGCAGCTCGATCGCCGCCCGCAGGTGCCGGGCGCGGTCGCCGACGTTGGAGCCCAGGCCGAGATAGCCACCGCGCGTGTCGCGATCGGCGCTCACGCCTGGTCCTCGTCCTCGTCCTCGGGCTCGTCGTCGTCGTCGATGCGCACCCGCTCGACCTCGACCGCCACCTCGTCGATCGCGAGCGGGATCGGCGGCTGCGGCTTGGCGGCGCGCACGCGCACCGCCTCGGAGCCGAACCGCTCCATGAGCCGCTCGGCGATCACGTTCGCGAGCCGCTCCAGCGTCTTGTAGCTGCGCTCGGTCGCCGCCAGGGCGACGATGTCGGCGACCTCGGCGTAGTCGATCGTGTCCTCGAGGCGGTCGGTGAGCACGGCGTCGCAGTCGGGGACGTCGAAGCCGACGTCGATGTTCAACCGCTGCCCGATCTCGCGCTCGGCCTCGGTGACCCCGTGATGGGTATGGATCGAGAGGCCCTGCAGCTCGATCTCGACCGCGGGGTCCGATGTGCCTCCGTGCGCCTCCACGAGCGGCAAACGTAGCCGATAGAACTAGATCAGGAGCACGGCCGTGTCGAGATCGAGGAAGGGAGCGCATCGATGAGGGTCTTCGTGGCCGGGGCGACCGGCGCGGTCGGCAAGCGGCTGGTGCCCGCCCTGATCGAAGCCGGGCACGAGGTCACCGGCATGACCCGCAGCCCGCAGCGAGCGGACGCGGTCCGCGCCGCGGGAGCCGAAGCGGTGATCGCCGACGCGCTCGACCGCGCGGCGGTGATCGCGGCGGTCTCAGCGGCGCGGCCCGAGGTCGTCGTGCACGAGCTGACCGCGATCCGCGCGGTCCTCAATCCGAAGCGTCTCGACGAGGAGTTCGCCGAGACCAACCGCCTGCGCACCGAGGGCACCGACAACCTGCTCGCCGCGGCGCGCGAGGCCGGCGCACGGCGCCTGGTCGCGCAGAGCTTCGGCGGCTGGCCGTACGCTCGCGAGGGCGGTCCGGTCAAGTCGGAGGACGATCCGCTCGACCCGCACCCGCCCGGCCCCGCGCGGCGCACGCTCGACGCGATCCGCCACCTCGAGGCCGCGGTCACCGAGGCCGAAGGCGTGGAGGGCATCGTGCTTCGCTACGGCGCCTTCTACGGGCCGGGCACGTCACTCGGCGCGGACGGCGAGAACACCGATCTGGTCCGCCGGCGTCGCTTCCCGATCGTCGCCGGGGGCACGGGCGTCTGGTCGCTGGTCCACATCGACGACGCGGCCTCGGCCACGGTCGTCGCGATCGAGCGCGGCGCGCCCGGCATCTACAACGTCTGCGACGACGAGCCGGCGCCGGTCAACGAGTGGCTGCCGGCGCTCGCCGAGGCGATCGGCGCAAAGCGCCCCCGCCGGGTTCCGGCGTGGATGGCCCGCCGGCCGCTCGGCGAGTTCGGCTTCGCCTGGATGACCAACGTTCGGGGCGCGTCGAACGAGAAGCTGCGGAGCGAGCTCGACTGGCGGCCGCGCTGGCCGAGCTGGCGCCAGGGCTTTCGCTCCGGCCTTTAGCGCTGTGCTCCGTGCTCAGCCGGTCGTGTGGCAGCGGCGCTTGGACACCGAGTAGTTGATCTCGCCCGTGAAGTGATCGAGCTTGATCACGACCTGGCGGGTGCAGACGTACGTGGTGCCGTTCTTGACGCTCTGCGTCGCGACCTTGCCGACCGCCTTGTGACGACTGACCTTGTGCAGCCCGAAGACTCGGTAGCCCTGACAGCCTGACGTGTTCTGGCA
This sequence comes from Solirubrobacterales bacterium, assembly GCA_009379895.1. Classification (GTDB taxonomy): domain Bacteria; phylum Actinomycetota; class Thermoleophilia; order Solirubrobacterales; family 70-9; genus WHSW01. Next base: position 16,973 of record WHSW01000031.1, read on the forward strand.
GTCGCGCTTGGCGACGGTCCGTGCCGCGTTCTGAGCGGTCTGCGCGTCGAGGTTGTTGGCGCTGGCGACGGCGGCGAACGTCGCGCCGATCACAGCCGCCACCGCGACGAATAGTCCGAGCTTCCCAAGAACCCCGGTGGAACGCTCCTTCATTCCGGCCCCTTCCTCGTGGTGTTACGGGACTGCCCAGCCCCGATCCGAGACGACGCCGCAGCCTAGGCCGCACTTATCACCCGTCGCCGGGCCGCGCGCAGCGCGCCTCGTGCCGCCACGGGGTCACCCCGGCGATCGCCTCTACCACGGTCAGCGCCCGGCGCACCTCACGCACCTCGTGCACACGCAGGATGTCGGCCCCGGCGACCAGCGCGAGCACGTTCGAGGCCACGGTCCCGCCCAGGCGCCCGTCCACGCCGCGGCCGGTGAGCGAGCCGAGGAAGCTCTTGCGGGAGGTGCCGACCACGATCGGTCGGCCGAGATCACGCAGCTCCCCAAGGCGTCGGAGCAGCTCGAGGTTGTGGTCGACGGTCTTTCCGAAGCCGATGCCGGGGTCCACCCAGATCCGTTCCTCGGCGATCCCGGCGGCGGTCGCGGCCTCGATCCGGGAGGCGAGGAAGGCCCTGATGTCGTCGACGACGTCATCGTAGGTGGGGTTGCGCTGCATGGTCCGCGGCGTGCCCTGCATGTGCATGAGCAGGACCGTGCAGTCACGCTCGGCGCACAGCGGCGCCAGATCGGCGTCGGCGCGCAACGCGGTCACGTCGTTGACGATCGTCGCGCCGGCGTCGAGCGCCGGCCCGGCGACCGCGGCCTTCGAGGTGTCGACCGAGACGGGCGCCGGCGAGTCGTCCGGTCCGGCGAGCGCGGCGATCACCGGCACGACCCGCTCGAGCTCAAGCGCGGCGGGTACCGCCGCCGCGCCGGGTCGGGTCGACTCGCCGCCGACGTCGAGGAGCTCGGCGCCGTCGGCGGCCAGCTCGCGCCCGTGCGCGATCGCCCGCTCGGGATCGAGGAACCGGCCCCCGTCGGAGAACGAGTCGGGGGTCACGTTGACGATCCCCATCAGCCGGGCCACGCGGGGATCATCCCGGCGCGACACCGCCGCTACGGCCGGTCCGCGCTCAGGAGTCGGAGCGCATCTCGGCGCCGCCGCCGGCGAGCCCGGGTCGCGGCCTGGGCATCGGCCGCGGGCCCTCGCGGTTGGCGGCGCGCTCGGTCGGCGGCTCGGGCTCGGGCTCGGGCTCGGGCTCGGAGTCCTCGTCGCCGAAGACCTCCTCGACGGCGGCGCCCTCGAGCAGCTTCGCGAACTGCTCGGCGTCGATCGTCTCGCGCTCGAGCAGGATGTTGGAGATCCGCTCGAGCTGCTCGGAATGCTCGTCCAGGATGTCCTTGGCGCTCTGGTGGGCCTCCTCGACGATGCGGCGGATCTCGTCGTCGATCTCGCGCGCGATCTCGTCCGAGTAGTCGGGCTCGGCCGAGAACTCGCGGCCGAGAAACGGCTGCGAGCGATCGTGGCCGAAGACCCGCGGGCCGAGGCGCTCGGACATCCCGAAGCGCATCACCATCTGCTTCGCCGTCTCGGTCACCTTCTCGAGGTCGTTCGAGGCGCCGGTGGTGATCTCGCCGAAGGTGAGCTCCTCGGCGGCGCGGCCGCCGAGCGTCATCGCCATCGTGTCGCTGAGCTCGGCCCGCGTGGTGAGGAACTTGTCCTCGCCCGGGAGCGAGATCGTGTAGCCAAGCGCCTGGCCGCGGCCGATGATCGAGATCTTGTGGACCGGGTCGCAGTTGGGCAGCACCTGGCCGACGATCGCGTGGCCCATCTCATGGAACGCGGTGACCAGGCGCTCCTTCTCCGACATCACCCGGGTCTTCTTCTCGGGGCCGGCGATCACGCGCATGATCCCCTCCTCGAGCTCGTCCTGGGTGATCTCGCGCTTGCCCGAGCGGGCGGTCAGCAGCGCCGACTCGTTGATCAGGTTGGCGAGGTCGGCGCCGGTGAAGCCCGGGGTCTGGCCCGCCAGCGCGTCGAGGTCGATCTCCTTGGCGAGCGGCTTGCCGCGCGTGTGCACCTCGAGGATCCGCTTGCGCCCCCGGCGGTCGGGGCGATCGACGACGATCTGGCGGTCGAAGCGGCCGGGCCGCAACAGCGCCGGATCGAGGATGTCGGGCCGGTTGGTGGCGGCGATCAGGATGACGTTGTCGGTCATCGTGAAGCCGTCCATCTCGACGAGCAGCTGGTTGAGCGTCTGCTCGCGCTCGTCGTGGCCGCCGCCCATGCCGGCGCCGCGGTGGCGGCCGACGGCGTCGATCTCGTCCATGAAGATTATGCAGGGGGAGTTCTGCTTGGCCTGCTCGAACAGGTCGCGGACGCGGCTGGCGCCGACCCCGACGAACATCTCGACGAAGTCCGAGCCCGAGATCGAGAAGAACGGGACCCCGGCCTCGCCGGCGACCGCGCGGGCGAGCAGCGTCTTGCCGGTGCCGGGGGGTCCGTAGAGCAGGACGCCCTTCGGGATCCGCGCGCCGAGCGCCTGGAACTTCTTCGGGTTCTCGAGGAACTCCTTGATCTCATGCAGCTCCTGCACCGCCTCGTCGGCGCCGGCGACGTCGCGGAAGGTGATCTTCGGCGCGTCGACCGACATCCGCTTGGCCTTCGACTTGCCGAAGCTCATCACCCGCGAGCCGCCGCCCTGCATCTGGTTCATCAGGAAGAGCCAGAAGCCGAAGAAGAGGAGGAAGGGGAGCACGTAGGTGAGGATCGAGAGGAAGCTCGACCCGCCGGTGCCCTCGATCTTCGTCTCGATCTCGTTCTGCCCGAGGGTGTTGGTCAGCTCGAGCTCCTGCTCGGGCAGGTAGCCGACCGAGTACTCGCTGCCGTCGGACTTGGCGACGGTCAGGGTGTGGTCCTTCTGCTCGAAGGTGACCGAGTCGATCGAGGTCGGGGCGTTCTTGACCTGGGACTCGAACTCGGTGAAGGTCGGCGTTTCCTCGGAGTCGCCCGGGCTGATCAGCCGCTGGGCGAAGAAGGCAAGCACGATCACGATCAGGATCGGGAACGCGGCGCTGCGGAAGAAGCGTCTCATCTGCCTTGTCGCTCTGTGCGGTCGGTGGTCGTTTGTGGCATGAGAGCGGGCTTTACGCCGCGCTCTCTCTTGAACCAGCGTACCAGGGAGGATTCCCCGCGTTCAGGGGGTCAGGGTGGCGACGAATCGGCTGCATCTACTCGTTCAACGCCGCCACGTAGCGGAGGTTGCGGTAGCGCTGGCCGTGGTCGAGTCCGTAGCCGATCACGAAGCGGTTCGGGATCTCGAAGCCGACGTAGCGGATCGGCAGGTCGACGCGCCGGCGCTCGGGCTTGGTCAGCAGCGCGCAGACCTCGAGCGAGCGGGGCTCGCGGGCGTGCAGGGTCTTGAGCAGGTAGTGCAGCGTCAGCCCCGAGTCGACGATGTCCTCGACGACGAGCACGTCGCGGCCCTCGATCGCCGCGTCGAGGTCCTTGAGGATCCGCACCACGCCGGAGGAGTCGGTGGCGGAGCCGTAGCTGGAGACGGCCATGAAGTCGATCTCGCAGGGCACCTCGAGCTCGCGCATCAGGTCGGCGATGAACAGCACCGCCCCCTTGAGCACCCCGATCATGACCAGGTCGCGGCCCGCGTAGTCGCGGCTGATCTCGGCGCCGAGCTCGCGGACGCGACGCTCCAGGTCCTCGGCCGCCACGAGGACCTCCCCGATCGCTCCGTCCGCGTCTGACACGGTGGTCAGTCTAGATCGAGGTTGCGCGCTCGACCCTCCCCGCCACGTCCGCCCGTGCGTCGTGCAACCGGGTGCGACCGCACCGGGTTTAGGTGTTTTCCCGGATGCCCGGCATCTGGTCGGTCGTGGTGATGAACGCCCGTGGCGCCCCAGGCGTCTCGGTCGATGCCGACGTCGGCGTCAAGCTCGACTGGGTGATCTGGGTCGGGATCGGGCTGGCGATCGTCGGCCTGCTGCTCACCGCCACGGTGATCGTCCTGATCCTGGCGGTCGCGCGCCGCGCGAGGGACAACCCCGACACCGGCCGGTTAGTTACCGCTGCCCCGCGCTCGGCGTCGGCTCGAGCACCCGCGCGCGCAGGACCGCGACCCGCTCGACCTCGCCGGCGAGGCGAAAGGTCTCCGAGACGGCGACCCCGGCGACCCAGGCGATCTCGCCGCCGACCGTGACCACCGGCAGGGCGTGGCGCAGCGAGCGCGGCACGCCGCAATCGGTGAACAGGTCCTGCAGGGTCTTGGTGCCGGTCATCCCGAGCGGGCGCATGCGGTCGCCGTCGCGCCACGTCCGGACCTCGATCGGGCCGGCGAGCGCCGCGGCGTCCAGGGTCGCGAGATCCGGCCCGGCCGGGTCGACCGGGCCGGGGTGAAGCTCGGCCCGAACCTCCCACTCGCCGACCCGGGCGCGCCCCGGCAGCGCGAGCCCAGCCGGCCGCGGGGCGGCGTCGAGCTCGGCGGCGACGAAGCGGACGTGACGGGCCTCGCAGATCGCCTCGGCGCCGCCGCCGAGCTCGATCGTGCCGCCCTCGGGCGTCGAGGCGAGGCGCAGGATCTGCGCGGCTCGGGCCCGTCCCAGGGCCACCGACCTGCCCGCCGCGCGCTCGGCGAGCGCGCGCAGCGCGAGCCGCTGCAGCGCCGGGGGCCAGGCGGCCAGCGCGCGGGCGTCGATCGCGACCGCGCCGGCGCCGGCGCCGGCGCCGGCGAGCGCGTCGAGGACCACCGCCTCGAGCAGCTCGGACTCCTCGGCGAGCTCGGCGCGGGTCTCGGCGAGGTTGCGCTCGGCGGCCGGGTTGATCTCGCGTAGGACCGGCAGGACCTCGGCGCGGATCCGGTTGCGCGCGAAGACCGGCTCCTCGTTGGTCTCGTCGTCGGCGTACGGCAGGCCGGCGAGCTCGACCAGCTCGCGCACCCGCTTGCGCTCGAGGGCGAGCAGCGGCCGCACGACGCGACCGCTGCGGGGCGCGAGGCCGAGCAGCGCACGGGCGCCGGGCGAGCTGGCGAGGCGGTAGAGCACGGTCTCCGCCACGTCGGTGCGGGTATGTCCGCTGACCACCAGGTCGGCGCCCGCGCGATCGCGCAGGCGCTCGGCGGCGTCGTAGCGCACCGTCCGGGCGGCCGCCTGCAGGTTGCCCGCCAGCTCGCCGGGGCGCTCGACGTGAAGGTCGATGCGCAGCATCGCGCAGAGCCGCCGCGCCGCCGCCTCGCCCTCGTCGGCGCCCGCGCGGAGGCCGTAGTTGACGTGCATCGCGTGCACCCCCTCGGCGCCGAACGCGCCCGCGAGACCAGCCGCGGCACAGGCCGAGTCGGCCCCGCCCGAGACCATCACCACCGCGGAGGAGCTGCGATCCAACAGGCCGCTGCGCCGAACGATGCCGACGAGCTCGGCGAGCGCCTCCTGGTTACTCACGATGCGATCTTACGCCGGGCGCGGACGGATTCCTGCTCGCTGCGCCGGGGACGCGCGGCGACGCCCCGACGCCGCGGCGACTACCAGTCCGGCTCGCGCGCCCGCGCGACGAACAGCTCGGCGGGCCGGGGAAAGCCCTTGAGCTCCACGTGGCCGATCGGGTCGAACTCCAGATAGGCCGAGTCCCCGATCGCGTCGAGGACCGTGGTCGTGACCATCACCTCGCCGCCGAGCGCCCGGGCGACGACGCGGTGGGTGAGGTTGACGTCGGTGCCGAAGTAGTCGCCGTCGCGGTACACGGCTCGGCCGAAGTGGATCCCGACCCGGGGCTGCGGGCGCTCCTGGAACAGGGTCAGGAACCCGACCGCCCACTCGGTCAGCGTCACCGGGTCGGGGGAGACGATCATCACCTCGTCGCCGATCGTCTTCACAACCAGCGCCTCGGCCGGCAGGGTCGCCTCGACCGTCTCGATGAAGCGTTCGACCAGGTCGAGCGCCTCCTCGTCACCCTCCTCCTCGGTGTACCGGCTGAAGCCGGTCAGGTCGACGAAGCAGAACGCCATCTGCACCCGCCCCATCTGGCGCATGCCGCCGAAGTCGACCTCCATGTGGCCGACCACGTCCTGCTCGATGTAGAAGCGCAGGTAGCGCTGGTGGATGTACTCCATCAGCGGCGAGGTCAGCGGCAGCAGCTCGCGCGCCAGCCCCTCCATCTCCTCGGCCATCTCGAGCGCGTCCACCCCCTGGCGGATCAGCGGCTCGTGGACGTAGAGGTGAAACAGGCGCACCTCCGCCTCGGCGATCTTGCGGATCGACTGCGCGTAGACGCGCACCAGCTGCAGCAGCGCCACCAGCGGGAACCCGGCGCCGAGCACGGCCGCCATCTGCTCGATCGCCGCGGCGTCCTGCTCGTTGAGCGTCCCCTCGAGAGCGGTCGGCGTGCCGAGCAGCGTCATCACCCGCTCGATCAGCTCCTCCTCGAGGCCGACCTTGGCGGCGACCTCGCCGCGCGGCACCGAGCGCTCGCGGGTGCCGGGCAGCATGTCCTCGACGAAACCGAAGGCGAGCCGCCCCTCGCGAACGGCCCCGCGCAGCTCGGCGAGCGAGTGACCGCGCTCGCGCATCCGCGCGACCACCCGAGCCTGGGCCGCGGCCGCGGTCGTCCAGCGATCGTCGCGGACCGGGATCACGTTCGCCGCCGCCCATCGCCTCAGCGTCGACGCGGAGACGCCCGAGAGCCGCGCCGCCTCGCCGATCGGGATCACGCCGTCTGGCACCCGGCGATCCTACGACGCCCGCGGTCCCCTCGACCGCCCCTTACATAGAGAGGCGACGGGGTCTTGGCAACCCCGTCGCCTGGCGGGCTCACGGCCCGCTTCGTCGGCCACCGACGCCTGAGCGCCTCGCGGTCCGCGCTGCCCGAAGCCCCAGTCGCCGAGGGGCAGACGATCAGCGGGGGCCACTGCTGGCCTGGTGCCGTCTCTGCCCGGGGGAGGCTACGCCCGCGGCGGCGCCACGTCAAACACCCTGCGCGAGCGCCGGGAAGTCCGAGTCGACGACGCGGCGGTAGTGGCCCGAGATCAGGCGCGCGGCGGGCAGGAAGGCCAGCGCCGCGCGCGACTCGCCGCGAACCCGGACGCGCCCGCGGGCGATCGCGATCGCCAGGCTCTCGCGGCCCTGCAGGTAGCGGTTGGCCGTCCCGGAGTCCATCTCGAGCCGCAGCCGGGGGCGCCAGGCGGGGTCGTCGCCGAACCACCACGAGAGGTTGTGCTCGCCATCGCCGGCGGCGACGTTGAGGACCAGATCGCAGTCCGTGAACTCGAACCGCGCCCGCAACCCGGCCGCCCCGACGCGCGGGCCGAGCCGCTCGTCGGCATCGGTCGCCGCGAGCGCCCGCTCGAGCGCCGCGCGAAGGTCCTCCCGGGGCACGCCGTGCTCCTCCCTCGGCCCGGCGCGCGTGACGGCGACCGTACCCATCCCGCCCGGACCCTAGTGCACCGCCGGCAATTCCGGACGCCGCGCCCGCGGACTCAGAGGAATGTCGAACGCCGCTTGACGAGGCTCTCATAGAGCTTCGCCTGGATCGTCTCGCGCACCCGCTCGGAGAGGTCGAGGACGAGACGCCGGTCGTCAGCGGCGTCCGGCGGGTGCTCGGAGAGGTCGATCGGCTCGCAGAAATCGATCCGCCAGCGCGACGGCAGCGGCACCAGCCCGAGCAGCCCGAGCCATGGGAAGGTCGGCGTGATCGGCACGAACGGCGCGCCGACCGCGCGGGCCAGGGTCTGGCTCTCGGCGAGCTTCGGGTAGGTCTCCTCCGCGCCGACGATGGCGACCGGGACGATCGGCGCGCCCGTGCGCAGCGCGATCTCGGCGAAGCCGCCGCGACCGAAGCGCCGCAGCCGATAGCGCTCCGAGAACGGCTTTCCGGTTCCCGCCGCACCCTCCGGGAAGGCCATCACCAGCTCCTCCTCCTCGAGGAGTCTGGCCGCGTTCGAGGAGCTCGCGGGCACGCCGCCCGCGCGGCGCATGAAGGACGAGACGAAGGGCAGCGAGAACGCCCAGTCGAGAACCATGAAGCGCGGCCAGCGCGGCAGCGGGTGCTCTCGCATGATCGCGGTCGTCGCCATCGCCGCGTCGAAGGGGAAGAGCGACCCGGCGTGGTTTGCGACGAGCAGCGCCCGGCCGTGGCCGGGGACGTTGCGCGCCCCCTCGGTCTCGACTCGCCACCAGACGTCATAGAGAAACTCGAACAGCGGGAAGACCGCCTCGGCGAACTGCTCGTCGAAGCCCCACTCGTCCTCGTCGTACTCGCCGCGCAGGCGGTTGACGATCGTCTCGACGGCCTCCCCGAGGCGGTCCGGAAGCGCCTCGACGGCGCGCTCGGTCGCCGCCGTCGGATCGAGGCCGTCCTGCAGCCCGATCCGCACCGAGCGCAGGAAGTCGACCAGCGTCTCGGGCGAGATCGGCTCCTCGGAGGCGGAGCTCACCGCCCCACCCCGGTCACCCGCCCGGCGATCTCCCCTGGGTGCAGGCCGGGCCCGATCCGCCGCCCGGCCCGCTCGGCAGCCAGGTCGCGGACGGCCGCGACCGCGTCGTAGCGCGGCTCGTATCCGACCTGATCGCGAAGCCTGCGGTTGTCGACCCCCCGGCCGTAGCGCAGGAAGCGCACTCCGTCACCGACCAGGCCGCCGGCGCCGAGACCGCCGGCGAGGCGTCGCATGAGCGGCTCGAACAGCGGCGCCAGGATCGGCAGCGCCGGACGCCCGCAGAGGCGGAGCAGGCGGCTGAGCGAGATCGAGCCGTCCGGGCCGACGTTGACCGCGCCACGCGCCGGCCGGCGCACCGCCGCCTCCAGCGCCCCGGTCGCGTCCTCGGCGTGCAGGAGCTGCAGGCGAGGGTCGTAGCCGAGCTGGACCGGGACCACCGGGAGGCTGAGGTAGCGGACCAGCGGGGCGTCGAGCTCGGGGCCGATCTCGGGCTGGAAACGCAGCATGCAGCAGGTCAGCCGCGGGTGGCGGCGGGCGAAGTTCTCGAAGTAGCTCTCGAGCTCGGAGATGTCGCGCTGAAAGCGCGTGCGCAGCGGCCCGCGACCGGCGAGGTCCTCGGTGAAGAAGAACGGCGAGGCCGGCTCGCAGCCGTAGATCGCCGCCGAGCCGCGGACGACCACGGTCTCGAGCGTCTCGGTGCGCTCGCAGGCGGCCAGCAGCTGCAGGGTCCCGATCACGTTGATCTCGTGCAGCGCCTTCGGCGGGCGGCCCGGCTCCGGGTACCAGAGGATCCCGCAGTGAACGACGGTGTCGACCCTCGTCGACGGCAGCAGCCGCGAGGTCGCCGGGTTGCGCAGGTCGGCCTCGATGTACTCGGTCCTCGCCAGCTCGATCGCCGGCGGCCGGCTGTCGATCCCGGCCAGGTACTCGACCTCGGGGTCGCGCTCGAGGCGCCGCGCTAGCGCCGCGCCCCAGATCGTCGAGATCCCGGTGATCGCAATCCGCCGACCGGGCGGCATCTAATCCTCAGCTTTAGGCTTAGGCTCGAGTCGTTCGTCCGTCGAGGGCTCGACCTCGGATTGAGACTCGGAGGCCCCCGCCCGGACCTCGGCGCTCTCCTGCCCCGCCTCGGAACTCTCACGCCCGGCCTCGGCGCTCTCCTGCCCCGCCTCGGCGCTCGCCTGCCCGGACTCGGCGCGATGGTCTCCGAGCGCGCCCTCGAGATCGCCGAGCCGGCGTTCGAGGGCCTCGAGGCGACGACCAACCTCCCCGGTGGCCTCCTGGCCACGGCGGGCAAGCCCCGCGCCCGCTTCCTGCGAGCGGCGGGTCAGCTCGGCCCCGGCCTCCAGCCCCCGG
>WHSW01000320.1 GCA_009379895.1 Solirubrobacterales bacterium
CTCGAGCTGACGGCGGGCGCGAGCGACAACGACGCAAACGGGGGCGGCGAATGAGACTCCCTGTGTCAACCCCCCTCGGGTTGGAGTCGTCGCAAATTGCCGTGTTTGGAGGGGTCGTAGGGGATTCCGTCCTGCCAGCAGCGCCAAAGGACGCGAAGCCAGGCTCGGCCGAGGACGCGGATGGCGTGCGGATGATCGAGCCCGCGCTCGGTCGCGGCCCGGTAGACGCCGCGCGCCCAGGGATGGTGCTTGCGGGTCGAATCGGCGAGGCAGCTGACGGCGTCGCGCAGGCGCTTGTCGCAGGCCCAGCGAAAGCCCGCCACCTTGCGCTTGCCCGACTCGCGGGCGACCGGCGCCATCCCGGCGTCGGCGGCGAGCGCCTCGGCGCTGGGGTAGCGGCAGCGATCGTCGCCGATCTCGGCGACCAGCCGGGCGGCGGTGATCACCGACTTGGGGTCCTTAAACAACGGCAGGAAGACGGCGCCGTCGGGATGGGCGCGCACGGCGCCGGCGATCTGCGAGGTGAGCTCGCGGATCTGGACGACGAGCGGACGAAGCGCCGCGACCAGTCCCAGGACCGCGGCCCGGCGGGCTTCGCTCTCAAGCGCCTCCGCGCGCCCCTCGGGCGCCGAGCGCAGCCGGTCGAGCAGTGCGGCCGGCGAGCGCCGGCCGCAGTAGTGATGGCGGGCCAGAAAGCCGGCCAGTCGCTTCTCGCCGAGCCCGCGGGCGTCGGCGGGGGCGGGGTAGCGCTCCAAGAAGGCGAGCGCGATCGGCGAGTCGACGTCGGCGAAGATCGCCGCAGCGCCCGGCCAGAACGCCTCGAGCTGGGCGCGCAGCTCGTTGGCGAGCCTGACCCTGGCCGCGACCAGGTCCTCGCGGGTGCGGGTCAGCGCCCGCAGCGCCCGGGTCTCGTCGGAGTCGGGGCGCAGGACCCGCAGCCGGTGGGCGTCGGTGCGCGCCAGCTCGGCCAAGACGAAGGCGTCGAAGCCGTCGGACTTGCCCCCGGCGGACTCGTAGCGCGAGCGGGTCGCCTTGAGCTTGTTCGGGTGCACCGGCAAGACGGTGAAGCCGGCCTCCAAGAGCCGGTCGACCAAGAGCCCGTCGGGGCGCTCGATCGCCACTCTCAAGACGCGAAGGCGGCGCATCCTCGCGATCAGCTCGCGGATCCCGGCCTCGTCGTTGGCGAACATCTCGCCCGCGAGCGAGCAGCGCTCGTCGACGACGCAGAGCGCGTGCTCCTCGCTCGCCCAGTCGATGCCGGCGAACGTCTCCATCTCGAACCTCCTTCGGTCGCTTCCGTTAGCGCCGGCCGGGAGGTACCGTTGCGGTTGCTCATAGTTGGGCGCTCGAAGGCGCCACTCCCTGTGGCCGCTTCAGGTGCCTCCGACCGCCGGGAGGCGCTGGTCTCATTCTGGCCCTCTGCGGGGCTAGCGCGGACGGCGCTCTCCCGACGGCGGTCGGCTTCTCTGTTCGCTGAAGCGGATCAGGCCTCGCCCTCGCTTCGCTCGGGCGATCTCCCTATTTCCGGCGATCAGCGAGGGGAGGTTCTCCTATGAGCGCGGTCGAGGTCAAGACCCGCCGGCGAGTCGTCGGCTCCGACCTGACGC
>WHSW01000321.1 GCA_009379895.1 Solirubrobacterales bacterium
GGCGCAGCGTGTAGCCCGCCTCCGCGAGCTGGGCCGCGTTCGGCGCCAGAGTCGTCGGGTTGCAGGAGACGTAGACGATCCGCGGCGCCTCGCACTCGATCACCCGGCGGACGACGTTCTTCGAGAGGCCGGCCCGGGGCGGGTCGACCACCACCACGTCGGGCTTGCCCGCCTTCTCGATCAAGGGCCGGATCCCGAGGCGCGCGTCGGCCGCCATGAACCGTGCGTTGGCGATCTTGTTGCGCTTCGCGTTGCGCTCGGCGTCCGCGACAGCTTCGGCGACGGTCTCGATCCCCCAGACCTCGCCCGCGGCCGACGCGAGCGAGAGGCCGATCGTGCCGATCCCGCAGTAGAGGTCGAAGACCCGCTCGGAACCGGTCAAGCCGGCGTACTCGCGGGCGATGCCGTACAGCCGCTCGGCCATCTCGGTGTTCGTCTGAAAGAACGCGGCGTGGGAGATTCGGAGCCGGAGTCCGCCGAGCGCCTCCTCGAGATGCTCCTCACCGAGCACCCCGGTCGGCCCGTCGGTGCTCCCGGCCGGGCCGTCGATCACGGTGTGGAGGTCGACCGGGGGACGGGGGAGCTCGGCCGGGGCGGTCACCAGACGGGTCTGGACCTGGCCGGTCCTGATCCCCTCGCGGACGACGAGGTTGCGGAGCACGCCCTGCTCCCCGTCAGACTCGTACGCGGGGAGCCCCTCCGCCCGCGCCCAGTCGCGGACCGCGTTGCGGGCCGTGTTGTTCGCCTCTGAGGCGAGGTGGCAATCATCGACATCGACGACCTCGCGCCAGCTGCCGCGGCGGTGGTAGCCGAGGACCGCGTCGCCGTCGCGATCCCCGAACGAGTACTCGAGCTTGTTGCGGTAGCGCCATTGCGAGACGGCCGGGGCGATCGGCCTCGAGCGGAACCCGTCGAGCCCGCCGAGCCGCCGCAGGGCGTCGTCCACCTGGGCGGCCTTGTGCTCGAGCTGGCGCTCATACGGAAGTCCCTGCCAGGGGGAGCCGGGGCAGGGTTCGCCTTCGTGCAGGCAGGTGTCGGCGATCCGCTCGGTGCTCGGCTCGAGCATCTCGACCGCGGTCGCCTCCGCGTAGCCGCGCTTCGACTTCGAGATCCGGGCCCGGACGCGGTCGCCGGGCAGACCGCCCGCGACGAACACGACGAAGCCGTCATCGCGCCGCGCGACGCCGCGGCCGCCGTGGGCGAGCGACTCGACGGTGAGCTCGAGCTGTTCGCCGCGCGCCGGCCGGGCGGCGCGGGTGGTCGAAGCCTCCATGCCCCTATCGTGGCAGCGCCAACGCTCTGGTCGCGTGCGCTACTGCTTGGCGAGCCGCTTCTCGATCGCCTTGAGCACGCCCTTGCGCGCCTTGCCGCGCTTCTCCTGCGTCCGCACCCGGCGCAGCTCGGCCGGGTTCAGGTCCTTGAGCCGCGACTTGACCTGGGCGGCGTTGAGGCTCTCGTAGCCGGTGATCGGCGAGCCGCCCCCGACCCCGGCGCGGCGGCGCAGCTTGTCGCCTCGGCGAGCACCGGGTCGGCGGCCTCGCGAGTCCGCCGGCCGACCCGGGTCGCGGCGCGCTCGGCCCGCTTCCGCGCGGGGGC
>WHSW01000322.1 GCA_009379895.1 Solirubrobacterales bacterium
CGGATTGTCGAAGTCCCAATCTCAGGCCCAGGAGGACACCCGGAAGATGAAAGCCAAAACGCTCGGTGCAAAGGTAGAAGTCACGGCGGACGGTGAAGGTCTCGTCTCGCACACTGGAGCGTGTCTGCTGAGCGAGTTGGCTGATCGGATCGGGCTCACGAAAGCCCTCTCGGAGGCGATGGCGCCGACCCGCGAGCGCCCCTCGGCCCATGATCCGGGCCGGGTCGTGCGTGACCTGGCGGTCATGCTCGCCGACGGCGGCGACTGCCTGGCCGATCTGGGAGCCCTTCGCGAGCAGGTCGACCTGCTCGGCGCGGTCGCCTCGGACTCGACGGCCTGGCGTGTCATCGACTCGATCGACGCCGAGCGCCTGGAGAGCATCCGGGCCGCCCGCGCGAGCGCCCGCCGCCGCGCCTGGGCTCAGGGGGCGCGCCCGGCCGAGATCGTGCTCGACATCGACGCGACCCTCCTCACCTCGCACTCGGACAAGGAGGGGGCCGCCCCCACCTACAAGCGCGGCTTCGGCTTCCATCCGATGCTCTGCTATCTGGGTGGGGAGCCTCTGGCGGGGGTTCTTCGCCCCGGCAATGCCGGCGCCAACACCGCCGCCGATCACATCGGCGTGCTCGTCGATGCGCTCGATCAGCTGCCCGAGGCGGTGCGCGAGGACGAGGACGCCCGGGTCCTGGTGCGCACCGACTCGGCCGGGTGCACGCACGCCTTCCTCGATGCGGTCATCGAGATGGAGTGCTCCTTCTCGGCCAGCATGCCGATCGACGAGCACGCTCAGAAGGTGATCCTGGCCGTGGCCGAGAGCGCATGGACACCGGCGATCCGCCAAGACGGCGCCGAGCGCGAGGGCGCTTGGGTGGCCGAGCTCTCCGACCTCGACCTGTCGGGATGGCCCGAGGGATCGCGGGCGATCTGTCGCAAAGAGCGCCCCCACCCCGGTGCCCAGCTCACCTTCAGCGATGCCGGGGGCCACCGCTTCCAGGTGCTGCTCACCAACCAGGCCGGCGACTCGGTTGCCCTCGAGGCCCGCCACCGCGCCCGGGCGCGGGTCGAGGACGCGATCCGGGCCGCCAAGGACACGGGCCTTCGCAACTTGCCCTTTCGTGAGTTCACCGCCAACGCCGCCTGGCTGGAGCTGGTGCTCGTCGCCCAAGACCTCATGAGCTGGGCGCAGTCGCTCCTTCTGGAGGGCGACCTCGCCCGTGCCGAGCCCAAGCGGCTTCGCTACCGCCTGCTGCACGTCGCCGGGCGGATCACCCGCTCGGGGCGGCGGATCCGCCTCCACCTGCCCGCGCGCTGGCCCTGGGCTGAGGCGCTCGTGGAGGCCTTCGCGCGCCTTCGGGCGTTGCCCGCCCCCGGGTAGCGCCGCCCGGAAGTCCCTGAGGTCGAAAGATGGCGGCGAGCTCGATTTCGCCTGGCCGGCAACGACTCCTCGGGCGTGTCGAAGAGCGTCTTGGCGACCCCCGCGGGCCTTCTCATCGACATGAATGCGGCCCACGGCCCTACACGACGCCTACGTCATGCCCGAGAGGTGTCTCCCGGAGCCCGTTGCACGATCCGGGCTAGACCCTCCCCTGGCC
>WHSW01000323.1 GCA_009379895.1 Solirubrobacterales bacterium
CGCAACCGGATCGAGGCCGTCCGGCTCGCCCGCGAGCGCGACTGGGTCTGAGCCCTCAGGGGTCCGCCCCCGCTTGCGGGATCGTCGAAACGCTTGCGGCCATCGCCCTCCGGCGTCAAAGTCGCCGAGATGCCCGATACAGCATCGAGGTTGGCCAATCGAGAAGGCGGTGGGCGCTGGTGGCGGCGATTGCCGCGCTCGCGATCGTCGGTCCTGCCGGCTGTGGCGGCGATGACGATGCGGACACGAGTGATCCGGCGGCCGAGGTATCCGGTGACGCGTCGGTGATGACGACTTCCGAGGGCGGCGGTGAGCCGGGCGGCACAATCGGCCAGGGCGCGGGGAGGCCCGCCACCCTGCCGCTCGACGACCTCCAGCCATGCGATCTGATCACCTCCTCGATCGAGCGTCGGTTCGGGCTCCGCGGAAACCCAAGGTCGGATGTCGACAATCTCGGTCAGCCGAGATGCAACCACCTCGCAGGCCCGCCGGGGGGCTACGTGATCGTGGCCGCGCACACCGAGGGCATGGAGCGCTTCGAGGGATCCCGGAGGAGCTTGCCGAGGTTCGCGGGTTGACCCTCGCGGGCTTCCCGGCCGCGGAGCTGAAGGACGCTCACCAACCGCTCGCCTGCCTGATCGGCGTCGACGTGGCCGACGGTCAGCATCTCTCGATCTACACGACCGACATCCCCGAGGACGGCACTCAGGACGAGATCTGCGAGGCGGCGGCCGAGTTCAGCGCCGCACTGCTCGAAGAGCTCAGAGACCGCCGGGCACGGTGACCATCGTCGCCTCTCCCCTCGATCAGCGGTCGTCGTACAGGGCAAGGATCTCGCTGCCCCGGGTGGTTCGGCGAACGAGCACGTTGCGGCCCCGGCGCTCTCGCTCGACCAGGCCGGCCCGCTCGAGGATCGCGAGGTGGTGCGAGGCCGCACTCGGGACCGCGATCAGCGCCTCCGCGATCTGCCCCGCCGTCACCGCACGGTCGAGGTGGCGCAGGATCAGCGCCCGCTGGCTGCCGAGCAGGCCGTCGAGCTCGGCGGGCGGAGGGGCCTCGCCGTCCAGCAGGCGCCACGCGCCTGGAAGCAGGTAGACGATCTGACTGAGCTCGCCGTCGACCGTCCAGGCGTGGGTCGAGCCGGGCCCGGCGAGCGCCGGGACCATCCGCAGTCGTTCGACCGGGGGATCGGCGCCCTGTGGCGCTGCGCTCTCGACCCGCCAAACGCACTCGGGGACGCGGGCGGCGATCAGCTCGCGCTGGGTTCCGAGCACAGCCGCCAAGCCGACCCGCTCGGCCTCGCGATCGAGCAGGCCCGACGCCGCCCGCCACGGCTCGCGGAGCCCCTCGCACGCTCGTCCGGCTGCGCGGACGTAGGCGGCGAGCCAGCGGCGGGGCTGGCCCGCGACCATGTCCCAGGCCGGATCGGATGGGAGCTGGGAGACGAGCAGCTCGGGCGGGGTTGCCGCGATTCGCTCCAGGTCGTCGTCCGGCTCGGCGGCGCCCGCGGCGGGGCGATGCGTCAACGGCCACAGGCAGCCCGGCAGCCGATCGCGCCGCGGCGCCGCGAGCGGGCCGAGCG
>WHSW01000324.1 GCA_009379895.1 Solirubrobacterales bacterium
ACTACATCGCGATCTGGCTGCGAAAGCCGGTGCCGGCGCTGGGGGACGAGAAGCCACTCGATCTGATCGGGCGCGGCGAATACCGGCGGGTCGCCGGGTTGATCTCGGCGCTCGAGGGCACGACCGCCTCCTAACGCGTGGCCCTGGACATCGACCGGGTTGCCGTCCACGGCACCTGGTGGCACGGGCCGCGAGCGGGTTGGACCGCGTGAGGTCAGAGAGCCGCCCGCCGACCGGCGCCGGCGGCGCGGTGAGGTGTGCGCGGCCACCGATTCTGGCCGACCGCGAGGAGACGGTCTGGACGGAGGGGTATCGCGCCCTGGCTGAGGTGGCGCTCTCGGGCACGCAGAACGACACGCAATACATAACGAAGGGAGGTACGATATCCGTGGTGAGTTCTACAACGAAAGCAGCGAAGCGCCGGGCACCCGGCGAGAACGGGGGCTACGCGCGGATCGTCAAGGAGATCGGCCGGGCCCTGAGCGCGCGTGAGGTGGCCGAGGCGGTTGGCGTCGGAGAGCGGTCGGTTCAGAACTGGCGCGCGGGCGCGGCGCGGCCGCGAGGTGCGGCGCGCGAGGCGCTGCTCGATCTGCACTACGTGATCGCCGCCCTCTCGGACGTCTACACCGAGGAGGGTGTGGAGGTGGTGCTCAGGGGGCGCGCCAGGGCGCTCGATGACCGACGGCCGCTTGAGGTCTTCGCTGCTGGCGAGCGCGAGGCCGTCGTGCGCCTCGCGGGTCAGCTGCGCGACTACGGGTAGATGTCGGCTCCATCGGGACCCGGTGGGCTGCCGGGGCCCGTTGCGGTGGCGGGTCGGTTCTTCCGCCATCAGGCGGCACGGTTCGAGCGCCTCGGCGGCAGCTCGTTCGGGGGGCGATGGTCGCCGCCGAATGAGTTCGAGGCGATCTACCTGGCGCGCCCGCTGAAGGCCGTCGCCGGCGAGGCCTACCGGCATCTGGTCGACCGCGTGGCAGCCGATCCGGCGTTCATCTCCGCCCGGCAGTTGTTCACGGTTGAGGTGGCGCTGGCGCGGGTCTTGGACCTGCGTGACGAGGCCGGGAGGCGAGCGTGCGGCCTCTTGCGTGGCGAGCTTTCGGGCGCGCATGATCACTGCCAAGTGGTGGGCCGGCGGAGCTTCGAGGCGGGCTACGAGGGCGTTCTCGCTCCCGCCGCGACGTGCCTGGGCGAAACGCTTTGCGTCTTCGCGGGGCGAGTCGAGCCCCGTGGCCTGAGGGTCGTCGAGCGTCGCCTGTGGGAGCTGCCGTCCGACCCGAGGCTCGGATAACGCGAGACGGTGGGCGGGAGCGCGCGCAGGTAGGGAAGTAGTCGGGGCCAGGGATTGGCGGGAGGGCGGCGAGACCGCCGCCCGATTTGCACGCGATCGAAAGGAGCTCAGATGGCTTCACCGACGAAGTCGGCGGAGGGCTCTGCCCTGCGCAACTTCCTCGCCGAGGAGCTGGGCGAGGAGCTGGAGGCGGGCACCGGGTCCGCCGCGGAGGGTGAGAAGGCCGGCGAGCGCCGGCGCTATGAGCGTCCGAACGGCGAGCTCTACGTCGG
>WHSW01000325.1 GCA_009379895.1 Solirubrobacterales bacterium
ACCTCGGCAACTACATCGGCGCGATCCGCCAGTACGTCGAGGGCCAGGACCGCGGCGAGGCGATCTACTGCATCGTCGACCTGCACGCGATCTCGGTCGCCTACGACCCCGCGGAACTGCGCGAGCGGGTCTACGACACCACCGCGATCCTGCTCGCCGCCGGCCTCGACCCCGAGCGCTGCATCCTCTTCCGCCAGTCCGACGTGCGTGAGCACACCGAGCTCACCTGGCTGCTCTCGGCGGTCACAGCGCACGGCGACCTCAATCGCATGACCCAGTTCAAGGAGAAGTCCGCGCGCCAGCGCGAGCTGCTCTCCTCGGCGCTCTTCTTCTACCCGGTGCTGATGGCCGCCGACGTGCTCGCCTACCGCGCCACCGAGGTCCCGGTCGGCGACGACCAGCGCCAGCACGTTGAGCTCATGCGCGAGATCGCCCGCCGCTTCAACGAGCGCTTCGGCGAGCTGCTGGTCGTGCCCGAGGTGCGGGTCCCGGAGGTCGGGGCGCGGATCATGGACCTGCAGGAGCCGGGCGCGAAGATGTCGACCACCGGGGGCAGCGAGCAGGGGACCGTGCTCGTGCTCGACGAGCCGGACGTGGTTCGTAGGAAGGTGATGAGCGCCGTCACCGACTCGGGCTCGGACGTCGTCCGTGCGCCCGACAAGCCCGGGATCTCGAACCTGATCGAGATCCTCTCGGTCGTGCGCGGGGTCGGCACCGACGAGGTCGAGCGCGAGTTCGCGGGCTCGGGCTACGGCGACTTCAAGGGCGCCGTGGCCGACGCGGTCGTCGATTACGTCGCCCCGGTGCGCGAGGGTTACGCGGAGCTGCGCGCCGACGAGGCGGGGCTCGAGCGCACCCTCGCCGGCGGTGCCGAGCGCGCCCGCGCGATCGCCGCGCCGATCGTCGCCGAGGTGCGCGGGGCGATGGGCTTCGGGCCGGCGGGCGCGTGATGGAGCGGCTTCGCCTCTACGACTACGCCGCCTCGGCCAACTGCTACAAGGTGCGGCTGCTGCTCGCCCAGCTCGGGCTCGAGTACGAGCGGAGGCCGATCGACATCTTCGCCGGGGACACGCTGACCGCCGAGTACGCAGCGATCAACCCGGCGCGGACGACCCCTGTGCTCGAGGTCGGTGAGGGCCACTACCTGCCGGAGTCCAACGCGATCCTCCTCTACCTGGCCGAGGGCACCGAGATGCTGCCCGGCGATCGCTTCCAGCGGGCCCAGGTGTATCGGTGGCTGCTCTTCGAGCAGGCCGACGTGGTGGCGACGATGGGAGGGCTGCGGTTTCGCCTCGCAACCGGGCGGCTGCGGGCCGACGCCCCTGGGGCGGAGCGGCGTCGCCGGGCCGCCCTGGAGACCCTGAAGCTCCTCGACGACCACCTGACGGGCCGCGACTTCGCGGTCGGCGAGCGATACGGCGTCGCCGACATCGCGCTCTATGGCTACGTCCACGTCGCCCACGAGGCCGACCTGGAGATCGACCGCTACCCCGCGG
>WHSW01000326.1:0-410 GCA_009379895.1 Solirubrobacterales bacterium
CTGTTATGAGCCGGAGCGGCCGACCGCGCAGTGGGCTCGGCTGCGTCACCTTGGTGACCGCCGGTGTGAGCTGATCGTCGCTGGTGGCGCGGCCCGTCAGCGGATCCGTGCGCTGCTGGAGTGCGCCTGGCCCGCGGCGCTGACCGCTGCCGCCAAGCCGTTGGAGGCCACGACGTGGCGCGCGTCGATGGCGGTCATTCTGACGCGCTGCGACGACGGTGACCCCGCGTCGGTGCGACGGATGGGCTGGGCACGGTTCCAGGCTGCGGTCCGCCGCGAGCTGCCCCGCTGGGGTGGCAGCCGGGTGGCGTGGAGGATCGCCCGCAACCTGTGGGAGGCCACCGGTGACGCCACCGGCGTCACCGTGCACCGCCACGGCGCGCTGGAGCGCACCCGCGACGCGCTGGTCG
>WHSW01000326.1:420-1492 GCA_009379895.1 Solirubrobacterales bacterium
ATCCGAAGGTGGAGGCGTTGCGCGCCGAGCGCAGCTTGAACACGCGTCCGGAGGCGATGACCGACGAGCTGTTCGCCTCTTGGGAGTTCTGCGACCCGCGTGACCTGGTGCAGGTCAAGTACGAGATGGTCCGCCGGGTGAGGGTGGACGGTGAGCCGGTGTGAGAATGTCAACTCCATTTGGCCCCACCGTGCCTGGGCGGAATCAAGCGAACGTCGCAACAGCGGCTTCTTGGTGAGGTGACTGTAGCGCTGACAGTGCGGCCGCAGGTGAGGTCCAGCCGAGGACCTTTCTGGGGCGGTTGTTCAGCTCGGCTTGGACGGCGGCGAGGTCCTCGGCGGAATGCACACGAAGGTTCGCGCCCTTGGGGAAGTACTGGCGGAGCAGGCCGTTGGTGTTCTCGTTGGTGCCGCGCTGCCAGGGCGAGCGCGGGTCGCAGAAGTACACCTCGGCTCCGATCGCGGCGGTGATCTGGACGTGGTGGGCCATCTCCTTGCCCTGGTCCCAGGTCAGCGAGCGTCGCAGGTGCCGGGGAAGCTGATCCATCGCGGCGATGACCGCGTCCCGGGTGGCGAAGGCGGTGTGCGTATCGGGCAGGTGGACCAAGACGGTGTAGCGGGTGGTGCGCTCGACCAGCGTGCCGATCGCGGAGCGGTTCAGCGCTCCGGTGATCAAGTCGCCCTCCCAGTGGCCGGCCTCGGCACGGTCGGCGATGCCGGCGGGGCGTTGGTGGATCGACGTCATGTCCCGCAGGCTCCTGGGAGTGCGGGCGTCCCCTCGAGGGCGCGGGCGCCGGCGACGCCGGCCGGTGCGCAGCGACCCGCACCGGTGCCGGCTCAGGACGCTGTCGCGGTCGTAGATGGCCTGATAGATGCTCTCGTGGCAGAGCTGGCGGACCGCGACGTCGGGGAAGCGTTCGCGCAGTGCATGGCCGATCTGCTCGGGGCTCCACGCCTGGTCGAGCATGCCCTGGACCGCAGCGCGCAGGACCAGGTCGGTGCCCAGACGCCGCGCACGAGGGCGGTGGAGCCGCGCGGTGGCCAGGCGCTGTGCGGCAGCGGGCCGGTACCCG
>WHSW01000327.1 GCA_009379895.1 Solirubrobacterales bacterium
CGCCTCGAGCTCGGCGAAGGGGGAGCCGATCTCGTCCGGCCGCAGCGGCGCAGGCAGCGCGGCGAGCGCGAGCGCGGCTTGCCGGGCGGCGCCGTTGGAGGGGGAGACGAGCTCGCCGTCGATCGAGCCGATGTCGACGGCGCGCCCGAAGGCGTGGTTGGAGGGCCGGTTGGTGCCGGCGACGTAGTAGGAGTGGCCGCTCACGAACGGCCCGACACCAGCGAGGGAGAAATGCTGGCTGAGGGCGAGCAGGGCGGCGAGCACGCGCGGGTCGACCCGCCCGGCTTGGACGTCGGCTTCTGCCTCCGGGCGCAGCTCGATGTTCGGGTTGGAGAGGACGGCCCGTTCGAGCGCGGCCGGGTCGCCGAGCGCGGGGAGCGCGCCGACGTCGACCGGCGCGGTTGTGCCCTCGGCGAAGGCCTCCTGGTAGCGCTCTGCCCAGGCGAGCACGGTCGCGACGTAGGCCGGGGAGGGGTTGTAGGCGTAGGTGGCGCCTTTGAGGTCGTCGGGGGCGCCGGGGGCGGCGAGGTAGTTGGCGGCGGAGACGACCGCGTCGGCCGGGTTCCAGCGGTCGGCGACTCCGTTCTGGTCGGCGTCGATCCCGTAGCGGCGCCAGGTGGAGGCGAGGAACTGCATTGGCCCGCCGGCGCCGGCCTGGTTCTCGGCGCCCTGCTGCCAGCAGGCGGGATGGGGGTAGCGGCCGTGGTCGCACTCGACCTTGCCGATCGCGGCCAGCACCTCCCAGGGGACGTCGAAGGCGAGACCGGCCTGCTGGTAGAGGAGCAGGTAGTCGGGCGGGATGTCCGCGAGCGCCGAGTTGGAGGGGGTGGAGAGGTTGATGCCGCCTGTGGCGGCCGAGATCGCGAGCGCCGGCAGCAGCAGCAGCGCCACGCAGAAGGTGAGCGCCGCCTTGGTCAGGCCAGCTCCTCCTCGGCGGCGAGCTCGGCCGGGTTCGAGGTGACGAGCGCGTGCTCCTCGCTCGAGGCGACAACGCGCAGCGGGACGCGCTCCTCGCCCGTGAGCAGGAGCCCCTGGCCGGTGGGGCAGGAGAGGAGGTAGCGGCGCTCGCCTTCGGAGAGCTTGAACGCCTCGCCTACCCGCTCGACCGCCTGCGGCGCCTGCCGCAGCAGCACCTGCGTGGCCGAGTTGGCGACGACCGACTGACCTAGCTCGCTCGATAGCAGGTCGCCGGCGTCCTGGGTGACGGTGGTGAGGCCGCACCAGCGCTTGCGCGCGCTCTTCGCGAGCCGGAAGAGGAAGCGCGCTCCGGCCGGCTCGCGCATCAGCAGCCAGGCCTCGTCGACGAGCACGCAGCGGCGGCGGAGCGGCCCCTCGAGCGAGCGCCAGATCGCATCGAGGCAGAGCAGGAGCACGGGTGCCTACGCCTCGGGGGTGCGGTGGTCCTCGTCGGAGGCGAAGCCCTCGACGATCTCGGCCAGCCGCCGGCTTCGGCGCCGCCACGACTCGCCGAGGAGGACGAGCTCGATGAT
>WHSW01000328.1 GCA_009379895.1 Solirubrobacterales bacterium
AGACGTCGACGAAGGTCGGGTCTCGATCGACTCCGGTGCGGCTCTTGCCGTTGTCGACGGCGATCCGCATGTCACAGACGGCCTGGCCGGAGGGAAGCGAGCGAAGCTCGGGATCCCGGGTCAGCCGGCCGATCAGGTTGACGGTGTTCATCTGCTACCTCCTGTCCCGGGCTCTCCCGGGGTCGTTGGACTTCTGAAACGCCGAATGCACGGCCTCGCCGTGCCACAGATCAAGTGAAGGAAGGCCCGATCCCCGGGCGCCGGGGCCGGAGGTGCCGAGCCGGCGTCGGCCGCGGCCGCGCTCACCGCGGGCGCCCATGCCCACCGGCCAGGTCCGTCCGGCGCAGGCGCCAGCGATCGAGTCGCGCGGGCAGGCCATCAGCACGCCGCCATCGCCTCGATCTCGCCCTCGGCGCGCTCGCGATAGCCCGCCGCCGTCGCGTGCACGCCGTCGGCGCCGAGCAGGCCCGACCGCTGCGCGACCGCGTGCCAGTCGTAGAGCTCGGTGTCGGAGGCCTGCGCGACGAAGCCCCGGATCGCGCGGTTAAGCGGCCCCGCGCCGCGCTTGTTGACCGTCGCGACGACCAGGCAGCGCTCGCCCGCCAGCTCGCGGGCGCGGCGCAGGTTCTCGGCCAGCGCCGCGGGCCGCCCGGCGTCGTCGTTGGTCCCCAGGTCGAAGACCACGACCTCGTCGTCTGCGTCCAGCCGCCCCTCGAGCACGCCCAGGCCCGCCGAGCTCGAGCGCGAGCGTTCGGCGTCGACCTCGACGCGCGAGCCGAGCCTCGCCTCGAGGTAGGGGCGCATGCCGACCGAGAGGCTGTCGCCGACCACCAGGACCTCCCCCGCGCCCCCCTCGGCTCGCGACGGCGAGGGAAAGGCCATCACCCATTCGGCCGGCGCCAGCGTGTCGCCGGCGTAGGTGCAGGCGCACTGCCAGCCGACGTGGATGTGGTTGCCCTCGCCGTGGCCCTCGAAGCCGTCGTAGTAGACGTTGGCGATCGCCGGGACCAGCTCGCAGGCCGGTCGCTCCCCCGACGAGCCGCAGGCCCGCGTCCAGCCCAGGTCGTGGGCCAGGCGAAGCGCGGTCTCGTCCCAGCCGTAGCCGGGCGCCGGAGCCATGTCGGCCGCCGTTCCGTGCCCGTGGGTCTTGGAGGGAGAGCCCGGGTCGGAGCGCCCCTGGGTCAGCCGCAGGTGGTAGTGCTGAAGGACGTAGACGAGGTTGTCGACCAGGCGCGCGTCGAAGCGCTCGCCCTGCCCGTAGGCGCCCCAGCGCCCCGGCACCGTCGCGTAGGCGCGCGGCTCATAGACGCGCACCGCCGCAGACAGGTCGACCGGGCCGCCGGCCAGGCCTCCGGCGCACTCGACCGTGGTCGCGTCGGCGCCCGGGCCCAGGTCGCCGAAGGCCTCGGCCCCGGCCAGGATCTCTGCCACGTACCAGTCGGCGTGGTTGTAGGCGAAGATCGCCGCGTACCAGTCGCCGGGCGCCCCG
>WHSW01000329.1 GCA_009379895.1 Solirubrobacterales bacterium
CGCCTCGCTGCCGGCGATCGAGCGCCGGGGCCTGACCCTGCTCGGCCTCCAGGTCGCCAACCTGAGCGCCGCCGGCGTCGGCGTCCAGCTCACCCTGCCGCTCGAGCGCCGCCCGACCGCCGAGCTCGACGCGGCGCTCGACGCGCTTCGCGACCGCTTCGGGCCGACCGCGGTGATGCGCGGCTCGCAGCTCGGCCGCGACCCGGGGCTCTCGGCCTTCCTGCTGCCCGGCGACGGGCGCGATCGGCGGCGCTGAGGGGCGGGCCGGCCTTCGACACCGGCGTTGTCGAGCCGCGCTATGAGGGACTGGCACGTTTGTGCCAGACTGCACCGATCGGCCCACAGGGAGGTGAGATCGTGACCCAGGGAAGGCCCGTGGTGAGGCATGGGACTCGGCTCGTTGCGGTAGCGGTGCTCGGACTCGTCCTGGCGCTGGTGCCCGCGCTGGCGGCGGCGCGGCCCGGTCATCCGCCGAAGCGCGACGGCGACGTCGCTCGCTACATCCTGCCGCCGGGCAACTACGGGGGCCTGCCGACGACCGAGAACTCGACCGACCAACTCCCGCTCTATGCGGGGCTCACGCCGCTGCGCGACGAGATCAGCGACGCCGACCTCGAGCGCTTCTTCCTTCCCGAGGACTTCGCCCCGATCGGCGCCACGCACGAGGAGGAGACGGGCAGACCCGGGCTTCGCCTGATCTACGACTCCTTCGGCATCCCCACGTCTACGGTCAGACCCGGGCGGACGTCGCCTTCGGGGCCGGCTGGACCACGGCCCGCGACCGCGGGCTTCTGATCCAGCTCGGCCGCGGGCCAGCGCGGGCCGCGGTCGCCGACGTCCCCAACCTCAACGCCTTCGGCCTCGTCACGAGCGGCCAGTCGTTCGTGCCGAGCGCGCAGACCGAGGCGCTGGTCACCAAGCAGCGCCAGCTTTTGGTCGACACCTACGGCGACGAGGGCAGGCAGATCCTCGCCGACGCCCAGGCCTACGCGGACGGCATCAACGCCTACTGGGAGGCGCACGGCATCAACCAGCCGCCGGCCACGGTCAACGACGTGATCGCGGTTACGGCGTTCATCGGCTCGATCTTCGGGGCGGGCGGCGGAGGCGAGGCCGCGAACGGTGAGCTGCTCTCCAAGCTGCGCGCCTCGCTGGGCCCCCAAAGGGGCTATCGGGCGTGGGACGACGTCATGCTCGCCGAGGACCCGGAGGCGCCGACCACGACTCGCAAGCGGTTCGACTACGGCCCGCTGACCGGCGGCCCGGTGCACGGCTCGGTCGCCATCGACGCCGGCTCGATCACGCCGCTGAGCGCTCGCGTGGTCTGGCGCACGAGGGTCCAGCAGTACGACGACAGAGAGGTTGCCGCCGAGCTCGGCATCGCCGTGCGGTCCCTCCAGCGGCGCCGTCAGCGGGCCGAGCGCGAG
>WHSW01000032.1 GCA_009379895.1 Solirubrobacterales bacterium
GTTGTGTCGCTCGCCGCCGCCCGAGGATCGCCGGCCTGACTTGA
This sequence comes from Solirubrobacterales bacterium, assembly GCA_009379895.1. Classification (GTDB taxonomy): domain Bacteria; phylum Actinomycetota; class Thermoleophilia; order Solirubrobacterales; family 70-9; genus WHSW01. Next base: position 45 of record WHSW01000032.1, read on the forward strand.
TAGGAGCGTGGCATCGCCCCCAGTGAGGTCTGTCGGCCAGCGGTCCGTCCGTTGGCAAACAGGTCAAACGAAAGGACCGATGCACATGATCGTGATCGGGGCGGACCCCCACAAGGCAAAGCACACGTTCGTCGCGGTGAACGCGGCGACCGGCCAGGACCTGGCCGAGCTGACCGTGGCCACCAAGCAGGCCGACTACCGGCGCTTGGCGGCCTGGGCGCACGCGCTCGGAGCCGAGCGCGTCTTCGCGATCGAGGATTGCCGGCACGTCTCGGGCTCGCTCGAGCGCTTCCTGCTCGCCCGCGGCGAGCGCGTCGTGCGCGTCGCGCCAAAGCACATGGCCGGGGCCCGGCGCTCGGTCCGCGAGCGCGGCAAGTCGGACCCGATCGACGCCCTCGCGGTCGCCCGGGCGGCGCTGCGGGAGGGCATCGAGAGCCTGCCGACCGCGTTCCTCGACTCCGAGGCGATGGAGATCAAGCTGATCGCCGACCACCGCGAGGACCTGGTCGCAGAGCGCACCCGGATCCAGAACCGCCTGCGCTGGCACCTGCACGACCTCTGGCCCGAGCTCGCGATCCCGCGCGGCGGCCTCGATCGGTTTAAGTGGCTCGACAAGCTCGCCGGCAAGCTCGCCCGCGCCCCTCAGCAGGCCCGGGTCCGGGTCTGCCGCGAGCTGCTCCGGCGCCTGCGCGAGCTGACCAGGCGAACCAAGGATCTCGAGCGCGAGCTCGCCGCCCTCGTCGAGGCCAAGAACCCCGCGCTCACCGAGCTGCCCGGCTGCGCGGCGCTCACCGCCGCCAAGCTGATCTCCGAGACCGCCGGCGCCGAGCGCTTCGCCTCGGACGCGAAGTTCGCCCGCCTCGCCGGGATCGCCCCGATCCCCGCCTCTTCGGGCAACAAGGACCGCCACCGGCTCGATCGCGGTGGCAACCGCCAACTCAACTGCGCCGTGCACCGGATCGCGGTGACCCAGGGGCGCCACCACCCTCCGGCCCAGGCCTACCTGGCGCGCAAGGAGGCCGAGGGCAAGAGCCGCAAGGAGGCGCTTCGCTGCCTCAAGCGCCAGCTCGCACGGACCGTGCTCGGGTCGCTTCGCCCCTCCAAGGCCCAGACAGGATCTCCCTCTCACTTGATTGAGAAAGAGATGCAAATTGCGGCCTACTCGGGCTCAGCGTCGGTGGTCGGCTTGACATAGGAGCAACCGACGTGGGCCGCGGAGGGCGACTGTGCGCGATGCGAGGCCGGGCTTGGCAGCGGCGCGCGCGGCTATCCCCCGGCGCCCGGCAGCAGCTCGTTGGTGAGCAGCTCGTCGGCGGGCGGCGTGCCGTCGATCAGCCCGCGGTCGGCGAAGAAGGCGGCGAACCGCTCCCACTCGGCCGGATCCATGTGGCCGTACGACCCCCCGTCGCCCGGGAGCAGGAGGGGCAGCGTGCGCTCGACCTCGGCCCGCGTCAGCCTCGGGTCGAGCCCGTCGCCGGCGTCGAGGACGGCCTCGCTGGCGGCCGCGGGGTCGTCGACCGCGGCGCGGGTCCCGCGCTCGAGCGCGGCGATGAAGTCGCGGATCGGCTCGGGGTCGGACTCGACCCGCTCTGTGCCGGCAACCAGGACGAGCTCGTCGTAGGTCGGGATCCCGAGCCGGTCGACCGGCACCACCCGCGGGTCGCGGCCGCGCTCGGCGAGGTCGACGCCCTCGATGTTGAGAAAGCCACCGAGCATCGCGTCGGCGCGGCCCGAGAGCAGCGCCGGCAGCAGCCCGAGCCCGACGTCGACCTGCCGCACGTCCTCGAGCGAGAGCCCGACCCGGGCCAGGATCTGCGCGAGGAAGTCGGCCTGGTAGGGGATCCCGGCGGTGGCGATCGTCTTGCCGGCGAGGTCGGCCGGCCCCGAGATGCCGGCGGCCGGCAGCGAGATCAGCGAGGTCAGCGGGCGCGGCACCAGGGCGGCGACGGCGGTCACCGGCAGGCCCTGGTCGCGGGCGAGGATCACCTCGGGCTCATAGGAGACGGCGAGGTCGACGCGGCCGGCGGCGACCTGTCGGATCGGCGCCGATGGGTCGGACGGCACCTGGGTCGCGACGTCGAGCCCGGCGTCGGCGAAGTAGCCGCGCTCGAGCGCGGTGAAGATCCCGGCGTGGTCGGGGTTGACGTAGAAGTCGAGCGCGACGGTGAACGGCTCCGCCGAGCCGTCACCCCCCTCCTCGTCGCCGCAGCCGGCACCGAGCGCAAGGGCTCCCAGCGCGAGGGCGAGCGAGATGATGATCCGGATGCGCGAGGGGGTCACGGGCTCTCCTTCGTCTTGGGTTTCAACCGGTGCGCGGCCGGGCCGGGCGCCACCATGCGATCCGGCGCTCGAGCAGCGTCAGGGCGCCGAACAGCGCGAGCGCGATCAGCGAGAGGACGACCACGGCGGCGAACACGCGCGCCGTCTGCACCTGGCCCTGGGCGACGAGGATCAGGTGCCCGAGGCCCTGGTCGGCGCCCGACCACTCCCCGAACACGGCGCCGATCACCGACACGACGGCCGCGATCTTGGCCCCGCTGAGCAGGAACGGCAGCGCCGACGGGACCTCGACCCGGCGCAGCGTCTGCGCTCGGCTGGCGTCGAGCGTGCGCAGCATCCGGGGCAGCTCGGGGTCGACCGATCGCAGCCCGTCGAGCGTGTTGACGGTGATCGGAAAGAAGCAGACCAGGGCGATGATCACCAGCTTCGGCCCGATCCCGAACCCGAGCCAGACGACGAGGATCGGCGCGATCGCGATCACCGGCACCGTCTGCGAGGCGAGCAGCAGCGGGTAGAAGGCGCGGCGCAGCAGGTCGGAGAGGTGCAGAGCGACGGCGAAGGCGAAGCCGCAGACCGCGGCCAGCGCGAAGCCCAGCAGCACCTCCTGGATCGTGACCCAGGCGTTGTCGGCGAGCAGCGCGCGGTCGTTCCAGAGCGCATCGGCGACGTCGCTCGGCGCCGGGACCAGGAAGGGCTCGATCTGCAGCGCGTCGGCGATCCAGTCCCAGCGGGCGGCGACCTGCCAGAGGCCGATCAGCGCCACCACGACGAGCGCCGGTGGCAGGAACCTCCTCATCGCGCGCCCTCCCGCAGCGCCCGCAGCGCGCGTTCGCGCACGGCGCCGAAGTCCGTCGCGGCGACGGTCTCGTCGCGCGGTCGCGCCCGCGGCGCCGGGGCGCGCAGCTCGGCGACGGCGCGCGCCGGGCGCGGCGAGAGCACGACCACGCGGTCGCAGAGGTAGAGGACCTCCTCGACGTCGTGGCTGACCATGAGCACCGAGCGCGCCTGCGCGGCGATCGCGGCGGCGAGCCACTCCTGCATCTCGGCCCTGGTGATCGCGTCGAGCGAGGCGAACGGCTCGTCGAGCAGCAGCACCGGCTTGCCCGCCAGCAGGGTGCGCAGGAAGGCGACGCGTTGGCGCATCCCGCCCGAGAGCTCGGACGGCCGCGAGCGCTCGAAGCCGCCGAGCCCGAAGCGCTCGAACAGCGGCGCGGCGGCGCGGCGGGCGTCGGCCCGCGAGGCGCCTCGGTTGCGGGGGCCGAGGGCGGCGTTGTCGATCGCCGACAGCCAGGGCAGCAGCAGGTCGCGCTGCGGCATGTAGGCGCACCGCGCGAGGCGCTCGGGGGCCGCCCCCTGGCCGCCGACACGCACCGAGCCGCCGTCGGGCTCGAGCAGCCCCGCGACCAGCTCGAGCAGGGTCGACTTGCCGCAGCCCGACGGCCCGACCAGCCCGACCACCTCTCCCGCGCCGACGCCGAGGTCGAGCCGGTCGATCACCGCGAGGGCGCCGAAGGCGTGGCCGACCCCGACGACCTCGACCGTGGTCGCCCGGTCGGGCGGCCGATCGTGCCCTGAAACTGTTCGAGGCTCCTCCGCGGGAGCCTCGGCTGTCCTTCGCATGCTCCCTCCGCGCGCATTACCGCACAGGTTCGAAGGGTCAGCGCCGGGTGATCCGATGTCTCAGAGGCGCTATCTCAGCCCGCTTGCCCGCGAGCCCCCCTGATTGGTTACCTCCTGGAGTCTACGAGGTACGGGCGCGCCGGGCGCTGCCCGGGCTGGGGCGGATGCGCCTCGGCGGGCTAATCGGCGACGGGCGCCGCGCCGGCGATCACGTCGACGAAGCGCTCCAGGTGCTTGGTCGTCCAGCATTCGAAGGCGGCGTCGCAGTGGCGCTCATACGCCGCCATCACCGAGTCGCCGTAGTTCCAGTAGAGGCGGGGCTCGGGGTTGAGCCAGAAGGTGCGCCCGGCGCGCTCGGATAGCCGGGCGAAGACCTCCGCGTGCGGCTCGCGGCCGTTGGTGCGCGCGTCGCCGAGCACGATCACGGTCGAGCGCGGGCCGAGGTCGTCGGAGATCTCGTCGAAGAACTCGAGCCAGACGCGACCGTAGTCGGTGTAGCCGGAGACGTCGGCGACGCCGCCCTCGCGGCTGATCTTCTCCGAGGCGGCGCGGAAGTCACGCTCGCGCTCGAAGACCTCGGTGACCTCGGAGATCCGCTCGATGAAGACGAAGCTGCGCAGCTTGCGAAACGAGTCGTGCAGGGCATGCAGCACGGAGAGGAAGAAGACGCTCGCCGAGGTGACCGAGGTCGAGACGTCGCAGAGCACGTAGATCTCGGGCCGGCGCGGGCGTTGCTGGCGGTAGCGAAGGCGCAGCGGCACGCCGCCGGTCTCCAGCGAGGCGCGCATCGTGCGCCGCATGTCGACCGTCGCCGCCCGCTTGCGGCCCCGCTGCTCGTGCCCGAGCGTCGCCAGGCGGCGCTTGAGCTGGGCGACGGCGCGGTGGACCGCGGCCAGGTCCTGGGTCGGGCGGGTCGGCAGCGCGCGGTCGAGCTCGGCGAGCGGGCGCGACGGTGGGAGCGTCTCGGTGCGCTCGATCAGCGCCCGCTCGAGCTCGCGGCGCAGGTGGCGCTCGAAGGCCTGGATCTGCTCGCGGTCGAGCGCCGGCTCGTCCCCCGCCTCGCGCTGGCCGGCCTGCAGCCCGAGCGTGCGGCGGATCCGCTGCACGTCGACGCCGACCACGCCCGAGCCCTCGCCCCGGCGCCCGAAGGCGGCGATCGCGAGCCGGGCGGCGTCGCTCATCTCGCCGTCGGTGCCCTCGGCGATCGCCTGGCGAATCGCCTCGCGCAGCTCGTCGAGGTCGAGCCGATCGCCGCCGTCGTAGCGGCGGTCCTCGCGGATCTCGCGCCCGAGCGCCTCCGCCTCGGCGGCGCGGAAGAAGAAGCGCTCGAAGAGCAGCTCGAACACGCGCCTGTCCTCCTGCGACTTGGCCAGGGTCGCCGCGAGCGCCTCGCGAAAGTCGGCGCGATCGCCCCACGGCACCCGCTCGAGCGCCGCGAAGGCGTCGAGCAGCTCGGAGGTCCCGACCGCCACCCCCTCGTCGCGCAGCCGCTCGCAGAAGGAGGCGATGCGCGGCGCCAGGTGAGGGGGCAGCGCCTCCGTCATCCGGCCGCCTCGGCCTCGAGGCCGGGCGGCCCGCCGAGCTGCACCCCGACCCGCTCGGCGACCAGATCGATGTCGGTGCGGTGCTTGACGATGATGCTCATCGTGCGCGCGAACACCGAGCTGTCCAGGTCGTCGGCCCCGAGCAGCAGCAGCGCCCGCGCCCAGTCGATCGACTCGGCGATCGAGGGTGGCTTCTTTAAGTCGAGCTGGCGCACCATGTGCACGACCTCGACCAGCCGGCGCGCCAGGCGCTCGTCGATCTCCGGCGCGTGCAGGCGCACGATCTCCATCTCGCGCTCGATCTCGGGGTAGTCGAGCCACAGGTACAGACAGCGGCGCTTGAGCGCCTCGGTCAGCTCGCGTGAGTTGTTGGAGGTGAGGACGACGATCGGGTGCGTGCGCGCCTCGATCACGCCGAGCTCGGGGATCGAGATCTGAAAGTCCGAGAGCACCTCGAGCAGCATCGCCTCGAACTCCTGATCGGTCTTGTCGATCTCGTCGATCAGCAGCACGACCGGCTCGCTGGAGGCGATCGCCGCGAGCAACGGGCGGCTGAGCAGAAAGTCCTCGGCGAAGATGTCGTCCCAGGAATCCTCATCGGTCGCCTGGATGCGCAGCAGCTGCTTGCGGTAGTTCCACTCGTACAGCGCCTTGGCCTCGTCGAGGCCCTCGTAGCACTGCAGGCGGATCAGGGGGCGGTCGGTGGCGCGTGAGATCGCCTTCGCGAGCTCGGTCTTGCCGACCCCGGCCGGCCCCTCGACCAGCACCGGCTTGCCCAGCTCCTGGGCCAGGTAGGAGACCAGCGCCGCGGGCTCGTCGGCTAGGTAGCCGACGCGCTCGAGGCCCTGCTTGACGTCGGCGACGGTCTGTGTGCTCTGCTCGCTCATCTACTTTGGTGGCCGCGTCGTCCCCGAGGCGGAGCGGGGAGGCCGACGCGACGGTAAATAATGACGGCATGAGCGCGCTCGCCGCCGCCGCCCTGCTGCCCGAGTCGATCGGCCCCTACATCGCGCTGATGGGGCTCGGCTTCGCGGTCGCGATCCTCGGCCATCTCTCGCGCTCACGCTGGATGGTCGCGATCGGCGTGATCATGGTCTTCCTCGCCACCGTGCTGTTGCCGCTCGCGCTCCAGGTCTTCTCCGACGAACCGCCGCCGCCCGGGCCCAACGTGCCGCTGGCGGCGCTGCAGCGATGAGTCGCCTCGATGCGGTCGACCTGACGGCGTCGCTGTCGAAGAAGGAGTCGCAGCGAGGCCTCGAGCGCGCCTGGACGCGGCTCAGCCAGCTGCGCCTGGCGCTCGCCGGCCTGACCGGCGAGGGCCGGCTTGGCCCGCCGCTGCTGGTCATGTTCGAGGGCTGGGACGCGGCCGGCAAGGGGGGTGCGATCAAGCGCCTGGTCTCGCCGCTCGACCCGCGCCACGTTCGCGCACACCAGTTCGCCGCCCCCTCCCCGGAGGAGCGGCGCCATCACTTCCTCTGGCGCTTCTGGGACGACCTGCCCGGCTGGGGTGAGATGGCCGTCTTCGATCGCACCTGGTACGGGCGGGTACTGGTCGAGCGCGTCGAGGGTTACGCGAGCCGCGAGGAGTGGACCCGCGCCTACGAGGAGATCGAGCGCTTCGAGCTCTCGCTGGTCCGCGAGGGGACGATCGTGGTCAAGCTCTGGCTGCAGATCTCGCCCGCCGAGCAGCTCAGGCGCTTCGAGGCGCGACGCGACGATCCGCTCAAGTCCTGGAAGCTCAGCGACGAGGACTGGCGCAACCGTGAGCGGCGCCCGGCCTACGAGCGAGCGATCGAGGAGATGCTCGAGCGCACCGACTCCCCGCACGCCCCCTGGGAGCTGGTCGCCGCGGAGTCGAAGCACCACGCCCGGCTGCGGGTAGTCGAGATCGTGATCGGGCGGATCGAGCGGGGGATGCGCGACTGGGGGCTGGAGCCACCGGAGCCGTTGCCGAACGAGGACTGAGTCACCGCCCGGATGTCCGCGCTGCTTCAGCCCTGTTCGGGCACCACGACGATCCGTTCGGATGTGCCGGCGGGCGCGGTCCAGGCATGCTGCACCTCCACGAGGGGCACGGCTCGTGCTCTCACGTCAAAGCCGCCGTCGGCGACAGCGGATGCCAGCTTTGGCAGCTCCTTGACGAAGTCGCGGCCGGGGACGGATCCGATCCCGCTGCCGACGATCTGAAGCCGCGCCGAGCGAAGTGCCGCCGACGGGATCGGCGCCTCCGGGCCGGCGACCGAGCCCATCTCGATCCAGGTCAACGGTGCGCCCCGGTCGCGGCGTGCGGTCAGGATGTCGGCCATGGCGCGGGCGGTCGGTTGACCCCACACGCAGTCGATGACGACATCGACGTCTGCCGCCTCAGCGAGCTCGTCAAGGGTGCACGACTGGTCGGCTCCGAGACCCGCCAGCTCGGCAAGTCGAGCGGGATTGCGCCCGGCGGCGATCACCTGCGAGGCGCCGAGGCGCTTGGCGACCTGGATCGCCATTCGGCCCGCGTTCCCGGTCGCGCCGAGGATCAGAACGCGTTGCCGGCGCCGGAAGTCGACGCGCCGGCGCAGCGCGATCCAAGCTGACATCGCCGGGTTCATGGCCGCGGCGATCTGCACCGGATCGATCCCCTTCGGGAGGACAACGCTGCGATCGAGGTCGATCACGGTGCGCTCGGCCATCGTCCCGAGGGCTGTGTCATCGAGCACGGTGTAGCGGAGCCGACCCGTTGGGTCGCGCACCACGCCGTCGATGCCGGGCACGAGTGGAGGTTCGTCGGTGCTCGTATAGTGAGAGCCGTTCGCCTGGGAGCGCACCCGTGGGTGCAGGCCCGCGGCGAGAACCTCAACGACGACCTCGCCTTTGCTGCGGGCCACCGGCTCCGGATGCTCGAGATACCGCGGTGGCGTATCGAACGATGTGACTACGGCTGCGTGCATCGCGGGGCTCCCATCCAGTTGCGAGATAGATCGTCTTACGAACCAATATTATGGTTGGTGATACGAACTAAGTCAAGTAGGGTAGAGCCATGGGCACTGAACCCAGCCGCGCGGCCGAGACGCCGGGCACGCACGACGCGACGCCGAATCCGGGTGCGGAAGCGCTCGTGGACGCCCTGGCGCAGAGCGCGTTCGCCGTCATGGGCGTGCTCACCCGGATTGCGGCCGAACACGAGATGTCGCTAACGCAGCTTCGTGTGCTCGGAATCCTCCGGGATCGAAGCCCCCGGATGGCCGAGCTCGCTGACTATCTCGGGCTTGAGAGGTCTACGATGTCCGGCTTGGTCGACCGCGCCGAGCGACGGGGCCTGCTCGGGCGGGGCAAGAACCCCGACGATGCTCGTGCCGTCGACGTGTTCATGACCAGCGCCGGGCTTGAGCTCGCCGTGCGCGTCGAGGCCGAGATCCACCACGCGCTGGCCCCGATCACTCGCCGTCTCGACGCGAAGCAGCGCCGCGCGCTGACGCGCCTGCTCGAACGGATGCTCGGATCGACCTGACCTCGATCGAGACGGACCGCCAGGCGCTACGGCAGGTCATGCCAGCTGCTCCCGCAGCCAGTCGGCGACGAGCGGCCGCGCCTTGTAGGCGAGGTTCGCGCACCCGTGGTTGCCGTCCTCGTAGAGCACGAACTCCGCGTTCGGGGCCTCGCGCGCCTGGCGCTCCGTCTGCTGCCATGGAACCAGCCGGTCGAGCATCCCGGTGACGGCGAGGAAGGGTTGTCGCAGCCCGCCGAGGACGCCCCCGAGGTCGAGGCGCTCCGCGATGCGGCGAGCCTCCTCATCGCTCCCTGCACGAGCCTTGGCGATGAAGGTTTCTCGTGACAGCGGCGGTGCCTGCTCCCACAACTGGACGAAGTTGAAGGGCCCGCTGATCCCGGCGACCGCCTTTACCCGCGGCTCGAATGCCGCGGCGCGCGGCGCGTAGTAGCCGCCGAGGCTGACGCCCATGGCGCCCACCCGGTCGAGATCGACGTCCGCACGTCCCGCGAGCTCGTCTAGAAGCGCGGTCACCGCAACCTCGTAGTCGTGTCGCAGGCTCAGCCGCTCGCCTGTCTCGCCCTGGCCCGGGCCGTCGAGCGACGCGGTGGCGGTCCCACGCGCCAGGAACACGTTCTCGAGCTGCAGAAACTCCTCCTTGGTCGAGTCGAGGCCAGGGATCAAGACCACCAGCGGTGGGCGCTCGGCGTCGGGCGGCCGGCGCAGATTGGCGGCCACATAGGAGCCGTCCAGCGGCGCCTCGACGCGCTCGGCCGTCGGGTCGAGCAGCGAGTGCGCCCGGTAGAGCGCCTCGATCGCCTTCCGCGACGCGGCCGTCGCCCGTTCGGCGTCAAGCACCCAGACGAACTTGGCGAAGTGATAGGCGACGGCGGCTCGCGCCCACGCCTCCCCTGCGGTCAGGGTCCGGCCGGCCGCCTGCGCCTCGCGCGCGAGGGCCGCGTGGACGTCTCCGCTAGCGCACCACTCGTCGAGCCACTCGTCCCAGGTCTCGATCCGCCGCGTCGTCGCCTGAAAGTCGCTCGCATCGACCCCAGCCTGGACGAAGCGGGGGCCCCAGTGGTCAATGGCTGCCTGCACGCGCGCGTCCGGGGCCACTCATCACCTCCTGGGGGTTCTGCTCGCCGAGGTCGCTCAGCATCACGATCGCCGCGTTGCGGCCCGGCACGCCGGTGATCGAGCCGCCGATGCTCGTCGTGCCACCGGTCTGGTAGAGACCGGGGATCGGCATGCGGTGGTCCGACCATCCCGGCACGGGCCTGTTCGCGCCGCTGAAGGCGAGGGAGCGATCGCCGCCGTGGAAGGTGCCGTCGATCATGTGCGGGTTGTCGCGCTCGAAGTCCGCGGGACCCTTCACGTAGCGCGCCACGATGTTCTCGGGCGCCAGGTTGGGCACGAATCGCCGCAGGTAGGAGATCTGGCGGTCGGCGACGTCCTCCTTGCGCTCATCCCAGCTCGCGTAGCGGTCCGGCAGTTCCTTGGTCTGCCCGCTCAGCAGCTTCACCGTGTGGTGGCCGGCGGGGGCGCGCTCGGGGTCGACGAGTGTCGGCGTCGCCATCAGAAGCCACGGGGTCTCGTCGAACGGACGCCCGTCGCGGATGGCGCGACCCAGCTCGAGGACGTCCTCCGGCCAGCCCACCGTGCCCGCCGACACGGCCGAACGCTCGCCGTCGGGCGTCACGAAGAGCGGCTCCGCGGTGGTCGCCAGGTACACCGCCATTCCCGGCATGCCGAGGTCGTAGGTCTCGACGCCGTAGATGAACTCCTCACCCCAGGTATCCGCCGGCGCCATCTCGACGAGGTGCTTGACGTGGACTGTCGACAGCACCGCCTTGCTGCCGAGCCAGCGCTCGCCATCCTCGGTCTCGACGCCGACGCACCGTCCGCCCTGGAGCACCAGCTCCGTGACGCGCCGGCCGCAGACCACCCGCGAGCCGTTGTCCTCGAGGTAGCGCACCAGCGCCTGCGTCAGGGAGCCCGACCCACCGCGCGGGATCGACCAGCTCCGCGACTGGCGAGCGAACAGGAGGGAGTAGACGTTCACGCCCGAGCCGGGCGCGTCGAGCGGCACCGCGGTCTGCAGTGCCTGCCAGGTCACGAACGCCTGGACGTGGCGCTCCTCGAACTCCCGCCGGATCACCTCCCAGGCCGTGATCGCGTTGCGCCGCAACCAGATCCGTCCCCGCGGATGGTCGAGCAGGAGCTGCTCGAGCGGCGGGCCGAACCCGGGCGGCGTCAGCCGCGAGAGGGCGTAGATGAGCTTGACTTCGTCGTACTCAGCGATCAGCCGCCGGTAGGCCTCGGCGTCGCGCGCGGAGAAGCGCGCGATCTCCTCGCAGGTGCGGTCCAGGTCGAGCCATTGCGTGAGCTGCTCGCCGTCGGGAAATGCCACGTGGGCAACCGGGTCGGGCTCGATGTACTCGAGCCCGTAGTCCGCGTGCAGGCCGAGCTCGTCCGCGAGGAGCACCGGGTTGACCCGGATCAGCGTGTGCCCGGTCGAGCAGCTGTCGATCCGGTAGTCGGGCCCGAACGCGCCGAGCTGCTCGGTCGCCGCGCCGCCGCCCGGGATCGGGCGCGCGTCGAGCACCAGGCACTCATATCCCGCCTTCGTCAGGTACGCCGCCGTGATCAGGCTGTTGTGGCCCGCGCCGGCGACGACTACGTCAGCGCTCTCGCTCATCCACGATCTCCTTCCGTGTCAGTGCCTCAGTCCTGGGGCTCCCAGGACGAGATGATCTCGTCGGTCGTCGCCGCGGCCTCGGGCAGGACGATCTCAGGCTTGCCGTTCTGCCACTGGCCGACCATGAACTCGCCTTGCGGCCGACCCGCCTCGTCCCAGCTCAGCGGGCCGAGGATGGTTTCCACCTCGTTCTCCCGCAGCCAGTCCGCGAGCGCGAGCTGGTCCTCGCGCGCGACGCTGCCCACCGCCTTGACGGCCGCCTCGACCACCTGGGCCGCGGCATAGGCATCGCCAGCGTCCTCCGGCACCTCGCCCCCACCGAACATCTCGCGGTACTTGGCGACGAACTCCTCGTTGCCGGTGGTCCTGGCCTCGGCGCTGTGACTGACGCCGTACATGATCCCCTGGGTGTTCTCGACGCCGACGGCGTCCGCATACTGGTTGCCCAGCGACGGCGCGGTCGTCTGGTAGAGCATGCCCGGGGTGAAGTTCAGCTTCCGGAACGAGCGGATCATGCTGACACCGTCCTCGGGGCCCGCCCCGTGGACGACCAGGTCCGGATCGCTCGCCTTGACCGTGTTCGCGATCGCGTCCAAGTTGCTCGTGCCCTGCGGGTATACCTCCTCGTAGACGGTTCGGATCCCGGCCGCCTCGAGCTTCTCCCGGATGCCATCGATGGTGACCGTCGAGAATGGGTCATCCAGCGATGGATACGCCGCCGTCTGCGGCCGCTCGCCCTGTGGCAGGTTCGTCACCCATTCGGCCCAGGCGTCGCCCTGGCGATCCGCCGTCGACTGCTGTGCGAAGAAGAGGAACTCAAAGCCGCGCTCGAACAGCTCGGGCGCACCGCCCGCGGGCTCGACGAAGAGCATCCGGTTGCGCTCCGCCACCGCCGACGCGGGGGCGTTGAGCAGGGACGAGAAGGTGCCGAGGAGCAGATCGACCTTCTCGCGGCTGATCAGCGCGTTGTAGTCGGCGGTCACCATGTTCTGGTTGCTTGCGTCGTCGCGGATCACCAGCTCGACCTCACGCCCATCGAGCAGGCCGCCGTTCTCGTTGACCATCGCCTGCCAGACCTCGTAGCCCTGCTGAGCGGCCTTGCCGGGCTGGGACGCCAGACCGGTCAACGGAAGTGAGATTCCAACCCTGATCGGGCCCTCGCTGCTTCCGCCGTCATCGTCGCCACATCCGGCCGCCCCGAACGCCGCCGCGGTTAGCGCCACCAGCGCCAAGGACACTCTCCTACCTCTCACTCCGGCCTCCTCGTCCTCGCTGAGCCCAACGGCCTCCCGCCGGGTTTGGCAAGCGCTTGCTGCAAACGTTTGCTGCAAGCGCTTGCACAAGCTACCATGCCAAATCGCAGGCTGTCAACCCGGTGTCTTCCGGCTAGGCGCCCGCGGCGAGTGGCGCGGTGGAGCTCCGCACGACGAGCTTCGGCTCGAGCGTCACGTGTCGGGGCTCGGAGCCTGGGTCCCCGAGTCGCTCGAGCATGAGCTGCGCCCCGGTGGCGCCCATCTCGTACTGGGGGATCCGCACCGTGGTAAGGGGCGGCTGGAAGCGCGGCGCAAAGGGCACGTCGCCGAATCCCGTGACCGAGACCTCGCCTGGACAGTCGATCCCGCGCTCGGCGAGTACGTCGAGGCAGCCGAGCGCCAGCAGGTCGTTTGCGGCGGCGAACGCCGTCGGCCGCTGCGCTCCCCCGTCCAGGACTAACCGGGTAAGCCGAGCTCCTTCAGCTTCGTTCACGTCGCGGCCGACCGCCACGAGGTCCGACTCTACGGCGATCCCGGCCTCATCCATCGCAGCGCGCAAGGCGTCGTGGCGCTCCGCGCCCGTCGAGTACGCCAGCGGCGCGCCCAGGTACGCGATCCGCCGATGGCCCAGCTCGATGAGGTGCTCGACTGCGAGACGCTGACCGATGGTGTCGTCCGCCCTCACCGAGCTGACCGGCAGGCCAGGAAGCCAGCGGTTAACCAGGACCAGCTCTGGGCCGCCCTCGATGAGCTCCTCGAGGTGCGGGTCGTCGCTGCGCGCGGTCGCGCTGATGATGCCGTCGACCTGCCGGGCCCTCATCGCGCGCATGCCGAGGAGAGCCCTGTCGGGGTCGTTGTCCGTGTTCGTCACGAGCGCTGTGTAGCCGGCCGCCTCGAGTCCGTCCTGGATGCCCCGCATGATCGGCGGGAAGAGCGGGTTCGTGAAGTCGGGGATCAGGGCCCCGACCGTGTAGGAGCGGCTGGTCGCCAGGCCACGCGCGATCGGGTTCGGCAGGTATCCGAGTTCCTCGGCCGCCGCGATCACCCGCTGTGCCGTGGCCTCGCTCACGCGCCAGCGGGTTTCCTCGTTGAGCGCCCGCGACGCGGTTGCCAGATGTACGCCGGCCGCATCGGCGACGTCCCTGAGCATCACGACCCGGCCCGCCTTCGGTCGACGAACGGCCATGTCGAGATTATGCAGCGGGTCGGCGGCGAGTCAGTGCCGAGCAGCTCGCAAGGTCGCTCCGAATGAGCGGTCGGACCCGCCGAGGCAGCATCCGAGAGCACCCGTTAGTGCCTGCCCACGGTCCGCATCACCGCGATCGCAAGCGTTAGACGGTCAGCGCCGCGCCGGACCTCAGCCCGGGATCTCCGACTCGGCGTGGGCCTGCAGCACGTCGTCGCCCTCCTCGCCGGTGCGGATCCGGATCGCCTCCTCGACGTCGATGACGAAGATCTTGCCGTCGCCGACGTCGCCGGTGCGGGCGTGCTTGAGGATCGTCTCGACGACGACCGACTTGTCGCGGTCCTCGACCACGCACTCGATCTTCAGCTTCGGCCGGACGTTGACCGTCAGCCGCGAGCCGCGGTAGCTCTCGACGATCCCCTTCTGGCGCCCCGAGCCCTTCACCTCGCCGATCGAGAGGGACGGAAAGCCCTTCTCGAGCAACTCGGCGCGGATCGGCTCGAACGCCTCGTGGCGAATGAACGCCTCGATCTTCTTCATCTGGTCCTTCCTACGCTTCGCTCAGGCGGTCGGCAGCCACCGCCGGGGCGCGCGCGGGGGAGCCGGCGGGCGTCGGAATGCGGTGATCCGCGCCCGGGTACTCCTCCGGCGGGATGAACGCCTCCGGCAGCCCGTACATGCCGTGGGAGGATATGTCCAACCCGGCCTGCTCCTCGTCCTCGGAGACGCGCAGCCCGATCGTCCTCTTGATCGCGAAGAAGGTGGCGTAGGAGAGCCCGAAGACGACCGTGAACGTCGCCGCGACCCCGACCGCCTGGACGGCGAGCTGGCCGATCGTGGCGCCCAGCGAGGCGTCGCCGAAGATCCCGTACCAGACGCCGGGCGCGGCGCCGTCGAGGATCAGGCGCTCGGAGCCGAACAGGCCGACCGCGAGGGTGCCCCAGATGCCGGCGAGACCGTGCGCGGAGAGCGCCCCGACCGGGTCGTCGAGGTACCTGTCGATCGCGTAGACGCCGTAGACGACGATCACCCCGCCGACCAGGCCGATGATCGGCGCGGCCCAGAACTCGACGTAGCCGGAGGGCGCGGTGATCGCGACCAGCCCGGCGATCGCCCCGTTGCCGGCCATCCCGACGTCGACCGACTTGGTCTTCATGTACGAGACCGCACTCGCTCCGAGCACGCCCGCGGCGGCGGCGAGCTGGGTGTTGAGGGCCACCTCGGCCATCAGGTTGCCCGACGTGCCGAAGGTCGAGCCGGCGTTGAAGCCGTACCAGCCGACCCACAGGATCATCACCCCGAGCCCGACCAGGGGCATCGAGTGGCCGGGGATCGCTCGCGGCCTGCCGTCAGGGGCGTACTTGCCGAGCCGCGGGCCGAGCAGCAGCAGGGCCGCGAAGGCGCCGACCGCGCCCGTCAGGTGGACGACCGACGAGCCGGCGAAGTCCATCACCGGCCTGCCGCCGACGTCGGCGAGCAGGCCGCCGCCGTAGACGCCGTGGGCGATCAGCGGATAGATGATCGCCCCGAACACCGCGGCGTAGATCGCGTAGGCGGCGAACTTGATCCGCTCCAGCGTGGTGCCCCAGACGATCGCCAGCGAGACGGCGCAGAACAGCATCCCGAACAGCATCAGCGCGGTCTCGCTCCCCCCGACCGCGACGCCCCCGATCTCCTGGCCGTGATGGAAGAAGAAGCCCTCGGTGCCGAACAGCTTGTTCCCGGTCAGCGATGAGATCCCGAAGCCGACCGCCCACCAGGCGAGCGTCACAACGCCCAGGTTGACCAGCACCTTCGCCACCCCGGCGCCCACGTTCTTCTGCCTGGAGAAGCCGATCTCGAGGAAGAGGAACCCGGCCTGCATGAAGAGGACGAGCACGCAGGCGACCATCACCCAGGTGATGTCGAGCTCGCCCTTGATCACGTCGACGGCCGCCGCCTGGCCCTGGGCCAGCGCCGACCCGGGCATGATCAACAGTGCTGCGAGCGCCATCGCGGCGCCGAGGCCCACCCGCTTCTTCATTCGCCTGTCCTCTCCGCCGCGCCCTCCGGCCGATGGTCGGGTTCTGACATCGCCGCCGACGGTATGCCCGCGCGGGCGGCGGGTCGTTGTCCCGATGTCGAAACTTCGCCGGCCCCCGCTTGTACCGCCGGTCGGATCGGCGGGCCCCCCGACGCCCGCGGGCGCCCGAGCTCAGGCGTGCATCGCCGGGACGGCCGGCTCGACCTCGACGCCGGCGCCCTCGGCCGCCATCTCGATCTCGCTCGCGTCCCGGCCGAGCGCCCGCCAGGAGCGCCTCGCGTCGACGCCGAGCTCGTCGAGCCGCTCGTCGGAGTGCAGCGGGTCGTGGTGGAAGAGCAGCAGGCGGCGAGCGCCGACCCGCTGGGCGAAGGTGAGCGTGTCGGAGAGGCGCGAGTGCCCCCAGCCGACGTGCTCGGGGTATTCCTCGTCTCCGTACTGACAGTCGTGGACCAGCAGGTCGACGTCGCGGGCGAGGTCGAAGCCCGAGATCCACTCGGGCTCGAGCCCCGCGAGCGGGGCGCCGAGCGCGGGCTCGTGGTCGGGAACGTAGGCGATCGTCGTCTCGCCGCAGGCGATCCGGTAGCCGAGCGTCGGCCCTCGGTGGGTGACCGACTCGGCGCGGATCGTCGCCCCGCCGAGCTCCCACTCGCTGGCCGGGGTGTCGCGGAAGGAGACCGAGCAGGGCAGCTCGCGGACCTCGACGGGCGAGAGGGGCGCCGAGATGTAGCGCGCGATCCGCTCCTCGAGCGAGGCCTCGGGCGACGCCGGGCCCCAGATCACGATCTCGACCTCAGCCCGGAAGCAGGGCGGGAAGAACATCAACCCCTGGATGTGATCGAGGTGCAGGTGGGTGAGCAGGATGTGGATCCGCCTGCGCCCCGCGAGCTCGAGGCCGAGGTTGCGGATCCCGGTCCCGGCGTCGAGGATCAGCTCCTCGCCGTTGGGGAGGCTGAGCTGGAGGCAGGAGGTGTTGCCGCCGTAGCGGTTCATCCGCGGGCCCGGGGCCGGCACCGACCCCCGCGCGCCCCAGACCTTCAAGATCACGGCCCGACACCTCCTCGGCTTCGCGTCCGGGGGTGTCGGGGTTTGGGGGCCACGCCGAGCATCAGCGGGTCGGTTCGTTTCGATCGAGCGGCCAGAAGAGGACCATCGCCCCGGAGGCGCCGTTCGGGGAGGCGACGATCGGAAACGCGCTCGCCTCGACCGCCGTGCGCTCGCCGTCCGCGGCGCGGATCTCGAACGTCCCGTGCGCGGGACGGCCGGCGCGAATCGCGTCGGTGACCGCGAGGCTGTCGACCTCGACCGGCGTGCCGTCCCCGTCGAACGGGCCGAAGGCGCCCGTCCACTGCGCGGCGCTCATCCGACCCGAGTCCTCGAACGGTCGCCCGAGCAGGGCGCCCGCGGCCTCGTTGTAGAAGACCACGGCCGACTCCGCATCGAGCAGGAAGGCAGGGGTCGAGACGCTGGTCAGCAGGTTCCGCGCCAGAATCAGCTCGAGCGGCTTCTGCGATTGCTGGATCGCCATCGGTCCTCGGGCCCATTCTTCCACCGAATGGGCGCGCGAAGTGATGGTGACATCACACTCCGATGCGCTCGGCTCGACCGGTGTCCCGCACCGCGGTCACCGCGTACATCGCCCGCCGCGGCGGACTTCGACTCAGGTCACCGCGACCGCGTCACCGCCGTCGCGCGCCCGTCCGCGTCCGCTACGCCTCGAGCTTGCCGATCTTGAAGATCTTCGTGCCGCAGTCGGGGCAGGTGCCCTGAATCGCCGGCCGCCCGTTCTTCATCGTCACCTGGTGAGCGTCCTTGATCTCGACCTTCTTGCGTTCCTTGACGCAATAACCCTCGGGCATGGAACTCTCCTTTCGAGGGTGGGATTCGCGCGACCGTAGAGCAGCCGTCGGACGCCCGCGCCCTCTACTAGTGCGTTTCGATACAAATGCTGCCGGGGCGGTCGGATCGGCCGGCGACGGAGCGCGAGGCGATCTGGCCGAGCCGGGGACGGCGCGCGAGGCGATCCGGCCGGCGGACCCCGCTAGCGATTGCCGCCGCCGCCGACGTCGCCGAGCGGGTTGGGGTTCGATTGCGCGGAGCGCTCGAGCCCCGAGATCTGGTTGCGCAGCTCGTCGATGTCGTCCTGGACGACCGAGAGCTCGCTCCCCGCGGTGCGCTGATCGCCCGCGACCGAGTTGATCCGGCCCTCGAGTCCGTCAAGGCGGTCGGTGACGGCCGCGAGGTCCTCCTCGGTGGCCTGGGCCGCCTCCTGCTGGACCGACTCGACCTGATCGCGAAGGGCGCGGACCTCGTCCTTGGTCGCGCTCTCATCCTTGGCGCTGACCCCAAGGACGACGCCGACGATTCCCGCCGCGAGCGCGAGCACCACCGCCGCGCCGAGGGCGTAGGTGCGGACCCCGAGGCGCCGCTCGAGCCGGTCCACGCGCGCCTGGAGCTTCGCGGCCGGGTCGTCGGTCTCGGCCTGGGCGGCCGGCTGGGCGCCCGTGGTCGGCTTCGCGCCGGGCTTGGCGGGCCCGGTGCCGGTCTCCGGGGGTGCGCCCGGCTTCGCGGGCTCGGCTCCGGTTGCCGGGGGAGTGCCGGGCTTCGCGGGCTCGGCTCCGGTCGCCGGGGGTGCGCCGGGCTTCGCGGGCTCGGCTCCGGTCGCGGGGGTTGAGCCCGTCGAGCCGGGCTTCGCGGGCTTCGCGGTGCCGGGCGCCGGCGCCGCGCCACCCGCCGCCGGCTTAGCGCCACCCGCCGGGGGCCGCTCGTCGTCGCCACCGGCCGCCGGCTTCGCACCGGCCTGGTCGCCGGTGACCGGCTCGGGCGTCTCGGCGTCCGCGCGCTTCTTTCGCCACAGCCTCATCTATGACGCGGGCAGCGGCTTGCGGACCTCGCCGCCGTCGGGCTCCAGCGGCTGCCCCGCCGCGGCCCAGGCCTCGATTCCGCCGGCGAGGCTGTGAGCGTCAAAGCCCGCCTGGCGGAAGGCCTCGGCCGCCATCGCCGAACGGTTGCCGGCGCGGCAGTAGAAGATCACCACGCGGTCCTTGCTGATCGACTCCGCCGCCGCGGGCAGCTCGTTGACCTCGATGTTGCGCGAGCCGGGGATTCGCCCGCCGTCCCATTCGTAGGGCCGGCGGACGTCGATCAGCTCGGCGTCGGCCGCGATCAGCTCGGCCGCGCGCTCGGGCGCGAGCGCGGTCTCGGTCGCGGCCTCATCGCTCACAGCTGGATGAATACCATCTGCGGCCCCACCTACCTACCGAAGGAGCCTCCGTCAGATGCCCGAAGCCGTGATCGTCGACGCCGTCCGCAGCCCGATCGGGCGGGCCTTCAAGGGCTCGCTGGCCCAGCTTCGTCCCGACGAGACCGCGGCCTACGTGGTCGACCGGCTGCTCGAGCGCAACCCCGACGTCGCGCCGGAGACGATCGAGGACGTGATCTGCGGCTGCGGTATGCCGCAGGGCCTGCAGGCGTTCAACGTCGGCCGGATCATCGCGCTGCTCTCCGAGCGGCTGCCCGAGACGGTCAACGGGGTGACGGTGTCGCGGTACTGCGCCTCGAGCCTCGACGCGATCCGCCACTGCGCGAACGCGGTCAAGGCCGGGGAGGGAGACGCCTACGTGGCCGCCGGCGTCGAATGGGTGAGTCGCTACAACGAGCGAACCGAGCCCGCCGGCGTCGCGGACCAGAACGAGCTGCTGCAGGGCAAGGACGGCACGCCGAACGCCTACATCGAGATGGGGCTGACGGCGGTCAACGTCGCGGACCGCTACGAGGTCAGCCGGGCCGACATGGACAAGTACGCCCAGCGCTCCCAGGAGCTCGCCGTCGCCTCGCAGGAGGATGGGTACTTCGACCGCGAGATCGTCCCGGTCGCCGACGCCGAGGGCAACGAGGTGGCCAAGGACGACGGCCCGCGCGCCTCGTCGACGCTCGAGAAGCTCGCCGAGCTGCCCGAGGCGTTCGGCGGCGGCGGGATCACCGCCGGCAACTCCTGCCCGCTCAACGACGGCGCGGCGGCGGTCCTGGTGATGTCGGATACGAGGGCGAAGGAGCTCGGGCTCGCGCCGCGGGCGCGGATCCTGAGCGCCGCCACCTGGGGCAACGAGCCCGAGTACATGGGCGTCGCCCCGATCGGCGCGATCAAGAAGGTGCTCGAGCGGACCGGGATGTCGATCTCCGACATCGACGTGGTCGAGCTCAACGAGGCGTTCGCCGCGCAGGTGATCCCGATCATGGACGAGTGCGAGATCCCGCTCGACAAGCTCAACACCCACGGCGGCGCGATCGCCCTCGGCCACCCGTTCGGGATGACCGGGGCGCGGATCATGACCACCCTGCTCAACGCGATGGAGACCGACGACCACGCGGTCGGCCTGGAGACCATGTGCGTCGCCGGCGGCCAGGGCGAGGCGATGGTCGTCGAGCGGCTGAGCTGACGCCCGGCCCTCCCAGGGCCGAGCTGGAGGTCCGGGTCCAGGCGCGCGCGGGGCGCGACGAGATCGCCGGCGAGCGCGACGGCCGGATCCTCGTCCGAGTCGGTGCGCCGCCGGTTCAGGGGCGCGCCAACCGCGCCGTCTGCAGGGTGATCGCCAAGCGCGCACGGGTGCCCCGCGGGGCCGTCAGCGTCGTTCGCGGCGAGCGCTCGCGCGACAAGCTCGTCCGGGTCGAGGGCTTGGCCGAGGCGGAGCTTCGCCGCCGGCTCGGCGCGGCGATCTGACTACCAGACGACCCGAGCCGGGTCGAACTCCCCGATCGACCGGTCGGCGCTCACCAAACGCGCCGCCGTTGCGCAGGCGGTCGCATAGATCAGTCGATCCGCCGGGTCGCCAGGAAATCGGTCCCGATCGAGGGTGCCCGCGGCGACTGCGATCTCGGCCGTGATCGGGAGCTCGATGATCCGTGGATGGGCGAGGGCGAGCCGAACCCACTCCGCCAAGGGGCGAAGCAGCTCGATCCGCTTCCGTGAGTGGAGGGTCGCGACCTCGAGTGCGCAGATCGCAGGGATCCCTACCGACTCCGCCCGGTCGATTGCGTCCTGGGCCGAGTCGCTCATGCGACTCGGCGCGACCACCCACCACAGCCACGCGTGGGTGTCGAGGACGATCACTCGATCTCGGTGTTCCAGGTTTCGCCCAGCGGTGCGATCAACTCCTCGTCGGAGACCAGGAACTTGACGCTTCCACGCAGGGAGGGTGGGTCGTCGACCGCGACGACCCTCGCCACCGGCTTGCCGCGCTTGGTGATCACCAGTTCGCGGCCTGTCTGCGCAACCGTGTCCAGGAGCCCCAGGCACTCGGCCTTGAACTTGCTCGCGCTGATCGTCTTCTCAGTCACATGACCAGTTTACCATGGTCATCGGCCAGGGAATCGCCACAGTCTGCGCAACAGTGCCCCGATTGCGCGCTCGATTTAGGTGGTTTCCCCCATACCGCGGGTCGCGATTGCCGTGAGAGCCTCGTCTCGTGCGCAGGCATCCTCGATCACGGCCGCGGCCCGCCCTCGTCGCCACGCTGGTGGGTGTGCTGGTCCTGCTCGGCGGCCTGATCGCGCTCGCCGGCGGCGCCCTGGCGATCCACAAGGAGGAGATCGCCGACCTGGCGACGGTCGAGCGCCTGCCGCCACCGTGCGAAGGGGTGCAGTGCAGCTCGCCCCTGCTCGACGACCGGCCCGGGGACCACCACCACGGGCCCGCCCCCGGCTTCGTCCCGACGCTGCCGCGCCTGATCACCTGGGCGAGCGGGGTCGATGTCAACTTCCTCAACGGCGTCAACGACGGGGGCATCTACATCTCCCGCGAGGACGGCACCCAGCAGCGCCAGCTGACCGAGTTCGCCAACTTCAACCGCGAGCTCGACGACCACGGCCTCAACCTGCCCGACGATCACCCCTCGTTCTCGCCCGACAACCGCCGGATCATCTTCGCCTCGAACCGTGACGACAAGAACAACTGGGAGATCTGGATCATGAACGTCAACGGCTCGGGGCAGGAGAAGCTCACCGACAGCCCGGGGCTCGACACCGAGCCCGTGATCTCGCCGGACGGCTCCCAGGTCGCCTGGGTCAGCGAGCGCTTCGGCGGCCTCGACGTCGTCAGGGCGCCCCTCGACGACCTCAGCGATCCGATCCAGGTCACGACGAGCTCGGCGCAGGAGATCGAGCCGGCGTGGAGGCCCGACGGCCAGCGACTCGCCTTCAGCCGCCTGCTGGCCCCCGAGGAGAAGGACGTCTTCACGGTCAACGTCGACGGCAGCGACGAGCATCGCGTCACCTCGACCCCCGGAGAGGACCACGACGCGACCTACTCGCCGGGCGGCGACCAGCTGCTGATCACCTCCCAGCGGGCGCCCTTCTCGAGCCCGTTCGGCAACATCTACCGGATCGACGCCGAGACCGGCGCCCCGATCATCGAAAACGACCTGATCGCGCCGCTCGACGGCGATCTGACCGGCGATCTCGCCAACGGCGCCGTCGACCCGTTCATCTCCAGGGACGGCTCGAAGATCGCCTTCTTCAAGAGCGTCTTCCCCGTCCTCGGGCCGACCGCCCTGTTCGTGATGGACGCCAACGGGTTCAGCAAGCGGCACATCCCCGGCCACGGCTCGGTCAACGTCCACCCGGCGATCGGCAGGGCGGTCGATACCGACCGCGACGGGACCCTCGACTACCTGGAGAGCGGAACGGTCGGGACCGCCGGGCTGCGGCCGCGCGCGGTCCCCGCGGGGCACGCCCGCAAGCTGCGCTTCAGCTGGCGCCACCCACGGGCCTGGAGCCGGCTCGACACGATCTATCTCCGGGTCGCGCGGCGGCGGACGGTGGCTTCGCTGCAGTACTCGGTCCGCGACCGCTCGCTGTCGCTGCAGGATCCGAGCACCGGCTACTGGGGGTTGGGCCGCAGGCTCGGCGGCGGCCGGCTCGAGGCGGGTCCGTTGCGGGTCGACCTCCGGCGCAGCCGGCTCGTCAAGCGGTCGAAGCGGACCATGGTGCTCGTCGTCGCGGCCCGCTTCGCGAGCGGCGTCTGCGCGCCCCGGCCCTACCGCGTGGTCGTCAAGGCCCTGGACCGGGACGCGAGCAGCCAGGAGGAGAAGCTCGGCAAGCTGCGGATCCGGTGCCGCGCGGGCGCCTGACGCAGCACTCAGTCCGAGAACAGCGCGTAGCCGTACTCGCCGCGCCTGTAGGCGAGCTTGGCGATCGCCGCCATGCGCTCGTCGTCGTTGGACTCGATCTGGCCCAGGTTCGAGCGCACCCGGTGGGCGGCGCGAGCGCAGAAGGTGTCGGCGATGTAGCGCTCCTGGCCCGAGGGCTCGACGCCCTGGTCGGCGAAGATGCTCGAGACCCGCGAGAGCACCGCGATCTGGGCGTAGATGTCGGAGACCGCGTCGCAGAGCCGCCGCTGCTGGAACTGGCGGTCGACGATCTCCTTGCGGTGCGTCCGCAGCAGCTTCTCGGTCGCCCCGCGAAGCTCCTTGACCTGCTCGGAGACGTCGTCGGCGTGCTCGGCGAGCTCGGGGTGCGCCAGGGAGATCCGCTCCGGGCGCACCTCGCGCTGGATGCGCTCGGAGACGTAGTCGATGACCACCCCGATCGTCCCGATCGGGTCGCCGAGGTTGAGCTGGCCGACCTCGCTCAACTTCTCGCCGAGCGGGCGCATCCCCGAGAGCGCGATGAACGCCCGCATGACGTCGTTGGCGCCCTCGAAGATCGGGAAGATGCGGATGTCGCGGAGGATCTTCTCGTAGGGCTCGTCGCGCATGTAGCCGGCCCCGCCCCTCAGCTGCAGCGCCCGGTTGGCGGCGTACCAGAGGAACTCGGTGCCCGAGACCTTGCAGATCGCCGACTCCAGCGAGTAGTCCTCGATCCCGCCGTCGACCAGGCCGCAGGTCAGGTAGCACATCGACTCGAGCCCGAACAGGTAGGAGACCATCCAGGCGATCTTCTCCTGGACGAGCTCGAAGTCGGCGAGCGGGCGGCCGAACTGACGGCGCTCGTTGACGTGGTCGATCGCCAGATCGAGGAGCCGCTTCGTCGCCCCCACCGAGCCGGTGCCGAGCCCGATGCGCCCGTTGTTGAGCACCTGCATCGCGATCCGAAAGCCCTCGCCCGGCTCGCCGAGCACGTTCTCGGCCGGGACCCGGACGTCGTGGAAGTACAGGCGGCGCAGGTCGTTGCCGCGCAGGCCCATCGTGTCGTAGCGCTCGCCGACCTCGAACCCCTTCATCCCCCGTTCGAGGACCAGGGCGATGTGGCGATCCTTACCGTCGACCTCGCAGCGGGCGAAGGCGGTGAACACGTCGCCCTTCGCGCCGTTGCCGATGTAGCGCTTCTCGCCGTTGAGCACCCACGAGCCGTCGGGCTGCTGGACGGCGCGCGACTTGAGCTCGTAGGCGTCCGAGCCCGCGTCGGGCTCGGTGAGCGCGAAGCCGGCCAGCTTGTGCCCGGCGGCGAGGTCGGGCAGGAAGCGCTCCTTCTGGGCGTCGCTGCCGAACATGTTGATGCCCTTGAAGCCGATCGACTGGTGCACTCCGAGCACGATCGAGAGCGTCGCGTCGATCTGCGCGAGGGTCTCGAAGACCCGCGCGTAGCCGGTCTGCGAGAGCCCCTGGCCGCC
Source organism: Solirubrobacterales bacterium (assembly GCA_009379895.1). Taxonomy (GTDB): domain Bacteria; phylum Actinomycetota; class Thermoleophilia; order Solirubrobacterales; family 70-9; genus WHSW01. Next base: position 24,726 of record WHSW01000032.1, read on the forward strand.
GTAGCGCTCGTCGACGTAGAGGCCGCAGAGCCCCGCCTCGCCGAGCTCCCGGACGACGTCGTCGCCGATCCACCGTTTCTCCTCGACCTTGCGCTGATCGATCCGCGAGCCGATCTCGCGAGCGGCGGCGTTCAGCTCGCGGATCCGCTGCTGCTCGTCGGGGTCGGGGGAGGGCCAGGGAAACGCGAGGTGCTCAGGGATCTCGCCGAGGAAGAGCGACTTCGCGAACGACGAGACCTCGTGCTCGGCCTCGCCCTCGGGCTGCGCCTTGGTGGCCGCCTCCACGTGGCGCAGCCTACCCGGCCCGGACGGGTGCCAGGCTCGCCGGCGGCGGCGGCGCCGCTGCTGCCCAGCGATGCCTTCTCGCTGCGATCAACGACGGGCACCGGGCTCTGGATGGCCCTGCTGCTCTCGATCACCTACAGCCCGCTGTCGATCTTCGGGCCGCTGTTC
>WHSW01000330.1 GCA_009379895.1 Solirubrobacterales bacterium
CCGGCGCGTCCGCGGCGGGCGGCTCGGCCGGTGCATCCGCGGCGGGCGGCTCGGCCGGGGGCGCGTCGGCGAACACCTCCTCGGAGAGATCGAGGTCGGGGACCTCGTCGGGGCGCGCCGCCGGCTGCTGGTTCTCCGGCTGCAGCTCGGGCGGGATCAGGTCTCGCAGTGGGAGGTTGTCGTTGCGCTGGGCGCGCTTGACGCTGAGCGAGATCCGCCGCCGCTCCTCGTCGATCTCGAGGATCCGCACCCAGGCCTCCTGCCCCGGCTGGACGACCTCGCCCGGGGTCTCGACGTGATGCTCGGCGAGCTCGGAGATGTGGACCAGGCCCTCGACCCCGGGGACGATCTCAACGAAGGCGCCGAAGGCGACGACCTTGGTCACCTTGCCCTCGAGGATGTCGTTGGGCTTGTACTCGTTGAGGACCGTCTGCCACGGGTCCTCCTGGGTCTGCTTGAGCCCGAGCGAGATGCGCTGGCGATCGCGGTCTATGTCGAGCACCTTGACCCGCACCGTCTCGCCGATCGAGAGCACCTCGGAGGGATGGTTGACGTGGCTCCAGGAGAGCTCGGAGATGTGGATCAGCCCGTCGATCCCCTCGAGGTCGACGAAGGCGCCGAAGTCGACGATGTTCGAGATCTTGCCCTCGACGACCTGGCCGGGCTGGAGGCGGCCGAGGATCTGCTCGCGGACCTCCTTGCGCTCCTCCTCGAGCACCGCGCGGCGCGAGAGGACGACGTTGTTGCGCGAGCGGTTGAGCTCGATCACCTTGCACTCGAGCGTCTGGCCCTTGAACTCGTCGAGGTTGTGGACGCGCCGGATGTCGACCAGCGACGCGGGCAGGAAGCCGCGCACGCCGAGGTCGAGGATCAGGCCGCCCTTGACGACCTCGATCACCGTGCCGTCGACCGGCTCGCCGGACTCGGAGGCGGCCTCGATCTTGCGCCATGCCTTCTCGAAGCGAGCCCGCTTCTTGGAGAGCACGAGGCGGCCCTCCTGGTCCTCCTTGGTGAGCACCAGGGCGTCGACCTGCTCGCCGAGCGAGACCTCCTCGGAGGGATCAACCGAGCGGCGGATCGAGAGCTCGTTGGCCGGGATGACCCCCTCGGACTTGTAGCCGATGTCGACCAGGACCTCGTCCTTGTCGATCCGGACGACCTCGCCGGAGACGACGTCGCCCTCCTCGAACGGCTTGATCGTCGCGTCGTAGTTGGGGACCATCCGGCCGTCGACCTCGATCATCAGGTCGAAGGAGCCCCCGTTCGTCGAGGCGGGGGGCGCGGGCGCCGTCTCGGGCGCAGGGGACATGGTTGTGTCGGCCGCGGACACGACGGCTAATAATGGCAGACACGCTCGCGCCACCCGGGGACGGGCCGGCATCGCGGCGCGTGGGCAGGCGCTACCCTCGGCGCGCGATGCCGCAGC
>WHSW01000331.1 GCA_009379895.1 Solirubrobacterales bacterium
CACGTCGTCGCGGAAGACCGGCACCGCCAAGTAGACGGGGTCGGTCTGGGTCGAGACGCCCGCGGCGGCGACGATCACCCGCCCGCCGGCGATCGCCTCCTGGTTCTGAGCGACCTGCGTCCACAGCACCCGCTGGGGCTCGCGTGCGACGAGTCCGGCGTCGAGCTCCAGGTCGTCGGGGACCAGACCGCGAAGCCGGCGCTCGCGCGCGCCGGGTTGCGCCGGGTCGAAGCTGAGGTAGGCGCGTGCGAAGCGTTGGGCGAGGTCCTCGGCGCGATGGTCGACGCTCGCACCGACCGCCGCCGCCGGCGAGGTCGCGGCCGGCGCGACCAGCTCTCTGGCTCCGAGCAGCGAGAGGATCACGGTGGCGCCGACGAACAGCAGCCGCGGCGCCCGAGCGCGCATGCGATCCCAGCGCGCCGAGCGGCGCACGAGCTGGACGTGCTCGGCGATCCGCCTCGGCGCGGCGCTCACGGCCCGAACTCCTGGCGCACCGCGGCGGCGCTCTGAACGGGCTGAGTGGGTTCGGTAGCCGCCGCGGACTCGGCCGGCGCGGTCTCGCCAGCGGGCGGAGCCGGTGTGGCAGGTGGCGGCGGTGCGCTGGCCGGGTCGGCAACGACCGGCGCCGCTGGTGGGGCCGGGGTGGACACGGCGATTGATGGTTCGGGCGATGCGGCCGGACGCTCGGCCTCGCGACTGCGCCTGGCCGGCTTGGCCTCGGTGCGGCGTCGGTCACCCGGCGCGGACGCGCGCTCCGTCGGACGGCTCATCGCTCTGGGTCGTCGATCCCGCGTCGGCCGATCCGTCGCCCAGGCGTCGATGTGGCCGGGATCGATCGCGGCCCCCTCGGCGATCACCGGCCGGTCGGTCTCCTCGCCGCCCCCGCGCAGCACCGCAAAGCCCACGCACGCGGCGGCCATGGCGCCGACGATCAGCGCGCGCACCGGCGGGCGGGGGCGCCGAGGCGCGCGATCGGAGCTCGACGGCTCCTCACGAGACACCTCAGCGCCCGCCGCGGTTCCCGCCGGCGGATGGGGGAGGGAGATGGTGTGCTCGGCCGGGGCCGCGCGATCTGGCTCTGTCTCGCGCTCGTGATCGTCTTCGGCCTCGTTACGTAGGTCGAGCTCGGCCGCTTCGAAGGCCCGCTCGGCGCCGAGCACGAATGTCTCTCGCGCGCGGCGCCTCACAAGGGCGCTCCTCTGCGGGTCTTCGGGCCTTTCACCATCTCTAAGGGAGTAGTGGCGAAGGGGCCGAGGAGTCCACCGCGATCTCGGCGAAGCCCCGCTTCTGGCAGCGCACCCTCCAGGGGACTTGAGCCCTGCCGCAGGCAGCGCTGCGATCGCGGACGCTCGCGCCCGGCAGCGCCGCGCCGTGCGTCTCGTTACATGACTACAATC
>WHSW01000332.1 GCA_009379895.1 Solirubrobacterales bacterium
ACGGGGCGGGCGCCACGGGGACAGAGCCACAGAGCGCGACGAGGGCCGAGCGCCCGGCGCGCAGGCTGAGCGAGGAGGAGAGGGGGCTCATCGCAAGCACGCTGATGAGCCCGAGAGACCGGGAGGCGAGCGCCGAGGAGCGCGAGCTGTTCTGCCGCCAGATCGAGCGCACGGGCCTCGATCCGTTCGCGCGCCAGATCTACGTCGTCTACCGCTATAGCCGTCGGCGAAGGCGCGAGGAGATGTCGATCGAGACCTCGATCGACGGGCTGCGGCTGATCGCCGAGCGAACCGGCGCCTATGAGGGCCAGACGCGCCCCTACTGGTGCGGCGAGGACGGCGCCTGGCGCGAGTCGTGGCCGGGCTCCGAGCCCCCGGTGGCGGCGACGGTCGGCGTCCACAAGTGCGGCGCACGCGAGGCGACCTGGGCGACGGCGCACTTTGTCGAATACGCGGAGTTCTGGAATGACTCGGGCAAGCCGAAGGGCTTCTACGTGTCGATGCCGAGGAATCAGCTCTCGAAGTGTGCCGAGGCGCTGGCGCTTCGAAAGGCGTTTCCGGCCGAGCTGTCGGGCCTCTACACGACGGAGGAGATGGCCCGCGCGGACGCCGACGTGGCGCCGCAGAGCGTCGATCGGGCGAGCGGTGAGCTCACCCCGTCGCCCGGCACCGAGGAGAGCGAGGGCGGTGGCGCGCCCGAGCGCATCGATGCCGCGGAGGGCGAGGTCGCCACGCCGCCGAGCGAGGGGATGCGGGCGATCGCGACGGCGGGCCCGGCGGCGCCGGCGCAGCATCGCCAGGCGCTTCGCGATCGGATGGCCGCCGCCGGCGTTTCGAGGGAGGCGGTCGCCAAGCTCGCGAGCCTCTACTTCTCGCAGTCGCGCGCGGACCGGCTCACCGAGGAGCAGGTGGGCGAGCTTGCCGAGCTGGTCGAGGCGATCGGCGCCGGTCAGATCGCCGATGCGACGCTCAAGGCCCAGCTCGCAAAGGCCGAAGGCCGGCCCGATCGAGTCGCGGCGCGGGCGCTGATCGCGAGCTGGATCCTGGGGCGCGCGAACGAGCGCACGGCCAGCACCGGAGCGCCGAAGGCGCCCGCGGCGCACGAAGAGCGGGCCGAGACGACGGGAGGCGAGGCGTGAGCGCCGTCGCCGAACGGGTGGGAGCGGAGCTCTCACCCCCGCCGTCGCTGGCGGTGCCACCGACCCTGCCGGTGGTGAGCCTGTCGACGAGCTCGATGCGGCGATTCGCGAGGTGCCCCGAGGATTGGCGT
>WHSW01000333.1 GCA_009379895.1 Solirubrobacterales bacterium
ACGGCGCCGCCAACTACCTGCGCGCCTCCGGCGCACCCGGCGACTGGTACGGCGCGATCTTCACCTACAACAACGCCGCTTGGTACGTCGACGAGGTGCTCGCGGCGGCGAAGCGGTTCGGCGACCTCGGCGAAGCGGCCGACGCGGTTACCGTCGAGTGCTCGGGCGAAGGACTCGCCGGCGGTGAGGTCGACCTCACCCGGGCGATCCGCGTCTACGAGCCGGCGCGCGATCAGCGTCTGCCCGATCGCTACGTCGCGCCCGGCTTCGGCCCGATCGTCGTCGACGCGAGGATCTGGCCGAACATCAAGTGGGCGCTCGACAACCACGAGCTAGTCTTGACCGCCGGCAAGGAGACCGGCCACCAAAGCCACGGCGACGGCTCGGCGATCGACGCCGTCCCAGCCGCCGACGGCGCCTCGATTTCGCATTGGCGCGAGACCGCCGGGCGCCTCGCGCGCGACCTGGGCTGGACGCCCGAGTGCGCATATTCCGGCGTCGCTCCGACCTGCGACCTCGCACCCGCGATCGAGTTCATCGGCTACAACGGATACGACGCCCACCACGGCGACCCCGCGCACTCGGCGACGCCGCATGTGCACGTCTCCTGGGTCTCATCGACACACGGCACGCCTTACGTGACGACGCCCGAGTGGATGATGGTCTTTCCCTCGCCGGCCGAAGGCGAGGAAAGCGCGACCCGGTCGGAGGCCCTGGTGGTCGGCGACAGCCTCTCGCTCGGAACGCGGCCCTATCTGGAGAACCAACTCGGCGAGCGCATCATCGTCAACGCCGAGACCTCGCGGGCGAGCTCGGCCGGCCTGGAGGTGCTCGAGGCAGAGCTCGGCTCCAAGGAGATCGTCGTCTTTGACCTCGGCACCAACGACGACGCCCGCAAGCCCCGGGCTCTCGCCGACCACCTGCAACGAGCCCGTGAGCTCGCTGGCGATCGCTGCCTGGTCGTCGCGACGATCAACAAGCCCGGCGACGGACCACTCAACCGGGTGATCCGCGACCTCGCCGCCGAGGCGCCAAACACCGAGCTGTTCGACTGGCACGCGATCGCCCACGCCGAGGGCCTGTTGGTCGACGGCACGCACTCGACCTCGGCGGGCTATCGCAAGCGCGCCGAGGCCGAGATCGAGGCGATCGCGCGATGCTGACTCCGGCCGCGGTACTGCTCCCCGACGCGAACCCTGCCGATACGCTTACGGGGCGGGTATAGGGAGACCGATGACCTTTCTTGGCCG
>WHSW01000334.1 GCA_009379895.1 Solirubrobacterales bacterium
GGATGCGGCTGGCCGGACTGGAAGTTCGTCATAGGTGAAGACGATGTACTCCTGCGGGGCCTTGTCCGAGCTCCCGAGGACCGTGCGCGAGTAGTCCACTCCCTGCCAGTTGGCGCGCGCCGAGCGCGGGGCGCCGAACAGGCTCGCGATCGTGGGTAAAAAGTCGACGTGCGAGACGAGCGCCTGCGAGTGCTGCGCCCTCTTGAAGACCTTCGGGTTCGAGTAGATGAGCGGGACGCGCAGCGTCTCCTCGTAGAAGTTGAAGTTCTTCTGGCGCAGCCCACCGTGGGCGAGGCCCATCTCGCCGTGGTCGGCGGTGCGGATCACCATCGTGTCATCGCGTAGGCCGGTCGCCTCCAGCGTGTTGAGGACGTCGAGCAGGTAGCGATCCGACGCCTTCATCAGGTTGGCGTAGAAGTTCAGGTACGCGCGCTTCATCTCCGAGTTCTCGAGCTTGCCGGCGAGGTTGAAGATCCTCACGAACTGGCGCTGGACGGCCGGCTTGGTGCGCAGGTCCTCGTCGACCGTCTGCGGCAGCTCGATGTCGCCCTCGAGCCACGAGTCGTCGTAGCCGGCGTCCAGGTAGGTGTTGGGATAGAAGAGGACGTCGTGGGGGTTGACGAGCGAGATGACCATGAAGAACGGCTGCTGCTGGGCGGCGACCGAGGTCAGGTACTGCTGGGCGCCCTCGGCGCTGGCCTGCACGTCGCCGACCGAGTGCATGAAGCGCCCGTCGTTGTTCGTCGTGCCGCCGCCGGCCTCTGAGATGTCCTGGTTGGCGCCCGCGTCCGGCGGGTCCCAGCGCCCGAAGCCGTACCGCTCGAGGTCCGCCGGCACGAAGCTCTCGCCGGCGGGCTTGCTGCAGTGCCACTTGCCCTTGTAAGACGACGTCGTAGCCGGCGGCCGACATCACGGTCGCGACGTTCTTGAGCTTCGCCGGGAGCTCGACCTGCGGGCGGCTACTTCCCAGCCCAGCACGGGGTCAAGTACACGCTCGAGCAGGACATGCCGGCCGACCAATACCCCCTATGTGGACCCTCCCCTTGCTGATCACGGCGTTTATATCGGAACCGCCCCGGTCTCCTCGCCTGCGCCGAGCGGGGCTCAGCCGCTGCCCAGCCACTCCTCGATGCGAACCGGCGCGGCGAGCGAGGCGAGGTCGCCGGCGTCGCGGATCTCGCGGGCCGCGGTCGCCATCGCCCCGACCGCGACCCAGGTCAGCGCGCCACCGACGCTGATCCGCCGCCCG
>WHSW01000335.1:0-444 GCA_009379895.1 Solirubrobacterales bacterium
GGCCGTGAGCCTCATTGTGGCGGCGGACGGCCGTTGCCGGCACGCGCGGATCGTGCACGCCGGGGTGGGCGCCACGCCCCGGGAGGCGGGCGAGGCGGCGGAGCTGCTGCGCGGCGAGCGGCCCAGCGACGCGCTGATCGACGAGGCGGCCCATGCGGCAACCACGGCCTGCGACCCGCCATCGGACATCCATGCGTCCGCGCGGCTGCGCCGCCATCTGGTGCGCGGCCTCACCGCGCGGGCCCTTGCGCAGGCCTGGACACGCGCCCAACACCAGACGCAAAATGGGAAGCAGGTGCAATGACCCCGCGACGGGACATCTCGCTGACGGTCAACGGCAGGCGGTACCAGCGGGCCGTTGACCCCCGGATCAGCCTGGCCGACCTGCTCCGCGACGACGTGGGCCTCACTGGCACGCACCTAGGGTGCGAGCAAGGGGCCTGC
>WHSW01000335.1:454-950 GCA_009379895.1 Solirubrobacterales bacterium
GGCCTGCGGGGCCTGCACCGTGTTGCTGGACGGCGCGACCGCCCGGTCGTGCATCACGCTGGCCGTGCAGGCCGACGGGGCAAGTGTCACCACGGTGGAGGGACTGGCCAGCGATCCGACGAACTTGCACCCGGTGCAACGTGCCTTCACCGAACATCACGGCCTGCAGTGCGGCTTCTGCACGCCCGGCTTCCTGCTCGCGGCGGTCGAGCTGCTGGCAGCACGCAGCAACGTCCCGGAGCCCGAGGTACGGAAGGCGATAGCCGGCAACCTGTGCCGCTGCACCGGCTACCAGGGCATCGTGGAGGCGATCCAGGCCGCCGACCGCGACTGGGACCGCTCCCGTGTCTCTGCACAGCCGGATCGCGGAGGGACACGCGGATGACCGACGGGCTCTGGGTGGGCCAGCCGGTGGCCCGCAAGGAGGATCTCCGCTTGCTGCGCGGGCGGGGCGAGTTCATCGCCGACCTGCCCGCTCCGACCCGCACCCAGGAGG
>WHSW01000335.1:960-1231 GCA_009379895.1 Solirubrobacterales bacterium
CATGCACGGATCGCCAGAATCGATGCGGCGCCCGCTCTCGATCTGCCGGGGGTGAGCGGAGTGTTCGTCGGCTCGGACGCGAAGAGTCTCGGTAATCCGCTGGTGGTGCAGGCGCCGGTGCCGCAGCGCTACTACCCCATCGCGATCGACAAGGTGCGCTTCGTCGGTGAGCCGGTTGCCGTGGTGGCTGCCGAGACCCGACGTCAGGCCGAGGATGCGCTCGCCGCGATCGAGGTGGACTTCGACCCACTGCCCAGCATCGCCTCGGTGG
>WHSW01000336.1 GCA_009379895.1 Solirubrobacterales bacterium
GCCCGAGCCGTTCGCGCCGATGACGCCGATGCGGTGCTCATGCAGCACCGCGCTGACCTCGTCGAGCACCACCCGGTCGCCGAAGCGCTGGCTGACCGCCTCGACGCGGATCTCCCCGGTGCCGGCGCCCGCCCCGCCCGCCGGCGTCGCCGGCCGCAGGCGCGCCCGCCGGCCTCTCACACCGCCTCGAGCAGCGTCGCGATGCCCATGCCGCCGGCCGCGCCGAGGGTCGCGAGCCCCCGGCGCGGCGGCGACACCGCCGCGTCCTGCTCCCGCACCATCGCGGTGAACAGCCGGACGACGAGCACGGCGCCGGCGGCCCCCCACGGATGCCCAAGCGCCACCGCGCCGCCGGCGGAGTTGACCCGCGTTTCATCGATGCCCAGAGCGTCCAAGCAGGCCCGGACCTGACCGGCGAAGGCCTCGTTGAACTCGATGATGTCGAGGTCGCCGACCTGCAGCTCCGGGTGGCGGGCCAGCAGCGCCCGTGTGGCGTCGACCGGTCCGATGCCGAGCACGGCCGGGTCCACCCCGGCTGCCGCGGCGTCGACGACGCGCAGGCCGGGCAGGTCGAGCCGGCGGCGGACGCGCTCGCTCACCACCGCGACCACCGCCGCGCCGTCGTTGAGCGGGCAGGAGTTGCCGACGGTCACGGTGCCGCCGTCCACGAACGCCGCGGGGAAGCGGGCCAGGGCCTCGGCGGTCAGGCGCGGGCGCGGACCCTTGTCGCGGTCCAGCAAGGTCCGGCCCCCAGCGTCGCCGTCCCCGGCCGCCCGCGGGCGGAACCGGCTGCCGCGGACAGCCACGAGCTCGGCGTCGAAGCGCCCCGCCGCCGCGGCTTCCGCCGCCTTGCGGTGGCTGTCAGCGGCGAAGCGGTCCTGGCGCTCCCGGGAGATGCCGTGCTGCCGGGCGACCGTCTCCGCCGCCACGCCCATGTCGGGGTCGCCCACCGTGTCGGGGGAGAAACGCGCGCGGCCGGTGACGCGCGGCAGGTCGGTGCCCGACCGGGGGCGCTCCAGCCGCCAGAGCGCGGTGCTGGCGCTCTCGGCGCCGCCGGCGAGGTAGACCTCCCCAGCGCCGGCCTCGGCCAGCCTGGCCGCCAGGTTGATCGCCTCCAGGCCGCTGCCGCACTGCCGGTCGACCGTCAGCCCGCAGGTCCGCACGCCGAGGCCCGCCGCCAGCGCGGCGACGCGGGCGGGGTTGCCGCCCGGTCCGGCG
>WHSW01000337.1 GCA_009379895.1 Solirubrobacterales bacterium
AGCCTGCTGGCGGCGCCGCTGACCGCCCTGCGCGGCGCCGGCCCGAAGCTCGCCGCGGCGGCGTCCGCGCTCGGGCTGGAGACCGTCGGCGACCTCCTGCGCCACGTGCCGCACGGCTACCGCGACCGCTCCGCGGTGCGCGAGGCGGCCGACCTGCGGATCGGCGAGGAGGCCACGCTGATCGTCGAGGTCCGCTCCGCGCGGGTGCGCCCGACGCGGCGGCGCGGGCTGCGGATCGTCGAGGCTACGGTCGCCGACGCGAGCGGGCCACTGAAGGCGACCTGGTTCAACCAGGCCTGGCTCGCCGAGCGCCTGCGCCCCGGGACCCGGCTGCTGCTCAACGGCAAGCTCGAGCGCTCGGGGTTTCGCGTCGAGGCCCATGAGATCGTCGGCGAGGCCGATGCCTCGGGCGGGTCGGCGGACTCCGGCGCGACCGGGATCCACACGACCGGGCTCGTCCCGGTGCACTCGGCGTCGGAGCGCCTGCGCCCGAACCGGATTCGCGAGTGGGCGTGGCAGGCGCTCGACGCCGCCCCGCTGGCGATCGAGCCACTGCCGGCCGAGCTTCGCGCTCGCCGCGGCCTGCCGGTCGAGGCCGACGCGCTGCGCGCCGTGCACTTCCCCGCCGCCGCGGCGCAGGCGCGCCTCGCCCGCGAGCGGCTCGCGCTCGAGGAGCTGCTCCTGCACCAGGCGGCGCTCGCGGCGCGGCGCCGGGGGCGGCGCGAGTCGCGCCCCGGGATCGAGATCGGCCCCGGCGACGGCCTCGCCGAGCGCTGGCTCGCGTCGTTGCCGTTCGAGCTCACCGGCGACCAGCGCACGGCCTGCGCCGAGCTCGACGCCGACCTCGCCTCGGGTCAGCCGATGCAGCGCCTGCTGATGGGCGAAGTGGGCTCGGGCAAGACCGTGGTCGCCCTGTTCGCGATGCTGCGCGCGCTCGAGACCGGCCACCAGGCGGCGCTCATGGCGCCGACCGAGACCCTCGCCGAGCAGCACGCTCAGACCCTCGATCGCCTGCTGGCGACCGAGCCGGTTCCGTTCGCGCTGCTTACCGGCGCCACCCCGGCGGCGCGCCGCCGAGAGGCGCTCGCGCGGCTGCGCTCCGGCGAGCTCGGGCTCGTCGTCGGCACTCACGCCCTGATCGAGGGCGACGTCGAGTTCGCGCGCCTGGCGGTCTGCGTGGTCGACGAGCAGCATCGCTTCGGCGTCTCCCAG
>WHSW01000338.1:0-286 GCA_009379895.1 Solirubrobacterales bacterium
GTAGGCGTACAGGTCGGCGGTGGCGGCCGACGCGAGCACCAGCGTCTTGCCGTCGAACTCGGGGTGCGCCTCCCGCGCCTGCGCGAACTGTGCCTCGACGTCGGCGATGACCTCCTCGGCCCGTTCCCCGGCGCCGAGCGCGCGTCCGATGACGCGTGTCTGCACCTGCCACGGGACGCCGTAGTCGACGAACTCGCCGGGCTGGGCGACGGTCGGGGCGATCTGCGACAGCGTGTCGTACTCGTCGAGGGTGAGGCCCGAGTACAGGCCGAGGATCAGGTCCGGG
>WHSW01000338.1:296-965 GCA_009379895.1 Solirubrobacterales bacterium
GTCCGGGTCCAGGGCGGCGATCTGCTCGAAGTCCAGCTCCTCGGCGCCGATGATCTCGGGCTCGGCGCCAGCGAGCTCGTCCTGCGCCCACGGCCGGTCGGTGATGTCGATGCCACCTTGGAACTGGCGGATGCCGACCGGCGTGACGCCCAGCGCGAGCGTGAAGTCCTGATCGTTGAAGCCCACGGTCACCAGCCGCTCGGGCTCCGCCGGGATCTCCGTGCCGCCGTACTTGTGCTCGATCGTGACCGGGAACGCCTCGTCTCCGACCGAGGCTGTCGGTGACGCCGGCGGCGCGGTCGCCTCCGCTCCGGTCGTCGGCTCGGGACCCGCGACCGTTGCGTCGCCGGCTGGCCCGGCCCTGCTGGCGCAGGCGGCGAGCAGCAGCGCGATGGCGAGGCCGACGGTGAGCGCGTAGCGGCTGGCAAGCACTGGTCGGATACGCGCTGCGGGCATGGTCGAGGTTCTCCTAGACGAGACGGCGGTTGGAGCGGTACAGCAGGTACAGGAAGTAGGGGGCGCCCACGGCAGCGGTGACCACGCCGACGGGCAGGCTGATCGGCGAGAAGGCGTGCTGGGCGATCAGATCGGAGGCCAGCACCAGCAGCGCACCCAGGGCACCGGCCAGCATGAGCACGCCGCCGGTCAGCGGGCCGGCCAACATCCGGG
>WHSW01000338.1:975-1204 GCA_009379895.1 Solirubrobacterales bacterium
GGGCGATGTGTGGGGTCATGAGTGCGACGAACCCGACCGGACCGGCGACAGCCACCGCCGACCCGGCCAAGGCGGCGCCTGCCACCAGCAGGCCGGTGCGGGCCGGCTCGGCGCGTGAGCCCAGCGCCCGGGCGATGTCGTCGCCCAGCTGCAGGGCCCGCAGCTGGGGCATCAGCGCCAGCGCCGCGGGCACCAGCACCGCGAGCCCGATAGCGATGCCAGCGACGTG
>WHSW01000339.1:0-774 GCA_009379895.1 Solirubrobacterales bacterium
AGGTGCTTTTGATGTCGCCATCGCTCCAAGACCGGGTGCCCGAGGGCGATCTCGCCCACTTCGTCTCCGACCTGGTCGAGGGCGTCCTCGACCTCTCCGAGATCTACGCCTCCTACGAGGATGAGCGCGGCTACCCGCCCTATGACCCCCGCCTGATGGCGAAGCTCTTGATCTACGGCTACGCGAACGGGATCTGCTCCTCGCGAAAGCTCGAGCGCGCCACCCATCGCGACGTCGCCGTGCGCATGCTCTGCGCCGGCCAGCAGCCCGACTTCCGCTCGATCGCGCGCTTTCGCGCCCGCCACCTCGAGGCGCTCTCGGAGCTGTTCGTGCAGGCGCTTCGCCTCTGCGCCGAGGCGGGGCTGGTGAAGCTCGGGCGCCTCGCCCTCGACGGCACCAAGCTCCGCGCGAACGCCTCCCGCCACAAGGCGATGAGCCACGAGCGGATGACGAAGGCCGAGTCCGAGCTCGAGGCGGAGATCGCCGAGCTACGCGCCCGCGCCCGGGCGCTGCTCGCCGAGGCCGAGCGGACAGACGCCGCCGAGGACGAGCGCTTCGGAGCCGACAGCCGGGGCGACGAGCTGCCCGCCGAGCTCGCCCGCCGCGAGAGCCGCCTCGCTCGCCTGCGCGAGGCCAAGGCGGCCCTCGAAGCCGAGGCACGCGAGCGCGAGGAGCACCGCCGCGCCGAGCTGGAGGCCGAGGGCCGCAAGCCCCGCAACCCACCGGGCGGGCGCGACCCCTTCGCGCCGAAGCCCACCGCTCAGCGCAACTTCA
>WHSW01000339.1:784-1198 GCA_009379895.1 Solirubrobacterales bacterium
ACCCCGATTCGAAGATCATGAAGACCGCCGACGGCGCGTTCCACCAGTGCTTCAACGGGCAGGCGATCGTCGACTCCCACGCCCAGGTGATCGTCGCCGCCGATGCCTCAGACGAGGCGCCCGACGGACGCCGGCTCGAGCCGGCGCTGGAGCAGCTCGACGACAACCTCGAGGCGATCGCGCTCACCCTCCCCGAGGGCGCCGCGCTGCTCGGCGACGCCGGCTACTTCTCAGAGGACAACGTCGAGGCCACCAGCGAGCACGGGCTCGACCCCTACCTGGCCACTGGCCGCTTCAAGCATTCAGAGCCCCAGCCCCCCGCCCCGCGTGGGCCGATCCCGACCGACGCCACCCCCAAGCAGCGGATGGCGCGCAAGCTGCGAACCAAGAAGGGCCGCGCGGTCTACGCGGGGC
>WHSW01000033.1:0-14327 GCA_009379895.1 Solirubrobacterales bacterium
CGGTCGAGGACGCCGGCGGGCGGATCGAGATCGCCGAGGTCGCCGAGCCGCTGCGCGAGCGCGGCGCGCTGGTCGGGGTGCGCGGCGCCGACGGTCGCGAGCACCGCGCCGGCAAGGTCGTGCTCGCGGCGGGAGCGTGGTCGGCGGCCGGATGGCTGCCCGAGGCGGCGCGACCGCCGATCCGCCCGGTCAAGGGGCAGGTGCTCACCCTGCGCGGCCCCGCCTCCGAACCGGTCTGCGAGCGGATCGTGGTCACCGAGCGCGTCTACATCGTGCCCCGTGGCGATGGCCGCCTGATCGTCGGGGCGACGGTCGAGGAGCAGGGCTTCGACACCCGGGTCACCGCCGGCGGGGTCCACGAGCTGCTGCGCGAGGCCTATCGCGTGCTGCCCGAGGTCGCCGAGCTCGAGCTGGTCGAGGCGCTCGCCGGCCTGCGCCCGACCACGCCCGACAACCTGCCGCTGATCGGCCCGGGGGCGATCGACGGGCTGGTGCTCGCCACCGGGCACTTCCGCAACGGGATCCTGCTCGCGCCGCTGACCGCCGAGCGGATCGCGGACACACTCGCCGGGAGCTCCGGGACCGGGCCCCCGGACGGCGCTCCCGCGGCCTCCCGAAATCTCCGGAGAATCCGGGAGGCGGTGCGGAGGTGACCGTCGAGCTGAACGGCGAATGGATCGAGCTCGCCGAGGCGACCACGGTCGCGCAGGCGGTCGAGCGGATTGGGGCCGCCGAGCAGCGCCGCGGGGTCGCGGTGGCGGTCGACGGCGAGGTCGTCCCGCGCAGCGCCTGGGGGGAGACCGCGCTCGCCGATGGGCAGCGGGTCGAGGTCGTGGGGGCGATCCAGGGTGGGTAGGAAGAGCACGCCGACGGATCCCGGACGCGAAGCCGAGTCGACCGCGACCCCCACCGCCGCCGGACGCGAAGCGGAGTCGACCGCGAACCCCGCCGCCCCCGGACGCGAAGCGGAGGAGGCGGCGGGCGGTACCTGGCAGCTCGGGGGCCGGACCTGGACCTCGCGGCTGATCGTCGGCACCGGCGGCTTTCGCTCGCTGGCGCAGATGGAGGCGGCGCTGCGCGCCTCCGGCACGGAGATCGTCACCGTCGCGCTGCGCCGCGTCGATCCCGCGGCGCGGGGCTCGATCGTCGAGACGATCGAGCGGCTCGGGCTGTTCGCGCTCCCCAACACGGCCGGCTGCTACACGGCGCGCGACGCGATCCGCACCGCCCGGCTGGCGCGCGAGGCGTTCGAGACCGAGTGGGTCAAGCTCGAGGTGATCGGCGACGACCGCACCCTGATGCCCGACGCGGTCGAGCTCGTCGAGGCCGCCGAGGCCCTGGTCGACGAGGGGTTCACCGTGCTTCCCTACACCAACGACGACCCGATCCTCGCCCGGCGGCTCGAGGAGGCCGGGTGCGCGGCAGTGATGCCGCTCGGCTCGCCGATCGGCTCCGGAGCCGGGATCCGCAACCCCTACAACCTGCGCATCATCGTCGAGGGCGCGGGCGTGCCGGTGATCTGCGACGCCGGCATCGGGACCGCGTCGGACGCGGCGCTGGCGATGGAGCTCGGCTGCGACGGCGTGCTCCTGGCGAGCGTCGTCTCGCGCGCCGCCGAGCCCGGGCGGATGGCGAGCGCGATGCGCCGCGCGGTCGAGGCCGGCTACGAGGCGCGCGGCGCCGGGCGCATCCCGCGGCGGCTGCACGCCGAAGCTTCGACCGCCGACCGGGGGCTGCCCGAGCTCGGCTGAGCGCCCGCCCGGGGTCGGCCACCCGGCCGCGCGAGCTGGTACTGGCGTACCGAACCGACGCACGCCGCGGCCGGCGGCGATACATTTCGCCGACCGTGAAGGTCAGGGAGCTCTGGAGCGGGCGCAGGTCGCGGGTGATCGTGGCGACCGGCGCCGCCCTCGTCGCCCTCGCCGGCAGCGCGCTGGCGGCCTTCCCGCAGGACCCTCCCGACGACCCCGCCTACGACCCTGCGGAGGCCGGTGGCCTGACCACCTGCCTGACGGAGTCGGGGGACGCTCAGCAGCACTACCTGTTCTCGTTCATCCCCCGGTGCACGCCGAACGCGCGCGACCCCGAGGGCTCGGCGGGGATGTCGGTCGACCGCGCCTGGCGCGAGTTCACCACCGGCGATCCGGGAACCGTGATCGCCTACATCGAGGGCGGGATCAACTGGCGCAACGTCCCGGCCGAGCTCGCCAACAAGGTCTTCCTCAACCCTGGCGAGCTGCCCGAGCCGACCACGCCCCGCGCCGACGGCGTCCTCAACGCGCTCGACTACGCCGACACCGACGACGCCAACGGCAACGGCCTCGTCGACCCCGAGGACATCATCGTCCGCTTCAGCGACGACCGCGACGACGACCGCAACGGCTACCCCGACGACATCTCCGGCTGGGACTTCTACAACGACCAGAACGACCCGGCGACCGTCGACTCCGCCTACGACCACGCCAACGGCCAGATGCGCCAGGCGGCGGCGCAGACCGACAACGGGATCGGCGAGGCGGGCATCTGCCCGGACTGCATGCTGCTGCCGATCAAGGCCGGCGCCGAGGCGCTCGACCTCGGCGACGACCTGGCCGAGGCCTGGCTGTACGCCGCCGACATGAACTCGGACGTGCTCGTCTCGGTGACCGCCGACCTCGGCTACACGAGCTTCATGCGCCAGGCCGTCGAGCGCGTCTGGGACCGGGGCACGGTGATGGTCGAGTCCTCGAACGACTTCAACTCGCTCGACCACCAGGGCGGCATGTTCTGGCCCCATGTGCTGCCCGGCAACGCCCTGGTCGCCAACACCCACGGCCTCGACATCCTGCCCGGCACGGCGGCGGTCCAGAACCAGCTCACGACCACCTATCGAGCCCGCTCCTCCTACACCTCGTGGGGGACCAAGAACATGTTCTCGGTCGCGACCACCGGCGGCACGACCTCGGAGGCGACGCCGACGGTCGGCGGCGTGATGGCGCTCGTGCTCTCCTACGGAAAGCGGGCCGCGCGCCGGGGGCTGATCGACCGGCCGCTGTCGCCGAGCGAGGCGATCCAGGTCGTCCGCGCGACGGCCTCCGACGTCGCCGCCAACCCGAACCCGCCGCTGGGCTGGCCGGCGAAGCCGGGGTTCGACCTGCAGTTCGGGTACGGGCGCCCGAACGTGCTCGCGGCGATGCGCGCGATCCAGGCGGACCGGATCCCACCCGAGGCGTGGATCGACAAGCCGCGCTGGTACTCGCTCTACGACCCGACCGAGACCCAGACCGTGCCGGTCAGCGGGCACGTCGCCGCGCCCCGCTCGCCGCGCTTTCGCTACGAGCTCGAGTTCGCGCCCGGCGCCGAGCCCTCCGACGATCAGTTCATGAAGGCCGGCTCGGGGCACGGCGGCGGTGAGCCCCTCGACGGGCACCTGGGGACGATCGACCTCTCGCGCGTCCCGGAGTCGTTCTGGAGCGACGCGTTCCGCCTCTCGCAGACCAAGACCCTGGAGACCAACGACCAGTACACGGTCACCCTGCGCCTGCGCGTCTACGACAGGGACGGGCTGATGGGCGAGGAGCGGCGCGCGATCGCCGTCCACCACGATCCCACCCAGCGCGCCGGGTTCCCGCGCTTCATCGGCTCCGGCGGCGAGTCCCAGCCGGCCCTGCCGACCTGCAGGGCACGGGCGAGCTGGCCGTCGTGTTCGGCGACGCCGACGGTCGCGTGCACGCTCTCGACCCGCACGGGCGCGAGCTGCGCGGCTTCCCGGTGACCACCAGGCCGACCGAGGTCCAGCGCTCGCACCGCGGGATCGACCCGGGCCACGAGCCGATCCTCGCCAACGTCGCCGTCGGCGATCTGCGGGGCACCGGCGAGCAGTGGGTGGTCGCGACCTCGACCACCGGGCGCACCTACGTCTGGAGCTCGCGCGGTGAGCTCGCCCGCGGCTGGCCGAAGGAGCTCGCCACCGACGTCGCCTACCCGGCGATCCCGCGTCCCGACCAGCCCTTCACCCGTCCGGCGACGATGGGCGCGGTGGCGCCACCGGTGCTCGCCGACCTCGACCTCGACGGCCGCCTGGAGATCGTCCAGGCCGGCTGGGACGGCCACCTCCACGCCTGGCACGCCGGCGGCCGCCCGGTCGCCGGGTTCCCGGTCGAGGTGACCCTGCCGGAGGGCACCGCCCCGCCGGCCGGGATGGTCGCGATCGACGACCAAAAGCTCGACCTGCCGCCGACGCTCGCCGAGCTCGACGGCGATCCCGAGCCCGAGCTGGTCCAGCGCACCCAGTACTCGTTCGCCAAGGGACCGGGGCTGCAGTTCCCCAACGGCGGCGTCTCGAACGTGGTCGCCTACAACTCCGACGGCAGCCGCGTGCCCGGCTTCCTGCTCTCCAGCACCGCGCTCGCCTTCTACTACGGCTCCGCGCAGGAGTTCATCACCGAGGGCACCAACAACCCGACCGCCGCTGACGTCGACGGCGACGGGCTCACCGAGCTGACCAGCGCCGCCGGGATCTTCTCGCCGACGGCGCTCCACAACCCGGACGGCTCCCAGCGCCTGATCTTCGCCCCGCTGCCCGGCAACGTGCTCAGCATCATCGGCGGCGGCAACCTCGCGGGGCTGCTCGAGATCCTGCACGGCAACCTCCCCGACGACCTGCCGGTCAACTTCACGACCTCGGGCGCCTTCGGCCGCTTCGGCCCCGGGGGGCACCTCGCGTTCGCCGAGCCGGGCTCCGGGGTGGCCACGGTCGCCGGCTCGCTGCTGCTCGCCGGCAGCGGCCTGCCGATCAACAGCTACATGCGCGCCTTCGACGCGCGCTCCGGCCTGTCGATCCTGGGGATGCCGTCGAAGAGCCAGGGGCTCGACTTCCTCGGCGCCCCAGTGATCGCCGACGTCGACGGCGACGCCCGGCCGGAGATCATCCAGGGCGGCGACTCCTCGGCCCTGCACGCGTTCACCGCCGGCGGGGCCCAGGCCGCCGGCTTCCCCAAGTTCCACACCGGCTGGGTCATCTTCGGCCCGACGGTGGGCGATCTCGACGCCGACGGGCACAACGAGGTCGTCGCCGCGACCCGGGAGGGCTATCTGATGGCCTGGGACACGCCGGGGAGCGCCGCCGGCAACTCCGAGTGGTGGAGCTATCGCCACGACGAGCGCAACACGGGCCGCTACGGGATCGACACCCGCCCGCCCGGCATGCTGCGTCGCGCGCAGGTCGGAGCGCGCCGGGTGACGTTCGTCGCTCCGGCCGACGACTGGTACGCGGGCGAGGAGGTCGAGCGCTACATGGTCGCGACGGGGCACGGCTCCGCGACCGAGCGCCGTCGGGTCGAGGCCGCGGCGGCGCCCGGTACCCGCGAGCGGATCGCGTTCGCCCGCGGCGCGTCGTCGGTCCGCGTCTGGGCGGTCGATGAGGCCGGCAACCGCGGCCGCGCGCTGCGGGTGAGGCGCTAGACCCCGCCGCGCTCGGCGGCGCTCGTGGCCCGCCACGGACCGTCGACCGGTTCGGCCCGCGACGCGCCGGGTACGGGTGGGCGATGGCCCAGCTCGTGCTCGGACCGCTCTTGCGCTACGTCGGCGAGACCGAGGCGGTCGTCTGGGTCGAGACCGACGAGGCGTGCGAGGTCGAGGTGCTCGGCCGGGTGGAGCCGACCTTCCAGGTCGCGGGCCACCACTACGCGCTGCTCGCGCTCGACGGGCTCGAGCCGGGCGAGACCTACGAGTACGGGGTCGCGCTCGACGGCGCGCCCCGCTGGCCCGAGCCGGGGTCGCGGTTCCCGGCGAGCACGATCCGCACGCTCGGCGCCGGCGGGCCGCTGCGGATCTGCTTCGGCTCCTGCCGCGTCTCGCTGCCCGACCACGCGCCCTACACGCTGCCCAAGGACGACCATCCCGACGGGCGCGAGTTCGACGCCCTGCACACGCTGACCAGCGAGATGCTCCGCGACGACCCCGGGCGCTGGCCGCGGGCGCTGGTGCTGCTCGGAGACCAGGTCTACGCCGACGAGGTTTCGCCCGAGACGCTCGCCTTCATCCGCAAGCGCCGCGACGTGCGCCGCCCGCCCGGCGAGGAGGTCGCCGACTTCGAGGAGTACGTGCGCCTGTATCGCGAGTCGTGGAGCGACCCGGCGATTCGCTGGCTGCTCTCGACGGTCTCGGTCTCGATGGTTGTCGACGACCACGACATCAACGACGACTGGAACATCTCCGCCGCCTGGGTCGCCGAGATGCGCGAGCAGGAGTGGTGGGCCGAGCGCGAGTGCGCCGGGATCGCCGCCTACTGGCTGTACCAGTTCATCGGCAACCTCTCGCCGGAGCTCCTGCGCGACAGCGAGCTGCTCGCCGAGGTCCGCGCGGCCGACGATGGTTGGGACGTCCTGCGGGGCTTCGCGGCGAACGACCGCGGCATCCGCGACGGTGCCCGGTGGAGCTACTGCCGCGACCTCGACGGCGTGCGGCTGATCGTCGTCGACTCGCGCTGCGGGCGGGTGCTCGAGGAGGGCCGGCGCTCGATGCTCGACGAGCGCGAGTGGGGCTGGCTCGAGCGCCACCTCGAGGGCGACTTCGACCACCTGCTGATCGGCACCTCGGACCCGCTGCTGCTCGCCCCCGGGCTGCACCAGGTCGAGCGCTGGGGCGAGGCGGTCTGCGCCGGCGCCTGGGGCGCGCGCGCGGCACGCTCGGGCGAGAGGCTGCGCCGAGCACTCGACCTCGACCACTGGGCGGCGTTCGGGGAGTCGTTCGAGCGGCTCTCGGGCCTGCTCGAGGCCGCCGGCGCGGGTCGCTACGGTGCGGCGCCGGCCTCGATCACGGTGCTCTCCGGCGACGTCCACCACGCCTATCTGGCCGAGGTCGCGTTCAGGCGTGAGGCCGGCGTCTCGTCGAGCGTCTGGCAGGCGGTCTGCTCGCCGTTTCGAAACGCCCTCTCGGGGCGTGAGCGGATGACGATCGAGCTCGGCAACTCGGGGGCCGGCGCGCGGATCGGGCGGGCGCTGGCGCGCTCGGCCGGCGTCCCCGCCGATCCGATCCGATGGCGCCTGGCCGAGGGGCCGTTCTACGACAACCAGGTCGCCACGCTCGAGCTCGACGGCCGCGCCGCGAAGCTGAAGCTCGAGCGCACCCGCGGCGACCCGGAGACCGACGACCGCGAGCTGCAGACCTCGTTCGAGCGGTCGCTCGTCTGAGGACGCCGGGGCCCGCGGGGCGCCCGGCCCGCGCTAGGTGCCCGAATCGGTCGGGTAACCGCGCCGGCGCCACGTCCCCACGCCTCCGCCGGCGACGCGCACGACCTGCTCGTAGCCCTCGCGCTTGAGGATCGACGCGGCGAGCCCGCTGCGCTTGCCGCCGCTGCAGATCGCGGCGATCGGCCGGTCGCGGGGCAGCTCGTCGAGGCGCCGGCGCAGCTCGGAGTAGGGGATGTGCAGCGAGCCGGGGATGTGGCCGTCGGCGAACTCGTCCGCGCGACGGACGTCGAGCACCAGGGTCCGGGTGCCGTCGGCGAGCCGATCGGCAAGGCCCTCGGGATCGACCGTCTCGATCCGCGCGACGGGGCGCTGCTCGGAGCGCCAGGCGGTCATCCCGCCCGCGAGCAGGCCCCGGACCCGCAGCCCGACCGAGGCGAGCAGGTGGGCGGCGTCGAGCTCGTAGCCGTCGGAAGCGCCGACCACGATCAGCTCGGCGTCGGGGTCCACCGCCTGGGCGACCTTGGTGGCGAACCCCGTGTCACCGGCCGAGGAGCTGATCGCGCCCGGGATGTGCGCCTCGTCGAACTGCTCGTTGGTGCGCGCGTCGACCGGGATCGCACCCTCGGCGATCGCCGCCTCGACCGCCCCGGGAGCCAGCGGGATCGGCGTCCCGAGCGCCTCGATCAGCGGTCCGCGGTTGAGCCCGACGACGTGCGCGGTGTGCGGCGGGCGCTCCCCGAGGCTGGCGATCGCGTCGGTGACGAACTCCCGCTCCGAGCGAAAGCGCGTCGCGCGGTTGTGCTCGGACTCGAACCCGATCGTCGACGAGGCCTTGTGGTCGAGGGTCGAGCCGCCGCACATCGAGCCGCCGAGGTGGCCCGGCCACACCTCGACGCCGGCGGGCAGGGTCAGCAGGCGCTCGTGCAGCGAGCGGTACAGGTGGGCGGCGCCCTCGGCCGGCTCGATCGCGAGATCCGGGCGCGCGACGTCGCCGACGAACAGCGAGTCGCCGGTCAGGACCGCGATCGGGTCGGTCCCGCGGCTCGAGTCGCGCAGCAGGAACGAGGTGTGCTCGGGGCGATGGCCGGCGGTGGGCACGGCCTCGATCTCGACGGCGCCGAGCTGCAGGCGCCAGCCGTCCTCGAAGGGCTCGTGCGGATACTCGGCCTCGGCGAGGCGGTGGACGTGGATCGTCGCTCCGGTCGCCCTCGCGAGGCGCCCGTGCCCCGAGACGTGATCGGCGTGGTTGTGCGTCTCGAGCAGGTGCTCGATTCGCACGCCGTGCATGCTCGCGAGCCGCAGGTAGGGCCCGATCTCCCATTGCGGGTCGATCACGGCCGCCACCCCGGCCGCGGGGTCGCCGACCAGGTAGGAGGCGCACCCGAGGTCCTCGTGGATCACCTGTCTGAAGAGCATCTGCTTACCGGTCGCCAAGCCTAGACGCAGCGGGCGCCGGCGCCTTCCGAGAAGGCGTGGGTTTTCAACGAGCCTCGCATCTGGTAGCTTGCCGCCCTATCGTATTCCTAAGTAAGCCAATCAAGAAAGAGGGGAAACCAAGAATGATGAGGTTTCGCTTCATCTCGAAGCTTCGCCGCGGCGGGGCCGCGGACGCAGATACCGCGGATGCGCGGCCCCGCGGCGGCGCTCGAATCGCGGCGCTCGGCGCGCTCGGCGCGCTCGGTCTGGCGCTCGCACTGGGGGTCGCCGCCTGCGGCGGCTCGAGCGACGCATCCGGGAGCAGCGGCGACGGCAGCGGCGGGACGATCGACCTGGTCGCCTACTCGACTCCCCAGACCGCCTATGAGGACTCCCTGGAGCCGGGCTTCGGCGAGACCTCGGAGGGCGCGGACGTCGCCTTCAAGAACTCGTTCGGGGCCTCGGGCGACCAGTCCCGAGCGGTCGAGGCGGGACTGCCGGCCGACGTCGTGCACCTGCCGCTGGAGCCCGACATGACCCGTCTCGTCGAGGCCGGGTTGATCCCCGAGGACTACAAGGACAACAAGTACAGCGCGGGGACGCAGAACTCGGTCGTCGTGATCGGCGTGCGCCCCGGCAATCCGGAGAACATCCAGTCGTGGGAGGACCTGGTCACCGGCGACGTCGAGATCATCACGCCGAACCCGTTCACCTCCGGCGGGGCGCGGTGGAACCTGATGGCCGCCTACGGGAGCCAGATCGCCCAGGGCAAGTCCGAGGACGAGGCGCTCGACTTCGTCGCCCAGATCCTCGAGAACACCCCGGTGCAGGACGCGAGCGCGCGCGACTCGCTGCAGACATTCATCGGCGGCAAGGGCGATGCCTTCCTCTCGTATGAGAACGAGGCGCTCGGCGCGATCGCGGCCGGCGAGAAGCTGGAGTACATCGTCCCCGATCAGACGATCTTGATCGAGACCCAGACGGCCGTCACCACCGAGGCCGACGATCCGGACGCCGCGCAGGCGTTCATCGACTGGCAGCTCACCGCCGAGGGCCAGCGGGCGTGGGCCGAGAACGGGTACCGCCCGGTCAACGAGAAGATCCTGGCCTAGTACAAGGACGAGTTCCCGCAGCCGAAGGACCTGTTCACGATCGAGGAGTTCGGCGGCTGGGAGACGGTCGCGACCGAGTTCTTCGACCCGGTCGAGGGATCGGTGGCGGCGATCGAGCGTGATCTCGGGGTGGCGACGGAGTGACGCACGGGGCCGCAGCCACTGCGAAGGCACCCCCGAGGCCGGGCCTGCGGCTCGGCCTCGGGGGCCCGGGCCTGACCCGAGGCCTGGTCGTCGGCTACCTCAGCATCATGGTCCTGCTGCCGATCGCGGCGGTGGTGGTCACCTCCATGGAGGGCGGGCTGGGGGCGTTCTGGGACGCGGTCAGCGCACCGCAGGCCGTCGCCGCGCTGAGGCTGACCGTGATCGCCTCGTTCGTCGTCGTCGCGATCAACGTCGTCGCCGGCACGGCGATCGCTTGGGTGCTGGTCCGCGACCAGTTCCCCGGCAAGCGGTTTGTCAACGCGGTCATCGACCTGCCCTTTGCCCTGCCGACGATCGTCGCCGGCCTGACCCTGCTCGCGCTCTACGGCGAGACCGGGATCCTCGGGATCGAGGGCGTCTCGTTCACCAGGGTCGGCGTGGTGCTGGCGCTTCTGTTCGTCACCCTGCCGTTCGTGATCCGGGCCGTGCAGCCCGTGCTGCTCGAGCTCGACACCGAGATGGAGGAGGCGGCGGCCTCGCTCGGCGCCCGCCCGCTGACGATCTTTCGCCGCATCGTGCTGCCCAACCTGACCCCCGCGATCGTCGGCGGCGCCGCGCTCGCCTTCGCGCGCTCGGTCGGGGAGTTCGGATCCCTGGTCCTGATCTCGGGCAACATCCCGTTCGACACCGAGGTCTCGTCCGTCTACATCTTCGGCCAGATCGAGAGCGGCAACCCGGAGAGCGCCGCGGCGGTCTCCGTCGTCCTGCTCGCGATCTCGGTCGGCGTGCTGTTCCTGATCAACATGGTCGGACGCTGGACGATGCGCCATGGCAGCTAGCGGGGAAACCGGGACCGGGAACCTGGTTGAGGGCGGGCGCATCGCGCGCTACGGCCTGCGCACGTTCGCGCTCGGCTACCTCGCGCTCCTGCTGCTGATCCCGGTCGGGCTGATCTTCTTCAAGGCGTTCGAGGACGGCTTCGCGCACGCGATCGAGTCGGTGACCACGCCCGAGGCCCAGCATGCACTGTGGCTGACGATGGTCATGGTGGTGGCCTCGATCCCGATCACGACCGTGTTCGGGATCGCCTGCGCGCTGGTCATCGTCCGCCAGCGCTTCCGCGGGCGAGGACTGCTCAACGCGGCGATCGACATGCCGTTCGCGATCTCGCCGGTGGTTGTCGGGCTCGCCCTGGTGCTGCTCTACGGCAGTCGCGACGGGTGGTTCGGGCAGGACCTCGCCGCGGCCGGGATCGAGGTCATCTTCACCCCGCTCGGGATGGCGATCGCGACCATGTTCGTCGCTCTGCCGTTCGTCGTCCGCGAGGTGATCCCGGTCCTGCAGGAGATCGGCGACGACCAGGAGCAGGCCGCCTCGACGCTCGGCGCCAGCGGCTGGCAGACCTTCTGGCGCATTACGCTGCCCTCGATCCGCTGGGGCGTGACCTACGGCGTCGTCCTGGCCACGGCCCGCGCGCTCGGTGAGTTCGGCGCCGTCGCGGTCGTCTCGGGCCGGATCTCGGGCTCGACGGAGACGATGCCGCTCTACGTCCGCAAGCTCTTCGACACGTTCAACGTCTCGGGGGCGTACATGGCGGCCGTGGTGCTCGCGCTGCTCGCCCTCGGCGTGCTGCTCGCAATGAACTTCATCCAACGTCGGGATCGCGCGATCCTCGCTCCAGCGGTGGTCGCCGACCCCGGCGGCGTCGTCCCCCACCCCGACGTCACTGACGACAAGGAGACTCCCAGATGAGCATCAAGGTTGAGCACGCATCGAAGTCCTTCAGCGATTTCGCCGCCCTCGACGACGTCTCGATCGAGGTTCGCGACGGGTCGCTGACCGCCCTGCTGGGTCCGAGCGGCAGCGGCAAGTCGACCCTGCTGCGGGTGATCGCCGGGCTCGAGCGGCCGGACTCCGGCCGGATCGAGATCTCAGGCCAGGAGATGACCAAGATCCCGGTTCAGGACCGCGGCGTCGGCTTCTGCTTTCAGCACTACGCCGCCTTCAAGCACATGAGCGTGCGCGACAACATCGCCTTCGGCCTGAAGATCCGCAAGCGACCCAAGCACGAGGTCGCGCGGCGCGTCGACGAGCTGCTCGCGCTGGTCCAGCTCGAGGGGTTCGCCCACCGCTACCCCTCGCAGCTCTCGGGCGGGCAGCGCCAGCGCATGGCCCTCGCTCGGGCGCTCGCGGTCGAGCCCAAGGTGCTGCTCCTCGACGAGCCGTTCGGGGCGCTCGACGCGCGCGTTCGCACCGAGCTGCGACGGTGGCTTCGCCACCTCCACGACGAGGTCCACGTGACGACGATCTTCGTCACCCACGACCAGGAGGAGGCGATGGACGTCGCCGAGCAGATCGTGGTCATGAACGAGGGCGCGGTCGAGCAGGCCGGCGCCCCGCGCGATCTCTACGAATATCCCGAGACCGAGTTCGTGATGAGCTTCGTCGGCACGGCGAACCGGATCGGCGGGAAGCTTGTCCGCCCGCACGACGTCGAGATCGCCCACGTTCGCTCCGCCGGCGCCGAGGAGGCGATCATCGAGCGCATCGTCCACCTCGGCTTCGAGGTCCGGGTCGAGATGGCGCTCGGCGACGGTAGCCCGCTGATCGCGCAGCTCACCAGGGCGCAGGTCGCCGAGCTCGAGCCCGGCGAGTCGCAGATCGTCTACGTGCTGCCGAGCCGGGCGCGGGTGTTCGACTCCAACGGCTCCGCCCCGCGGACCGAGGAGCTGGTCGCCGCGTGAGGCGGAGTCCGAGAGGACGAAGCCGAACCCCGCCGCTGTTGAGGCGGCTTCCTGTGAGGCGGAGTCCGACGGGACGAAGCCGAACCCCGCCGCTGTTGAGGCGGCTTATATGAGCCTGGTCGCGGCGGTCGCCTGGGGGATGTTCGTGCTCCTGATCGGGTGGGTCGGCGCGGTGCTCTACGCCACCCTCCGGCAGCTCGACGGCGAGAGCCGCGAGGCGGCCAAGCGCGATCGCTGAGCCTCAGGTCGCCCGGGTGCGCGGCGCGTAGCGCGGCTCGCGGTGGAGCGCCACGTCGGGATGCTCGGCGATCGTGCCGATCGGCTCCGGCAGCGCGCCGGAGACCACGTCGGCGAGCGTCACCGACTCGAGCACCTGGCGGATGTTCGCGCGCAGGGCCAACCAGACGCTGCGCAGCGGGGCGGCCTGCCCTCGGTAGTCGATCTCATCGGCGGCCTCGCCGCGCACCGTCGCCAGGGGCCCCTCGACCGAGCGGATGATCTCGGCCAGGGTGATGTCATTGGCGCCGCGCGCGAGCCAGTAACCGCCGTCGGAGCCGCGCCGGCTCTGGACCAGCCCATTGACGCGCAGCTCGCCGAGGATCGTCTCCAAGAAGCGCGGCGGGATCGCCTGCGCCGCGGCCACGACCTCGCCCTTGGCGGGCGCCTCGTCGGTGCTCTGCATCGAGGCCAGCTCGATCATCGCCCGCACCGCGTAGTCCGCCTTGGCCGAAACGCGCATGGCTGCCATTGAACAGCAAACGCGGATGAGCGGGCCAGCCCGAAGACGGGCGCCCGAGCATCGAGGCCAGCTGCGGGTCGGTTCGCACGGTGGTTGAGTGGATGGGGCGCGCCCTACGATGAAAGATGCCCCCGTAGCTCAACTGGCTAGAGCAGTCGGTTTTTACCCGAAAGGTTGAGAGTTCAAGTCTCTCCGGGGGCACTGACCCTCCCGGTGGTCGAACCGCGGGACGTTGCTATATCGATGCCTCCGCGGTATGAGCCGGGGATCGCTTCAGACCTCCTCGCGGGCGACGGCCTCGGCGTAGGCGGCGGCCAGGCGCTCGGCCGCGCTCGGATCACCGCCCGGCGGCCGGGGCACCCCGAGGTGCTCGGTACGCAGCTCGGCCATGAAGTCCTCCCAGAGCGCGGGTCCGCCATCGGCCAGTAGTTCTGCTCGCACGCGGAGCGTGGGGGTCGTGGCCCGGTTGCGCAGCCCCCACTCGCCGAGCGCGGCCATCACAGGGACCAGCTCGATCGCCGCCTCGGTGAGGCTGTAGGTCACGCGGCGCCCGCGACCCGCATCCGCTCGCGTGAGCAGCCCGGCCGAGACGAGCCGTCGGAGGCGGTCAGCGAGGATATTCGAGGCGATGCCCTCCTCGGAGGACTCTTGCAGAACGCGGAAATGCCGCCGGTTGCCGAACATGATGTCGCGTTACGGTTCCGGCGCTTGCAAACCGCAATTACTTGGAGGACCGATGCCGGACACCACCTGCCACATGTCGATCTCGCTCGACGGCTTCGTCGCCGGGCCGGACCAGAGCCGGGAGAATCCGCTGGGGAAGCGCGGCAGGGAGGTCCATAGCTGGCACCTCGGCGACGAGCGCGCGAACGACGCCGACGCGACGGCAGAGGGCTGGCTCATGCGACCGCGCGGGGCCTACGTCATGGGCCGCAACATGTTCGGGCCGATCCGCGGCGAGTGGGATGAGGACTGGGATGGATGGTGGGGCTCCGAGCCG
>WHSW01000033.1:14337-25025 GCA_009379895.1 Solirubrobacterales bacterium
TCACCCACCACGCCCGCGAGCCGATCGAGATGGAGGGCGGCACGAGCTTCCACTTCGTCACCCAGGGTTTCGAGGCCGCATACGCGCAGGCGCGTGAGACGGCCGGCGAGGATGGCATCGACATCGCGGGCGGCGCCTCGACCGTCCGTCAGGCGCTCGCCGCCGGAGTGATCGACGAACTCACGCTCGACGTGGCCCCCGTCCTGTTCGGGTCCGGCGAGCGGCTGTTCGACGGAGTCGAGTTCCTCGGGTTCGAGCCGGTCGAGGTGCTCCACTCTCCGCTCGCCACGCACATCCGTTACCGGCGGGCGGGGTGAGGAGCCGATCTTCGGTTTGGGGCGGCGTCAGCTTTCTGGCGGTCGCTCATGCGGCTCGACCTGGTCTCCAGTAGCGAGTTCAGCAACGGGACCGTCGCGCTGCGCTATCTCCGGCATCGCTAACCAGCGGCCGACACACAAGACGAGTGGCAATCAGGCGAGCAACCGCGCTCGCGAGCCGCCGGCCGGATAGCCTCCCGACGCGACGCCGGGACGGCGACCGCGGAGCTTGATGGCAACGGGCAAGCGATCAATGTGGCTGACGCTGGTGGCGATGACGCTCGCCAACAGCATGATCCTGGTCGACCAGACCGCGGTCCCGCTGGCGACGCCGGACGTGGTCAACGGCCTCGGCGCGCCGATCGACCTGGCCCCGTGGCTGCTGACCGCGAACATCCTGCCGCTGGCCGCGTTCATGGTCTTCGGCGGACGGCTCGGCGATCTGCTCGGGCTGCGCAGGGTGTTCCTCACCGGGGCGGTCGTCTTCCTGGTCTCGACCGCGCTCGCCGGCGCCGCGCAGGACATCGCCTGGATGATCGCCGCGCGCGGCACCCAGGGGATCGGCGCCGCGTTGATGATGCCGACCGCGCTGGCGATCGTGAGCACGGTCTTCCCGGACCAGCGGCGCGGCTCGGCGCTCGGGATCCTCGCCGGGGCGTCGGCGTTCTTCGCCGCGCTCGGGCCGGTCCTCGGCGGGCTGCTGACCAGCGTCGACTGGCGCCTGGTCTTCCTGATCAACGTGCCGCTCGCGGTGTTGACGATCGTGCTCACGCTGCGGGCGACCCCGGCGTTGGCGCCGAGCGGCGCCCGGCGCCCGATGGACTACCCGGGCGTGATCAGCTTCGCGATCGGGATCGCCGCGGTCGTCTTCGGGCTCAGCCAGGGAGAGCCGCAGGGCTGGCTCAGCGCCGACACGGTGATCCCGCTCGCGATCGGGTTGGTGACCCTCGTGCTGTTCGGCGTGATCGAGACGCGCGTCAAGGTCCCGCTGCTCGACTTCCGCCTCTTCCGGCACCTCAACTTCCTCGCCGCGAACATCAGCCAGGTGCTGGCCGGGATGATCGAGCTCGGGCTCGGCTTCCTGCTCCCGTTCTACCTGCTGCTCGTGATCGGGGTCGCGCCCGAGGTCGCGGGACTGGCCCTGATCCCGGGGACGATCCCGATCATCCTGGCCGGCCCGTTGGCGGGCAAGGTCTTCGACCGGGTCGGAGGCCGGATCCCGCTGGTGACCGGGTTCCTGGTGCTCTCGCTGTCGGGCGTCGCCCTCGCGATCGGCGCCGCCGACGCCACGATCCTGGCGCTCGTCCCCGGCCTCCTGCTGCAGGGCCTCGGGCTCGGGATCGTGCTCACGGTCAACGACCCGACCGGGCTCACCGCGGTTCCCGACCGCGACCAGGGGCAGGCCGCGGGGATGATCAACACCGCCGAGCAGCTCGGCGGCGCGCTCGGGATCGCCGCCCTGAGCGCGCTCGAGCTCGGCTACTACTTCAACAACCTCTTCGACCGGCTCGCCGCCCAGGGCAGCGGCCACCCCACCGCGGCCCAGTTCGACAAGGTGCGCGACTTCATCCTCGAGGCCGAGCAGCGGGGCTTCAACAACGTCAAGGAGAGCCACGTCGTCCAGTTCGCCCACGACGACCTGATCCACGCCCACATCGACGCCTTCCAGCTCACCTTCGTCTCGACGGCCGCGATCGCGCTGCTTGGCGCGGTGGTCTGCTTCCTGCTCGTCCGGCGCACCTCGCGGGTCTCCGAGGGCCCGGTGTTCGGGCGCCGCTCGCGCTGGGTCTACGCGAACCCGGGCGGCGCCCCGGCGGTCACCCGCCACCCCCCACCGGACGAGCCCGATCGGCCGCCCGAGGACGTCAACGACCCGCCGGCGCCCGATACGACCTGACCTCGTCGAGCACGGTCGCGCCGCCGATCTCGACCCTGCCGTCGTCGAGCGGGCACGCCCTGATCACCGATCCGCGGCCCTGGTGGATCTCGATCTCGCGACCCAGCTCGGCCACCAACCGCAACGCGGCCGCCCCGGTCGCCTCGTCCTCGGGGATGCCCTCCTCGGGAACGAAGACGCGTTCGCGGATCGCGCCCGCGTCCTGGTCGAGCCAGGCCCAGACGCCGACGTTGCCGTAACCCTCGGGGGCGCCGTCCAGCTCGTCGACCTTGGCGGGAGAGTCGACCTCGACGAAGTCGAAGCGCGGCGCCCACTCGGGGTCGGCGGCAACGAAGCTGAGCTCGTCGGCGAAGCGCACCGAGACCTCGCCGGCCGGCGGGCGCAGGAGCTCGGGGACCGTTCCCGTCTCGCGCAGCAGCCATGCGGTGCCGACCAGGGGATGGCCGGCAAGCGCCAGCTCGACCTCGGGGGTGAAGATCCGCAGCTCGGCTCGTTCGACGTCGTCGACGAAGACCGTCTCGGAGTAGCCGAGGTCGTGCGCGACCGCCTGGCGCTCGGCGTCGGGCACCTCGGCGCCGTCGAGGAACACGCCGAGCTCGTTGCCGCCGCTTGCGTCGGCGGCGCAGAACACCCTCAACGTGCGCAGCACGCCCGCAGCGTACCGGCCGCCGACCGCGGTTAGAGAACTCTCAGGTGAGTCTCAGGGTCCTCTCAGCGGCCCGGCCGAACCTGTGTCCATCGAAAGTCAGCGCCGTCGGTGAAAACGACACCGGCGATCGAACAAGCGACACAGGAGGTACACGATGGCGTTCCAGGCGATCTACCCGGCGAGGCGGACGTCCAGCAAGCGGTCGCGCAGCGGCGGAGGCCGGAGCCGCTCCCGGCGGCGCGGAGGCCGCGGCAGGGGCCGCAGCCGCTCCCGGAACCGCTCGCGCTCGTAACCCGGCGCGACATGGCTCGTGAGGCCGAGTCCGGCGGCCCCGCCACAAGGCGGGGTCGCCGTATTTCGGCTCCGGGCTCGCGCTGCCCCCAAGGACCCACCTTCGAGCCATGACCCGCATTCGCACCCGACTCGCGCGCCTCGTCTCCCCCGGCGAGGGCTTCGGCGAGGTCGTCGCCCATGCCCCCCAGCTGCGGCTGCGCGAGGTGCTGCGCCGCTTCTGGCCCGACGCCCGCCCGTACCGGCGCTGGCTCCCGGTGCTGCTTGGCCTGATCGCGCTCGGCGCCCTGATCCAGACCGCCGAGATCTGGCTCTTCAAGCTGGTCGTCGACGATGTGCTCGCCCCCGCCGAGCTGGCGGCGCTGGTGCCGCTCGCGCTCGCCTACGTGGGCCTGACCCTGCTCGGCGGCGCGATCTCCTTCGCCGACGACTACCTCGGCACCACGATCGCCGAGCGCTTTTTGATGGGGATGCGCCTGCGGGTGCTCGACCACGTGCAGCGACTCTCGCTCGACGTCTTCGCCCGTCACCGCCTCGGCGATCTCGTCACCCGCATCTCGGGCGACGTGCAGCAGATCGAGACCCTGGTCCTCTCCGGCTTCGCGGATGGGCTCTCGGCGCTCCTGCGGATCGTCTTCTTCGCCGGGGCGCTGTTCGTGCTCGACTGGCGGCTGGCGCTGGTGGCGCTGGTCGTCGCCCCGGCCTTCTGGCTCGTCGCCAGGCTCTTCTCCCGACTCGTCAAGCGCGCGTCGCGGGCCAACCGCCGCCGGGTCGGCTCGCTCAGCTCGCTCGCCGAGGAGACGTTCTCGAACGCCGCGCTCGTGCAGGCGACCAACTCCCAGCGCGCGGTCTCGGAGCGCTTTCGCCGCCAGAACGAGGGTGTGGTCGAGGCCGAGCTCGCGTCGTCGCGGATCCACGGCCTGTTCACGCCGCTCGTCGACCTGATCGAGCTCGCCGGGGTGCTCTGCGTGCTCGCACTCGGCACGCTGGCGGTCTCGGACGGCTCGCTGACGCTCGGCGGGATGCTCGCCTTCATCGCCTACCTGACCCAGCTCTACTCGCCGATCCGCACCCTCGGCTCGCTCGCCAACAGCTACTTCAAGGCCCTCGCCGGAGCCGAGCGGGTGATCGAGCTGCTCGACGAGCGCCCCAGGGTCACCGATCGCCCGGGTGCGACGCGGCTCGCCCGCGCGTGCGGCCGGCTCGAGATCGACGATGTCTCATTCGCCTATCCGGGCGCCGAGGCGCCCGCGCTCGACGGGCTCTCGCTCAGCGTCGAGCCCGGCGAGACCCTGGCCCTGGTCGGCGCCAGCGGCGCGGGCAAGTCCACCGTCGCCAGGCTCCTGGTCCGCTTCTACGACCCGGACTCGGGGGCGATCCGTCTCGACGGCCACGCGCTCGACGGGCTCGAGCTCGAGTCGCTGCGCCGCAACGTCTCGATCCTCTTTCAGGAGGCCCTGGTGCTGCACGGCACCGTCGCCGAGAACATCGCCTTCGGGCGCTGGGACGCGAGTCGGGCCGAGATCGAGGCCGCGGCCCGAGTGGCGGGCGCCGACGAGTTCGTGCGGGCGCTGCCCGACGGTTATGACTCCGACATCGGAGAGGGCGGTCGGCGCCTCTCGGGCGGCCAGCGCCAGCGGATCGCGATCGCGCGCGCGCTGCTCGTCGACGCGCCGGTGCTGGTTCTCGACGAGCCCTCGACCGGCCTCGACGCGGACACGCGAGAGCGCCTGCTCGGCCCGCTGCGCGAGCTGATGAGTGAGCGGACGACGATCATCGTCTCCCACGACCTGCTCACCGTGCGCGACGCCGACCGGATCGCGGTCCTCGACCGGGGCCGGCTGGTCGAGCTGGGCGACCACGATGAGCTCCTGGGTAGCAACGGACGCTACGCTCGGCTCTGGGAGCTGCACGGCACCGATCCGACCCCCGCGCAGGGCGTCGGGCCGAGCCCGGTGCACGGCACCGACCCGACCCCGATCGGGGCGGCCACATGACCGCCGCCGCTCGCGCATCGGTCCAACCCCTCGCTCCCGGGACGACGATCGCGCCGGGCTATGAGGTGATCGAGCATCTGCGTCGCGGCAACGACCTCGACGTCTACGACGCGTGGAGCACCGAGCGGCTCGCACGGTGCGCGATCAAGGCCCTGCGGCCCGACCGCGGCGACAAGCAGCGGGCCCGCGCCGCGCTGCTCGCCGAGGGCGCGCTGCTCGAGCGTCTCTCACACCCGCACATCGTCCGCGCCTACGAGACGCTCGGCGAACCGTGGCCGATGGTCGTCCTCGAGACGCTGCCGGGGGCGACGCTCTCCGTGCTGATCGCCGAGGGCCCGGCGCCGGCGTCCGAGGAGGTCGCGCACCTCGGCCTGCAGCTCGGTTCGGCGCTGCGCTACCTGCATCGCGGCGGTCACCTGCACCTCGACCTCAAGCCCTCGAACGTGATCGCCGACGCGGGGCGCGCGAAGCTGCTCGACCTGAGCCTCGCGCGGGCGCCCGGCGAGGCCGAGCCGGGGATCGGCACCTGGCACTACCTGGCGCCCGAGCAGGCTCGCGGTGGGCGCCTGACGGTGGCGGCCGACGTCTGGGGCCTGGGCGCGGTGCTGTTCGAGACCGCCACCGGCGAGGCGCCCTTCGACGATGACCCCGACGCCTTCGCCGACGTGCCGAGCGATCCCTCGGGCACCTACAGCGAGGCCGGGCCCGAGCGCTACCCGCAGCTCGAGCGCCGGGCGCGCCGGCCCGAGCGGGTGGCGCCCGTCGATCCGGCGCTCGCCGGCGCGATCTCGACCTGCCTCGAGCCCGAGCCCGCCGACCGTCCGTCGATCGACGCGCTGCTCGCCGCGCTCGAGCCGATCGCCGCCCTGCCCGCGTCCGAGCGCCGTTACTCGCGCATCCGGTAGCCCATCCCGCGCACGGTCTCGATCGCGTCCTCGCCGAGCTTGCGGCGCAGGTAGCCGACGTAGACGTCGACCACGTTCGAGCCCGGGTCGTAGTCGTATCCCCAGACGTGGGCGAGGAGCTGCTCGCGGCTCAGGACCTGGCCGGGATGGCGCATGAACGTCTCCAGCATCGTGAACTCGCGCGCGGTCAGGTCCGCCACCTCGCCGGCAGCCATCGCCTTGCGGGTGCGGACGTCGAGCGTGATCCCGCCGACCTCGAACACGGTCGGCTCGCCGCCGCGCTCGTCGCGCAGCTGGACCCGCACCCTGGCCAGCAGCTCGTCGAGCTTGAACGGCTTGGTGATGTAGTCGCTCGCGCCGGCGTCGAGGCCCTCGACCTTGTCGCCGGTGTCGTCGCGGGCGGTGAGGATGATCACCGGCAGGCGCTCGCCACGGCGGCGGATCTCGCGCAGCACGCTGAGGCCGTCGATGTCGGGCAGGCCGAGGTCGAGAATCAGCAGGTCGAAGTCGTTGTCGGAGGCGATCGCGACGGCGGAGCCCCCGTCCACGCACACCTTGGTCGCGTATCCGCGCGAACCGAGCCCCTTGTCGATGAAGCTCGCCATCCCGGGCTCGTCCTCGGCGATCAGGATCCGCTTCACCGGCCGACCTCCATCGCCCAGGCCTGGTGCGGGTCCTGCTGTTCGACCGGGATCACGATCTCGAACCGCGAGCCCTCGCCGGGCCGGCTGCTGACCCCGACCCGGCCGCCGTGCGCCTCCGCGATCGCCCGCACGATCGCGAGCCCAATCCCGGTGCCCTCGTAGCGCCCGCGGCTGTGCAGTCCGCGCGAGAAGCGCTGGAAGATCCGACCCTGCTCGCTGGCCGGGATGCCCGCCCCGGTGTCGCGGACCCAGATCACCGCCTCGCCGGCATCGACCTTGGCCCCGATCGCGATCTGGTCGCCCGGCTCCGTGTGGGCGATCGCGTTCTGGAACAGGTTCATCGCCGCCTGGGTGAGGCGCTGGCGGTCGGCGACGATCGAGCGCGACGAGGTCGCGTCGACCCGCCAGTCGCGATCGTCGATCCCGCGCGCCTTCGCGATCAGCTCCTCGCACAGCTCGCCCAGCGGCACCGTCTCGAGCTCGAGGAAGTTCGGGCTCTCGGCCTTGGCGAGCAGCAGCAGCTCCTCGACGAAGCGGTTCATCCGATCGAGCTCGCCGGTGACCAGCGCGATCGCCTCGCGCCGGTCGCTCTCGTTGCGCAGGTGGCCCTCGGCGAGCAACTCGAGGTGCCCGCGCGAGACCGCGATCGGGGTCCGCAGCTCGTGGCTGGCGTCGCGGATGAACTCGCGCTGGCTCGAGAAGGCGATCTGCAGGCGGTCGAGCATCCGGTTGAAGGTGCGCGCGAGCGTCGCGAGCTCGTCATCTCCCTCGACCCGGATCCGGCGGTCCATCTGCGTCCCGGAGACCGAGCGGGCGGCGGCGGCGAGCCCGCGCAGCGGCGCCAGCACCCTGCCGGCGGCGAAGAAGGCGCCGACGGTGCCGAGCACGAGCACGATCGCGGCGACGACGGCGACGATCCGAACCGCCTCGTCGACCTCCCGGCGCTCGTCGGCGACGAAGCTGGCGACGACGAAGGTGCCGAGCGTCCCGCCCTCGGTCCGCACCGGCACGGCCACGTAGCGGACCTGACCCCCGGGAGTCTCGACTTCGTCGCGCTCGACCTGGCCCAGGGTCCGCCAGCCGTCGACGAAGTCCGCGAAGGTGAAGTCCTGGGTGTTGTCGCCGCCGTCGCGCCGCGGGATGCCCCGCCGGGGGACGGTGATCAGCTCCTCGTCGTCGTCGGGCACGTTGCGGGCCAGATAGACCTGGAAGATGCGCCTCACGTCGTCGCCGAAGGGCCTGCCGGTCTCGGGATCGTTGCCCCCGACGAGCTC
Organism: Solirubrobacterales bacterium; assembly: GCA_009379895.1. Taxonomy (GTDB): domain Bacteria; phylum Actinomycetota; class Thermoleophilia; order Solirubrobacterales; family 70-9; genus WHSW01. The sequence goes on from WHSW01000033.1 coordinate 22,312, forward strand.
GCGGAACTCCTCCACCTCCTGCTGGAGATCCTCCTGGATCCGGTCGTCGAGGCGCACCAGCAGCACCTGGCGCACGGCGAGCACCGAGACGAGCAGGGCGATCGCGAGCAGGATCACGTAGGAGGCCAGGATCCGCGCGCGAACGCCGCCGACGATCCGCCTGGCCAGCGTCGGCCGAGGCTCGGCGTCGGCCGCGGCCTGGGATCCGGCTTCGCGCTGCCGCTCAGTCGGCGGGGTGGCCATCAGTCATCACCGAAGCCATCATCGCTGTCGTCGTCGGCACCGTCGTCGCCGCCGTCGTCGTCATCATCGTCGCTGGGAACGGGCGCCGGCGGCGGCGGCGCGGCGGGCGCGGGAGGTGGGGCGGGCTGCGCCGCGGGCGGCGATGTCGACGACTCGCCCGTGGCGCCCCCATCCGCACCACCGCCACCACGCGATCCAGCTCCGCCGTCTCCGGATCCTCCCCCGCCGGGGTCCTCCGCGGGGGGCGATGAGGCGGGGGGCGATGAGGCGGGGGGCGAGGTCGGTGGAGGGGCAGGCGCGGGGGCGGCCGGCTCGATGGTGTCCTGGGCGGGCGCCGGCTGCGGATCGGACTGCGGCTGCGACTGCGGCTTGGGCTCGCGCTCTCGCTCGCGCTCGCGGCGCCGGTCACGATCGCCTCGATCAGACCCGCGCTTGCTCCCGCCCTCGTCCGGGAGGCTGATCTCGACCGCCTCGATCTCCGCTGCCCGCGAGTCGCGCATCAGCTCGGGGAGCGCGATCAGCCCGCCGACGGCCGCGGCGAGCAGCGCGGCGAGCCCGAGCCATGCCCCCGCTCGCATCTCAGGGCCGGGGCTTGAGCCGCGAGAGCTGCGGCTTTGGCGGCTCGGCGGCCACCGGCCGTGCCGCTCGGGCGCCGATGCCTTCCTTCTCGACCACGACACCAAGCATCGGCAGCGGCGCTGAGACCAGGCTGAGCGTCGTCTGAGACTTCTCTCAGGAAGGCCGCGCGCTCGGCGGCGGCGCGCTCAGTGGCGGAAATGGCGGCGGCCGGTGAAGACCATCGCCGCGCCCGCCGCGTCGCAGGCGGCGACGACCTCGCCGTCGCGCTTCGATCCGCCCGGTTGGATCAGCGAGTCGATACCCGCCTCGATCGCGAGCCGCGGCCCGTCGGGGAACGGAAAGAACGCGTCGGAGGCCAGCGCCGCCCCGCGCAGCAGCTCGCCGGCGTCGGGGCCGCACGCCTCACGCGCCTTCTCGATCGCGATCCGCACCGAGTCGATCCGACTCATCTGCCCGGCGCCGATCCCCACGGTCGCTCCGTCCTTGGCGAGCACGATCGCGTTCGAGCGCACGTGGCGGCAGACCCTCCAGGCGAACAGCAGGTCGCGCCACTGGGCCTCGTTCGGCGTCGCCTCGGTGGGCACGGTCATCGCCTCGCGCGTCTCGTCGATGCGGTCGTGGTCCTGGGCGAGCAGGCCGCCGCGCACGCGCTTGACGTCGCGCTCGCGGGGCTCGTAATAGGCGGGCGCCTCGACCTCGAGGATCCGGACCGCCTCCTTGCGGGTGAGCACCTCGAGCGCGCCGTCCTCGAACCCCGGGGCGAGCAGCACCTCGATGAACTGCCTGCTCAGGCGCTCGGCGAGCGCCCGGCCGACGGGCCGGTTGAAGACGATCACCCCGCCGAAGGCCGAGAGCGGATCACACGCGAAGGCCCGCTCGTAGGCCTCGTCCGGGGTCTCGGCGATCGCGCAGCCGCACGGATTGTTGTGCTTGACGATCACGCAGGAGGGCCGCTCGAACTCCTCGGTCAGCCGGCGCGCCGAGTCGAGGTCGAGCACGTTGTTGAACGAGAGCGCCTTGCCGTGCTGCTTGGCGACGCCCGAGAGCACGTGCTGGCGGACCGGCGACTCGACGTAGAGCGCCGCCTTCTGGTGCGGGTTCTCGCCGTAGGAGAGGTCGAGGAACTTCTCATACGACATCACCCAGTGGCTGGGAAAGACCTCGTAGCGCATGCCGAACCAGCGGCTGATCGCGGAGTCGTAGGCGGCGGTGTGCGCGAACGCCTCGTTGGCGAGCCAGTGTCGGGTCTCGGTCGAGATCGTGCCGCCCGAGTCGGCGAGCTCGGCGAGCACCGCGTCGTAGCTCTCGGGCCTGACGAGCACGGCCACGTGGCGATGGTTCTTGGCCGCCGCGCGAATCATCGTCGGGCCGCCGACGTCGATGCTCTCGATCGCGTCGCGCTCGCTGACGTCGCTGCCGGCGGTGACCCTCTCGAACGGGTAGAGGTTGACGCAGACGAGGTCGATCGGCTCGATCCCCTCGGCCTCGAGGGTCGCCACGTGCTCGGGGTCGTCGCGGCGGGCGAGCAGCGCCGCATGCAGCCGCGGGTGCAGGGTCTTGACCCGCCCGCCGAGGATCTCCGGCGAGCCGGTGAACTCCGCCACGTCGGTGACCTCGAACCCGGCCTCGCGGATCGCGGTCGCCGTGCCTCCGGTCGAGAGCAGCTCGACGTCGAGCTGCGCCAGCCCGCGGGCGAACTCGATCACCCCGGTCTTGTCGGAGACCGAGATCAGCGCGCGACGGACGCGGACCGGGTCGCCGCCGGGAGCCGAGCCGCCGTCCGAGCGCGTGATCGCGGCCTCGATGCCCATCGTCCGAGTCTATGCGCCCCGGTCGTGGTGTGCAGGGGGTTCCCGGGGGGCAGCGCCCCCCGGGTGAACGGGGGGTTTCCG
>WHSW01000340.1 GCA_009379895.1 Solirubrobacterales bacterium
GGCTCCGCCGTACGACCCCAGGTTGATGCTGCGGGTTCTGCTCTACGGCTACTGCACCGGGGTCCGGTCCTCGCGCAAGTTGGAGGCGGCGTGCACCGACGTGGTCGCGTTCCGGTGGCTGGCCGCCGGGACAGCGCCGGATTTCCGGTCGATCGCCCGGTTCCGGCGCCGGCACCTGTCCGCGCTGGGGCACCTGTTCGTTCAGGCGTTGGCGTTGTGTCAGGCCGCCGGCATGGTCCGGCTGGGGCGGGTGGCGTTGGACGGCACGAAGCTGCGCGCGAACGCCTCCCGGCGTAAGGCGATGAGCTATGCGCGGATGAGTGAGCGGGAGAAGATCCTCGCGCAGGAGGTCTCGGATCTGTTGGCCGAGGCTGAGGCCATCGACCGCGAGGAGGACGCGAAGTTCGGTAAGGGCCGGCGCGGTGATGAGCTGCCCGCCGAGCTTCAGCGTCGTGAGTCCCGGCTGGTCAAGATCCGCGAAGCAAAGGCCGTGTTGGAGGCCCAGGCCGCCGACGCGGCAGCCGAACGGTCGCGGGCGCGGTCACGTGAGCGCAGCGAAGACGCCGACACCGAAGAAGCGAACGCGCAGGCGGCGGCGCAGAAGGCGGTGCCCAAGCCGAAGGCGCAACGCAACTTCACCGACCCCGAATCGAAGATCATGAAAACCCTTCCATCAGTGCTACAACGCCCAGGCCGTCGTCGATGACGCGCATCAGGTCATCATCGCCGCCGACGTCAACGACTGCGCCGCTGACGTGGCGAACCTGATCCCGATGACCGAACAAGCAACACGAAACGCTGACAAGGCACCGGAGCAGGTCCTGGCCGACGCCGGGTACTGCTCGGCCGATAACCTCGACGCCGCCGCCGAGTACAGCACCGAGCATGGCAGCGAGTTCTTCATCGCCACCGGCCGCGCCAAACATGACGACCCGTCGCCGGTCGCGCCACGCGGACCGATCCCCAAGACCGCGACACCCAAACAGCGGATGGCCCGCAAGCTGAGGACCAAGACCGGTCGGGCCACCTACTCGCGGCGCAAGGTCATCGTGGAACCGGTCTTCGGGCAGATGCACACGCTGCAGAACGCGAAACAACTCCTGCTCCGCGGCATCGACAGCGCCCGAAGCGAATGGCTGCTGCTGTCCGCCTGCCACAACCTGCGCAAACTCCACGGCCACGTCGGGA
>WHSW01000341.1 GCA_009379895.1 Solirubrobacterales bacterium
GGCAGGCCGGGTAGCCCCAGGAGTAGCGGCGGCCCTGGTCGAGCTCGATCCCGAGGCCGCCGCGAGCCTCGGCGTGCAGCCACTCGGCCAGGCCCTCGGCCGCCTGCACGCCGAGCCCGTGCGTGAACAGCTGCTCGGCGAACTCGCCGTCGGCCTCGAGCCGCGCGATCCGCTCGGTGACCTCGGGCCCGACCGTGACCGCCTGCAGGGCGACGACGTCGCGGTCACCCGAGGAGGTGTCGGGCAATGGCCTGAAGAAGTCGGTGAGGCAGATCCGGTCGTGCTTGGGCTGGCGCGGGAAGACCAGGCGCTCGAGCTCGCGCTCGGGATCGTCGGGGTCGAAGATGACCAGCTCGTTGCCGTCGGCGGCACAGGGGAAGTAGCCGAGCTTCACCCGCGGGTGCAGGTAGTCGGCCTCGCCCCACATCCGCTCGAGCTTCGGGGCGAAGCCCTCCTCGCCGTCGTGGCCCTCGACGATCCGCCGCCACTCCTCGCCCTTCTTGCCTCGACCGCCCCAGTGCAGCTTGAACAGCACGTGGCGGTCGAGGTAGGGGAAGACCTCGTCGAGGTCGACGTCGATCTCGCGCACACCCCAGTACGGCGGCTCCGGAATCTCGACGTCCGTGCGCGCCTCCGAGCGCACCGAGTCGTCGGTGACCGGCGGCGCGTCGTCGACCTCGACCGGCTGCTCGCGAAACGTGCGCGCCTCGCCGCGGATCTTCGCGACCAGCGACTCGCGCGCCGGCTCGTCGACCAGCGCGTCGATCGTGTCGAGCCCGGCGAAGGCGTCCTTGCAGTAGAAGACGCCCGGCTCGTAGACCTCGTCGGACTCCTTGCCGTGCGGGTACAGCACCCGGCGGCCGAAGTCACGGTTGATCGCCGCCCCGCCGATCATCACCGGGAACTCATGCCCCCGCTGGTGCAGCTCCTGGATGCAGGCCGGCATCTGCTTCGAGGTCGAGACCAGCAGCGCCGAGAGGCCGATCGCGTCGGCCTCGTGCTCGACCGCGGCGTCGATGATCGTGTCGATCGGGACCTGCTTGCCGAGGTCGACGACGGTGTAGCCGTTGTTGGTCAGGATCGTGTTGACCAGCGACTTGCCGATGTCGTGCACGTCGCCGAACACGGTCGCGATCACGACCTTGCCCTTGGTGTGCCCCTCGATCCGGTCGA
>WHSW01000342.1:0-840 GCA_009379895.1 Solirubrobacterales bacterium
CCACGCCGTGCTGCGGACCCTGACACCGTTCAGCGACGCCACGAAGGCGCTGCACCTGGCCCGTACGCGCCCGCGACGACCTCGTCGCCCACCGCGTCGCCGCGGGCAACCAGCTGGCGGCGCTGCTGGAGCGCTTCTGGCCCGGCGCCAAAGCGGTGTTCGCCAACGTGACCTCCGAGATCGCGCTGGCTTTTCTGTCGCGCTACCCGACCCCCGCCTCCGCCGCCCGGCTGGGTGAACGACGCATGGCCAGCTTCTGCGCCAAGCACGGCTACAGCGGCCGCCGTCCCGCCGCCGAGCTGCTCACCCGGCTGCGCGCCGCCCCCGCCGGCGTCACCGCCGACACCCAACCCGAAGCAGGCCGCGACGCGGTCCTGGCGCTGGTGTGAACCGCCCCGGCTCTGTTGGAGGCTCTGATCCTTGGAAGGATGGAGCCCATGCCAGCACAGAGGAAGTACCCGGATGAGATCCGCGAGCGGGCGGTGCGACTCGTGTTCGAGTGGCGCAAGGACCGTCACCAGACGTCGGGGGGCGTCAACGATGTCGCCCGCCAGTTGGGGCTGAACAAGGAGACGTTGCGCAACTGGGTCCGCCAGGCGCAAGTCGATGACGGACAGCGCGCGGGTCTGAGGACTGATGACCGCCAGCGCCTCGTCGAGCTGGAACGCGAGGTTCGCGAGCTGCGCCGCGCCAACGAGATCCTCAAGGCGGCATCGGCTTTCTTCGCGAGGGAGCTGTGCGCCACGAGGCGCCGTGTGATTGGAGAGGTGGTGAGAGACCACTTCCGTTGGGCCGTCGCAGCGGCCTGATCGAAGCTGGGGGCAGCCTGATCCGGGGAAC
>WHSW01000342.1:850-1153 GCA_009379895.1 Solirubrobacterales bacterium
ACAGCTGCAGTTCGCCCCATCCACTTACTACGCCGCCAAGGCGCGCGAGCCGTCGGCTCGGGCGCTGCGCGACGCCGAGCTGCGCGTCGAGATCCGCCGGGTCTACGACGACAACTTGCAGGTGTACGGCGCCCGCAAAGTGCACAAGCAGCTGCTCCGTGAAGGCGTCGAAGTCGCGCGCTGCACCGTGGAACGGCTCATGCGCGAGATGGGCATCGCCGGCGTCATGCGCGGCAAGCCCAAGCGCACCACCATCCACGGCGACGAGTCGGCCGGACGGCCCGCTGACCTGGTCGACCGTCA
>WHSW01000343.1 GCA_009379895.1 Solirubrobacterales bacterium
CAACGCGATGGCGAAGCTGGGCGCGACGACGCGCTCGCAGGCGGTCGTGATCGCCATGCAGCGCGACGAGATCGACTCGGCGGCGGTCGGGGCCGCGACTGCCGCGCGCGCGCGTCCGGTTCCCGCGAGCGTGGAGATTCGGTCCGCGCTCGAGCAGATGCTGGGCGGACTCGTCTCGCTCTACGACGTCGACGGAGGCGTGGTCTACCTCTCCGACGCGGACGGTCTGTCGCTGCGCCAGGTCGCCGGGACCGGGGGCGCCGGCTTCGATCTCCCGGAGGTGGTCGCGCTCGGCGACGGGACCCTGGGACGAGCGGCGCTCGAGCGGCGCGCCCAGCTCGTGAATGACGACCGCGGCTCCTCTCGGGGCACCCTGATCGTGGCGCCGATCCTGGCCGGCGGTCGGTTGGTCGGAGTGATCGCGTTCGCCGCGCGCGTCAGCCGGCCGGTCGGCCGCAGCGAGCTGCTGCTGCTTCAGGCCTTCTCCAACCGGGTCGGCGAGGTGATCGCCGGGGGCGGCGACGTCGAGCGGCAGCTCGGCGTCGCGATGGACCGCTTCCGGACCTCGTGGTCGGCCGGAGACCGGTAATGCCTGAGCGGTCCGGGCGGCGTCCGGGCCGTCGCCCCGGGCTCAGTTCGACGGGCTCGCGAGGGCCCTGAGCGAGTCCCCGAGATCGCCGTCGATCGGCGCGACGGCCTCCACCGCGCAGAGCTCGAGCACGCGGCGCACCAGAGCGCCCTCGGGCACGACCAGCCTGATCGCCTGGCGGCGGGCGGCGAGGCGGCGGCCGAGGCCGAAGAGCAGCTGGATGCCGGCGCTGTCGAGGTAGGCGACCTCCGAGAGGTCGAGGACCAGCGCGCTCGCCGCGCTCGGGAAGCGCTCGGCGAGAGCGACGCGCAGCTCGGAGGCGTTCGAGCCATCGATCTCCCCGGCGAGCTTGGCCACGAGCACGTCGCCTTCGCGCTCGAAGGCGAACTCGGCGATCCGGTCTTTCACCGGCGATCCATCCGCGGCGGTGGCCGCTGCGCGCTTAGCGCCCGCCTCATCCGGACCGCGGTGCCGGCCGCGCCGCGGTCGATCTCGACCTCGTCGACGAGCGCCGAGATCAGGTGCAGGCCGCGACCCTGCG
>WHSW01000344.1:0-273 GCA_009379895.1 Solirubrobacterales bacterium
GTTACGAGAGCGGCGTCTGATCCGAGCGGGTCCCATTACTGGTCCTTCGAAGGACGCACGACCATGGCGCTGCCGCCGCTCAAGCGTTCGGGCTCGGCTGCGGCTTGTAAGCGTTCGTCGGGCAGAAAGGCGATACCCGTGACGTTGCCGAGGGTGGCCGTCTCGCTGATCTGGTGCCCTCGAGCCTCGAGCGCGGCCGCCTCGGAGGTGGCGAGGATGTCGCGCTCCGCGCCGGTGAAGGTGCCGTTGAGCTGCGCCAGGCGCGCAGCAACG
>WHSW01000344.1:283-1118 GCA_009379895.1 Solirubrobacterales bacterium
TTGCACCCCCCGGGGAGCCGGCGGCAAGGACCGGTCGCCCCTGAGCGAGCACGATGGTCGGGGCCATGCTGCTTCGAGGTCGCTTGTTCGGACCCGGCGAGTTCGGAGGCCAGGCTGCACGTCGAAGTCGGTGAGCTCGTTGTTGAGCAGGAACCCGTGCCTCCGGACTGCTATCGCGCTGCCCCCGATCTGCTCGATGGTGAAGTTGTAGCTTACGAGTTGCCGGACGCATCCGCCACCGCCAGATGCGTGGTCGACCCGGCGGAGCTCGCGCTGGGGCCGGCCGAAGCCTCGCACACCTCCGGATCATCGTCGTGAGGACAGGGATCGCTAGGAGCGACCGGAGGCTCTGCCGCCGTGGGTCCGATCAGCTCCCTGCGCTCGTCCGTGAACGCCTGGGACAACAGCTCTGCAAGCGGCACGTAAACGTCATCCGCGTCCCCGAGAAAGGCGTTGCGGTCGGCGAACGAAAGCTTGGACGCCTCGAGGTAGTCGTGCAGGGCCTCCTCTCTGAGAACGGCGCCCAGCTCGAATCCCTCGAGGATGTTGAGGGCCTCGCCGATGGTCAACCCGCCGCTGGACGGGGGTCCCATCCCATAGACGTCGAAGCCGCGATATGAGATCGCCGTGGGGCTCCGAAGCCGGACCTGTAGTCGGCGAGGTCGCCGGTGGCCATGACGCCCGGCCGGACGTTGCGGGTGGAGTCCGGCGCCACCGGCGGATCGGTAACCGCCTCGACGATGTCCTCGGCGATCTCCCCCCTGTAGAGAGCTCTTCCTCCCTCGCGCGCGATGCGACGGTATGTGTGGGCGAGGTCACGATTTCGAACCCGCTC
>WHSW01000345.1 GCA_009379895.1 Solirubrobacterales bacterium
CCCCATGCCAACCAGCGTCACCCGCGGGCGGATCGCGGCCCCGCGCAAGATGTAGCCGCCGGCGAGCACGTGACGTCGCCGGCGCTCGCGCTCCTCGGGCTCGGTTGGGACCGCGGCCAGCTCCTGGTCGATCGCGCGCGTCGATAGGCGGAAGTACGCCGAGGAGCCGCTCGGCCGGCCGAGACGGCCGAGCGCGTCGAGGAGCGTCCACTCGAGGTCCTGGCCAAAGGCGGGCTCCCAGGCGATGCAACCGGGTTGCTCGAGCCCGACCGAGGGCGTGATGATCGACTGGTGAGCGCCGCCCTCGGGCGCGAGCGTGACGCCCGAGGGCGTGCCGATGAGGATCGACTGGCCGCCGGCGTACATGCCGAACGACCACGGCTCCAGCGCCCGGCCGACGAAGGGGTCGTAGAGCGTGCCGATCGGCAGCAGCGCCGTGCCGGCCGATCGTCATGCCACCCACGTGGATGATCTCGAACCGGCCGAGGGGGAACTCTCGTACCTCGTCCGGCTCCTCGAAACGGCGCAGCAAGAACTCGTCGATCCTGGTCATCTCGGGTAGTCCAACCGTAGCCGTAAGCCGAACACGCCGCGTTCACGACCTCGAAACCAATCGACGATCCGCGTTGGTGACGATCCGCCGGCACGCGAACGCGAAAGGAGACCACGGGAGATACGGATCGTCAACCAAGGGGCGCGGCGCTCGCGCGCTCGCGACTTGCGTTACCGGGTTGGCACTTGCGTTCGGCGGCGTCAGGCAGTCGGGGATCGGCCGCGAGGGCGGCAACGAGGGGATCGAGGAGTTCCTCGAGACGAGGTACGTGGCGATCAGGGTCTATGCAGGTAGTCCGGGACCTCGATGCCCGGTCGCAGCCGGGGGTCGGGCACGGGCTCGCCGCGCACGGTCTCGAACGGCACCACTCCGGCCCAGACGTCGAGCTCGAGGTCGCCGTCTTCGTCGCCGGGCGGGCCGGCGCGGACCTTGGCTGAGGCCTCGTCCAGCGGCAGCGCCATGATCGTGGTCGCCTTGATCTCCTGCTCGGTCGGGGGCCGCGCGTCGGCCCAGCGGCCGGGCGCGATGCGCTCGGCGAAGGCCTCGAGCGCGGCGAGCTTTTGCT
>WHSW01000346.1 GCA_009379895.1 Solirubrobacterales bacterium
CGCGTTGAGCTTGGTGATGGTGTCCTGATCCAGCTTGAGTAGCGGTGCGATGATCTCACTGACTTGGTCACCAACTTGGTCGTAACGGTCCTTCATCATGGTGATCGCAGGCAGGTAGCTCAGGAACGCGTCCTTGTCGTCGCCCAGCACGGTCAGCTCCTGAGCGGCGATGCGTCCGTCAGTGGTGTAGATCGCGCCGAAGTTACACGGGTCACCCGTGTCGACTGAAGTAAAGACCAACGCGTAGTCGGAGACTGTGAGCAAGCGTTGCGGCCAGTCAAAGCCGTATGTCTCCTCCACTGCGGGCAATCCGTCGGGGCGGTCCCCGAAGGACTCGTCAACGCACAAGGTCAGCCGCTGCGGCGAGGAATCGGCAAGCCGCGGCAGATCCGACATGGTACGCAGGCCCAGTTCCTCGGTGAGGCTTGAACGTACTGCGATACCGTAGGTGTTGCTGAAGATCGCCGGGGGTAGCCACATCACGTTGTTGTGCTCGAGGTCCTCCTGAGCCACTCGCGCATGAAGTTCCTCGGGATTGAGGTCACCGGCTTCCTCATGGCCGAGGAAGTTCGTCCATCCGGTGCCGGTGTACTCCCAGTACATGTCGAGGTCGCCGCCCTCGAGTGCTTGGCGAACCTGTTGGGTGGACGGGAGGTCACGAATGGTGACCTTGGCACCGGCATTCTCGAGGAGCAACCGTGTCATCTCGGTGAGAATGAAGTGCTCGGTAAATCCTTTCGTGCCGAGGGCGAAGCTCTCGCCCGCTAGTTCGGTGCCCTCTGAGGACCCGTCGGCGGCGCCAGAGCCGCCGCCGCATGCGGCGATGACACTTGTCAACGCAAGCGCCAATGCGCTGTTGATGATCTTGGACATCTTGTTTTCCTTTCACTTCGAGGCGTGCGGGGACCGCAGGCCTCGTGGACGGAGCTGTCGTTCAGTAAGCGCGCCGATCCAGTCAGCGAGAATTGCTATGCCAGCTGTGGCGACGGCGCCGAGAATTACGAGACTGTCCCGTCCCACCGAGAATCCACGCACGATGAGCAAGCCGAGGCCGCCTGCTCCCACAAGCGCGGCGACGGTCGTCGTAGCCACATTGAGCACGAGTGCCGTGCG
>WHSW01000347.1 GCA_009379895.1 Solirubrobacterales bacterium
CGGGCGGGCCTGGGTAACGCGGCCCGAGGCAGTAGGTAGGCCGCCACGCCCCGCCGGCTCAGCCAGCGGGCCAGCTCCCGCACCGGCGCGGCCAAGCCTTGCAGCGTCGCGGGCTTGACGCCTCGCCGCCGCGCCGCGGCGATCCATGCCTGCACCGACGACTCGGTGAGCGTGTCCAGGCCCGGGAAACCGCGGCGGTTGAACGCCTCGAACCGGGCCAGCACCCGCGCCTCGGCGTCGTATTTGTAGCCGACGGCGCGTTTCTCACCCACCAGGGCCGTGATCGCCTCGGGCAGTGTGAGCCCGGCGCTCATCGTCCCGCCTCCGACGCCGGCGCGTCCGGGTCCAGCGCACACTGCGCCAACAAACGCAGCGAGGATTTCAGGTAGACGCCGGTGGAGGCGACCTGCTGGTGGCCGAGGATGTCGGCGATCTGCTCGACCGGCGTGCCGTCCCCCAGCAGCCTGGTCGCCAGCGTGTGCCGCAGCGAGTGCATGCCATGGCGGCGCTCCTCGCCCAGCGGGACATGCGCGGCCCGGGCGTGCTTGGCCAGGATCTGGTGCAGGTGATCCTGGTCGGAGAACGGGCCGATCGGGGCCGTGTGCCGCACGAACACCTCCGGGCAGTCGCACGCCGGGCGGCCGTGCTGGACGTAGTCGATGATCGCCCAGCCGACATCCTTGAGCAGCGGCAGCACCACTCGCCGACCGGTCTTGGCCTGCACCACCGACAGCCGGTTGCCGGGCCAGTCGAGATCGGCGAACCGGAGCCGTTTGACGTCGATGCCGCGCAGCCCGAGCCGGGTGATCAACAAGATGATCGCGTAGTCCCGTTTGCCGCACGGGTTGCCGCGGTCGATCGCCTGCAGAATCTTGGTCACGTCGGCCGGGTCCCATACCGACGGGATCCTGGCCTGTCTGGTCGACTTCGCCGCCGGGACCGTCTCCAGCACAGCGACGTCGACCAGCCCCTCGTCGGCGGCGAAGCGTAGCAGCGACCGCAGTGCGCACAGTTTGTGCTCCACCGTCTTGGCCTGGTAGCCGGCCAGGGTGGCCACGAACGCGCCCATGACCCCGGCATCCAGGCCGGCCAGAC
>WHSW01000348.1:0-814 GCA_009379895.1 Solirubrobacterales bacterium
CTCTACTACGCCCACTTCGACGACCCGGACACCCCGCTCAAGGAGAGCGTCGAGGCGATGTCCTCCCTCGTCGACGCCGGCAAGGTCCGGGCCATCGGGATCAGCAACTACTCCGCAGACCGGATCCACGAGTGGCTGCAGATCTGCGACAAGGCTGGCTTCCATCGGCCGGTTGCCCTGCAGCCCCAGTACAGCCTCGTAGAGCGCGACATCGAGGAGAAGCTGCTACCGACCGCGCGCGCCGAGCGTCTCGGCGTAATGCCGTACTACGCGCTCGCCCGGGGATTCCTGACCGGGAAGTACAACGGCAACGCTTCCATCGACTCCCCGCGAGCTTCGGCCGCGGCTGGATAGGCGGTTTCCAGTCGTCGTTGCGAATCAGCTGGTGTTGAGCTGATGGTGCCATCGTGCCATTAGCTGCCTGGGTGTTCGGTCATCGAGGCAGGTGCGGGGTCGGTCGTTGAGTTCGGTGGCGACCTCGCGGAGGCGCTGTTCGGTGACGAGGTCGAAGTTAATGCCCTTGGGGAAGTACTGGCGCAGCAGGCCGTTGATGCTTCTATGTCAAGCCGCCTGTTGGCACCTGGCGATTTGGTGTGTCCATGTGGCCTGGTCCGCGCGCATGGCCCGGTGGACGACGTCGACCAGGTGTCGTTGGGCCTGACTCGGGCCAAGTTAGTGCGCACTTTCAGTTGATCTGGGCGAGCGCGTCGCGGAGGTCGTCGGGGAGCGGATCTTCGGCGGTGACGGTGTGCTTGCGGATGCGGATCTGGACGGTGCGGTAGCGACGGGCGGTGCGCACGAAGCGCTTGATGGA
>WHSW01000348.1:824-1088 GCA_009379895.1 Solirubrobacterales bacterium
ACCAGCCGGTGGCGGCCTCGACGTAGCGGGTGACGGCGAGCGCGGCGAACACTACCGACAGGTGCGCCTCGATCGATTCGCGCTTGTGGTGGTAGACCGGTCGAGCACGTAGGTCGTGCTTGGACATCCGGAAGCTCTTCTCGATGTGCCACAGCTGGTGGTAGGCGCCGATGACGAACTCGGCGTCTGGGTTGGGCAGGTTGGTGGTGTATCCCTTCAGCCCCGCCAGGCCGCGGGCCTTGGCCTCCAGTTCCCGGTTCACCG
>WHSW01000349.1 GCA_009379895.1 Solirubrobacterales bacterium
CGGATCCCCAGTTGCACCAAGCGCGCGATGCGGTGCTCGACGGTCTGCCGCAAGCGGCGGTACTCCCCAAACGCAGGGCTGGCCTGGAACGCCCGGGCCGCTTGGAGCAACGCCTCCTGCGGGTGCAGCTGCACCGTCCGGCCCCCCTTGCCCCGCACGCACTCCGCCCGCAGCGGACAGGCCGCGCACACGGCCGCAGCGAAGTGGAACGTCCCGCCTCCACCAGCGCTTGGCCGCAGGTCCGCCGTGGTCTCCCCCGCCGGACAGGTGCAGGTGCCCGCGTCGAGGTCGATAGCAAACCGCGTCTTGGGGAAGCGTCCCTGGTTGGTCACCGCAGGGACTTTGGCGATGAGCTCCCGCGCCGCGTCCGCAAAGGCCTGCCGGGTCGTCCCATCGCCATAGGCACAGTCGCCCATCGTCTCTGCCACCGGACACCCCGTGGCCTCCTCGCTCTGCTGCACCAGCTCCAGGGCCTGCTCATGGTCCGCCGCGTTGCCCGGCAGCGCGGCGACCGCGGTAATCAGCTGACTGTCGGTGTCCACCGCCAGGGCACCCTTATGCCCGTCGAAGCGCTTCGCCTTGCTCTTGCGCCCGTGGCGCATCTCGGGGTCGTGCACCGAGATCACCCGGTCGGGGGCCACGCCCTGCTGCAGCGCGGGGCCGTCCGTGCGCCGCTCGATGTCTTGCGCCAGCACCCGGCTCAGCAGGCCTGCGGCCTCCGCCAGCGCCTGGTCCTCCGGGCTCCCTTCCTCCCAGCCGCGGCGCGCTTGCCGCACCACCTCCAGCACCCGGTCGGCATCGGCCACGATCGCCTGCAGCAAGCGCTGCTGCTCTTTCGGGTCGTCCCAATTGAGCCCGGCCTGCCCCTTCAGACTCTGCTCCGCGACGTAGCTCCCGAAGCCCTGCTCGGTCGCCCAGGCCTGCAACGCCGCTCCCGCTTGCCGCGCCAGCACCCGCAGCACCTGGCCTATCCCATCCGCCAGCAGGTTGTAGGTATCCTTGACCGCTCCCCGGCCCAGAATCGCGGTGGTGTCCAGGGCCACCCGCAGCTTTCGTTTCCCCTGGAAGTAGCCC
>WHSW01000034.1 GCA_009379895.1 Solirubrobacterales bacterium
CTGGTGCTCATCGGGGCCACCACCGAGAACCCGTACTTCGAGGTCAACCCACCGCTGCTGTCACGCTCCACGCTCTTCCGGCTCCAGCCACTCGGGCCCGAGGCCGTCACGCAGCTCCTCGACAAGGGGCTCGAGGCCGAGGGCGCGGAGGCCGACGACGAGGCGCTCGCGCACCTCGCCGAGCGCGCCGGCGGCGACGCCCGCACCGCCCTCGGGGCGCTCGAGCGGGCGGCCGAGACGGCGGCCGCGACCGGCGCCGGGGTCGACCTCGGAGCCGCCGAGGACGCGCTGCAGCGCAAGGCGGTGAGCTTCGACAAGCAGGGCGACCGCCACTACGACTACGCCTCGGCGCTGATCAAGTCCCTGCGGGGCTCGGACCCCGACGCCGCGCTCTACTACCTGGCCGCGATGCTGGAGGGCGGCGAGGACCCCCGCTTCATCGCCCGCCGGATGGTGATCCTCGCCTCCGAGGACATCGGCAACGCCGATCCGCAGGCGTTGCTGGTCGCCACCGCCGCCGGCCAGGCGGTCGACCGGGTCGGCCTGCCCGAGTGCGCGCTCAACCTCGCCCAGGCCGCCGCCTACCTGGCGCTGGCACCGAAGTCCAACGCCTCGACGACCGCGATCTCGGCGGCGATGCGCCACGTTCGCGAGCACGGTGCGAAGCTGCCCCCCGACCACCTGCGCGACGCCCATTACGCGGGGGCCAAGAAGCTCGGCCGGGGTGAGGGCTACATCTACCCACACGAGCAGCCCGGTGGGATCGCCGAGCAGCCATTGCTGCCCGATGAGGTTCGCGGCGAGCGCTTCTATGAGCCGGTCGATCGGGGGTTCGAGGCCGAGCTGCGCGAGCGGCTGGCGAAGGTTCGCCGACGCCTGGGCGGCGATTGATCCCGCCGCCACCCGGAATAGGAGGCTCGACCCGAGCCGGCGGGTTACCGGGCGGCGGGGGTGGGTAGTTGGCGCCCGCGAGGCGAACGAGGAAGACGATGAGACTTCGGATCGCGCGAATTGGGGCGGCCGTGACCCTGCTCGGCGCCCTGGTCCTCGTTGCGGCGCCGGAGGGCGCCGAGGCGCAGGGCTTCAAGCGCTGCGGGAAAGCCGACATCGGCTACACCGAGGCGAAGGTGAAGTCGCGTAACGTCGGCTGCGCGACCGCTCGCCGGGTGGTCCGCCGCTTCGTCGACAAGTACCCAGGCCCGCGGAGCCAGGACTGCGTGCTCGAGAGCTGCCGCGTCGAGCGCCGCTTCCGCTGCATCTTCGGCGGCTCTCCCGGGATCGCGAAGCTGGGGTGCACCAACCCGAAGGGCAGCAACAAGGACCTGAAGGCCAAGTGGGGCGACTGAGCCGGGCGCTCGGCGGCCCGAGCTGAACGGCAGGCTCGGCGCGTAGAATCGCCCCGGCGGATGGGGACCCTCGAATCCTTCAACCCGGCGACCGGCGAGCTCGTCGGCACGGTCGAGACGATCACCCCCGATCAGGTCCAGGCGGTGGTCGACGACGTCGCCGAGGTGCAGCCGTTCTGGGCGCAGCTCTCGCTCGCCGACCGCGCGCGCTACATGCGCCGAGCCGCCGAGGTGCTTGTCGACGACGTCGAGCAGGTCGCCGAGTTGCTCACCCGCGAGCAGGGCAAGCCGCTCGTCGAGAGCTACACGATGGAGCTGATCCCGACGATCGACGCGCTGCGCTGGTGCGCGAACGCCGGCCCCAGGATCCTCGCCGACGAGCGGATCTCCTATCCGCAGGCCTTTCTGAAGACCAAGCGCAGCTTCTTCTCCTACGAGCCGCTCGGCGTCGTCGGCGTGATCTCGCCCTGGAACTACCCGTGGTCGATCCCCTTCGGCGAGATCGCGATCGCGCTCATGGCCGGCAACGGGGTCGTCCTCAAGCCGGCCAGCCTGACGCCGCTGCTCGGCGAGCGGATCCAGCGCGTCTTCGACGACGCCGGCTTCCCGGACGGCCTGGTGCGGACCGTGCACGGGGGCGGGGCGATCGGGCAGGCGCTGTGCGAGGCGTCGACGGCGAAGATCTTCTTCACCGGCTCGGTCGAGGTCGGGCGCGGCGTCGGCGAGATCTGCGCCCGGCGGCTGAAGGGCTGCGTGCTCGAGCTCGGCGGCAAGGACCCGCAGATCGTCTGCGCCGACGCCGACCTCACCAACGCCGTCTCGGGCTGCGTCTGGGGCGCGTTCGCCAACGCCGGCCAGACCTGCTCGGGGATCGAGCGCACCTACGTGGTGGCGGAGGTCGCCGACGCCTTCCTCGACGGCGTGCGCCGTGAGGCCGAGCGCCTGACCGTCGGCGACCCGCTCGAATGGGAGACCGAGATCGGGCCCATGGTCTCGCCCCAGCAGGCCGACCAGGTCACCGGCCTGGTCGACGATGCGCTGGCCTCCGGCGCCGAACGGATCACGGGGGGACCGGGCGAGGTGCCCGGCTACCCGGGTCGCTTCATCGCCCCCACGGTGCTCGCCGGCGTCGAGGACGAGATGCGGATCATGAGCGAGGAGATCTTCGGGCCGGTGGCGCCGGTGGTCGTCGTCGACGACGAGGCCGAGGCGCTGGCGCGGGCCAACGACTCGCGCTTCGGCCTCGGGGCCTCGGTGTGGACCAAGGACCGGGCCAAGGGCGAGCGGATGGCGCGGCGGATCGAGTCCGGAATGGTCTGGATCAACGACCACTCCTACTCCCACGGGGCGCTGCAGTGCTCGTGGGGCGGAGTCAAGGACTCCGGGATCGGGCGCTCGCACTCGAAGTTCGGCTTCTATGAGTGCGTCAACGTCAAGCTCGTCGCCTGGGAGCCCGGTCTGACGCGCGACTTCTGGTGGCAGCCCTACGACGGGACCCTGGGCACCGCCCTGCGCTCGTCCGCCCGCATCCTCTACGGGCGAAACGGCGCCCGCCTGCGGGCCCTGCGCGAGGGCCTGGTGCCGCTCGCCAAGGTCGGCGCGCGGACCCTGCGCAAGGGCGGCTGAGGGCGCGGTCCGCGCCGCGTCCCGGGTTGGCTCAGGGCGCGAACCGCGCGTGCAGGTGGTTGTCGTGGTTGACCAGCGGCACGACGACCCCGGCGGGCCCGGTCAGGGGCAGGTTCGGGCCGACGAAGACGGTGATCGCCCCGGCCTCGACGAAGCGGTCGACCAGCTCCTGGGAGGGCCCGAGATCGACCTGGTCGACCGAGGTCGGGGGCCGCTCGCGCCGGTCGAGCCTGGGGTAGTAGACGTCGACGTCGAGCCCGTTCTGGTGGGTGGCGTGGCCGATCCCGCCGCTCACCTCGGCGCCGAAGTAGCCGCCGCGGCGCAGGCTGAGGTCGCCGACGCCGACCCGCGGCGCGCCGGGATGGCGCCGATGAAACCGGCGCAGAACGCGCAGCGTGGTCCGCACCAGGTCGTCGGTCCCCCACCGGCGCCAGTCGCGATCGGGCCGTCGCCTGAGGATCGGGTCCCAGGTGAAGAAGGAGCGACCCTCGGCCGGCAGCCGCACCCCGCGCACGAGGCGCCCGGCCCCGGGCGCGCCGACCGCGACGGAGTCTCGCCACGCGACCCGGGGTGAGCGATCGTGCTCGACCGTGCGCGGTGCGCTCGGGGTGGCCGTGTGCGGCGCGCCAGGATCGGCCGTGTGCGGCCCGCGGGGCGCATCGAGCGACCACCCCAGCGCCAGCGCGACGAGTGCGATCACGATCGGCATGACCCGGATACGCCCGAGACCCCGGTTGGGGTCCGCCGGGCGCCCGCTATCCGCGCGTCATCCGCGCGTGCGATCTCGTGGAATCACTCGTCTAGGCGTCGGCCTCGACCAGGCGCTCGCCGGCCGGCACGCCGAGCTGGGTGTGGGCGCGGCTGTCGCGGCCGCGGATCAGCGCGAAGGTCAGCACCAGGCCGACCAGTGCGATTCCGGCGCCGACGAGGAACGCCGCCTGAAAGCCCTCGTTCAGCGCGTTGGTCAGCGCCGACGGGTCGCCCCCGGCCGACCCCATGAGCCCGTCGGTACGCGAGTTGGCGACCGTGGCCAGCACTGCGAGCCCGAGGGCGCCGCCGATCTGCTGGGAGGTGTTGATCAGCCCGCTGGCGAGCCCGGCCTCCTGGTCGCGCACGCCGGAGACCGCCGCGATCGTCGTCGTCACGAAGGCGAAGCCGAGCCCGGTCGCCGCGAGCAGCGACGGCCCGAGGATGTCAGAGACGAACCCGCCTCCGATCGAGACCTGGGAGAACCAGGCCAGGGCCGCGGCGATCAGCGCCATCCCGGCCGCCAGCACCGGCTTGAAGCCGATCCGGGTTACCAGCTGGGAGGCGATGCCCGAGGCGACGATGATCATCAACGCCAGCGGCAGGTAGGAGAGCCCGGCCTCGATCGCGCTGTAGCCGAGCACCTGCTGCATGTACAGGGTGATGAAGAAGAACATCGAGAACAGCGATCCGCCGACCAGCAGCCCGACGGCATTGGCACCGGTCAGGGTCCGCAGCCGGAAGATCCGGAACGGCATCAGCGGCGCCGCCGAACGCAGCTCGATCGTCACGAAGGCGGCGATCAGGGCCGCGGAGACGCCGATCAGGCCCAGCGTCTGCAGCGAGCCCCAGCCCGCATTGGTGGCGTCGACGATCGCGTAGACCAGGAGGGAGAGGCCGGCGGTGACGGTGACCGCGCCGGCGGCGTCGAAGTGGCGCGTGGCCGACTCCGAGCGGCTCTCGGCGATCAGCCGCGGAGCGAGCGCGGCGACGACCAGCGCGACCGGGACGTTGATCCACAGGACCCACTCCCAGCCGAGGCCATCGGTGAGGATGCCGCCGAGCAGCACGCCGGCCGCGCCCCCGGCGCCGGCGACCGCTCCCCAGGCACCGAGCGCCTTGTTGCGCTCGGCGCCGTCGCGGAAGGTCGTGGTGACGATCGACAGGGCCGCCGGGGAGATGATCGCGGCGCCGAGGCCCTGGGCCGCGCGGGCGGCGATCAGCTGGCCCTCGGTGGACGCGAAGCCGGCCGCGAGCGAGGCGGCGGCGACGAGCAGGAGCCCGCCGATGAACACGCGCCGGCGCCCGAGCAGGTCCGCCATCCGGCCGCCCAGCAGCAGGAAGCCGCCGAAGGTGAGCACGTACGCGTTCACGACCCAGGGGAGGTTCTCCTGCGAGAAGTCGAGGCCCTCGCCGATCGAGGGCAGGGCGACGTTGACGATCGAGGCGTCGAGGACGACGATGAACTGCGCGAAGCAGAGCAGCGCGAGGGCGATCCAGCGGCGGCGTTCGAACTCTTGGGCGGTGGTCATCATCTCTGCTCGTCCTCCTGGGCTGACCGATCTTTGCCTATAATCGGAACTGGAATTCCGGTTCCGCTACGGGCACTATACGGAATCATGGTTCCGCTTGCGTGCAGGGCGTCACACTGACGACGATCGGGAAGCGACCAAATCGACATGACCACCACCCCAAGCGCCCTCGAACCCGCCGCTCCACTGGAGCCCAAGCAGCGCGCCGACGCGCGCCGTAACCGCAAGCGCATCCTCGAGGCGGCCCGCCGGCAATTCTCCGAGCACGGGCTCGACGTCCACATCGAGGAGATCGCGCGTGCCGCGGGGGTCGGAGTGGGGACGGTCTACCGCAACTTCCCGAACAAGGAGGACCTGCTCCAGGCCCTCGTCGACGAGCGCTTCGCCTTCTTCGCGGAGGTCGCCCGCACCGCGCTCGACGATCCCGATCCCTGGGATGGCTTCCGGACCCTGATGCGCGAGTCCGCCAGGGTGACGGCGGAGGACCGCGCCGTGTCGGAGGCGATGGACCAGTTGCCCGGGCTCTGCAACCACGCGGCCGAGAAGGTCGGCCTCGACGAGCTCGCCGGCGAGTTGATCGAGCGCGCCCAGGCCAGCGGCGCGATGCGCGCCGATTTCACCATCGACGACATCCCGAGCGTCATGTGCGGACTCGGTCGCGCCACCGCCTCGCGCGACGACGGACCGCCGCCGATCAGCTGGGAGCGCTACCTGGAGATCATCCTCGCCGGACTGCGCGCCCCGGCCTGAGGCGATCGATCCCTAATTTCGGCCGATCGGTGAGCCCGGCAGGCACCTGACACGGGGCCCATTGACTTGGACTCTTCTAGGTCGCCGCGCCGGTGGTCGGTGCGTCGAGCTCGCCGAGCAGCTGCTTGGCCTGGGCCGACGCCTCGTGGTCGACCTGGATCTCGTAGCGCTCGGCCTCCATCCCGGTGACCGAGGCGAAGTCGCGGCGCCCGCCCTGGGCGGCATGGAAGATCGCCGCGAAGGCGGCGCCGAAGATCGAGCCCGCGACCAGGCCATAGATCAGCACCCCGATGAACGCCTCCTCGACGTCGAAGAAGATCCCGAACAGGAGCGCGAACACCAGGCCGATCATCGCCCCCTGGCCGGCACCGGTGAGGGCGGCGCGGCCGGTGGTCATCCTGCCGGCGACCCGCTCGACCGTGCGCAGCCCGGTGCCGACGATCGCGATCCGCGCGACCGGAAAGTCCTTGTCGGAGAGGAAATCGACCGCCCGCTCGGCCTCGCGGTAGGTCGGATAGGTGGCGACGGTGGTCTTCGGCGCCCCGGCCTGCGGTGTCGTCTCGGTGCTCATGCGGGGATGATTATGCCCGCATTCGGGCTCCGCGGGCCGGCCGGGTGCGCGGTCGGCGATCCTTAGGGGCATGCAGACGGGGGTCCAGACGCGCGCCGATCCGGGCGCGGCCGCAGCGGAGGCGGCCGCGGTCGCCCTGCGCGGGCTGCGTCGCGACTACGGCGAGCGGCCGGTCCTGCGCGACGTCACGCTCGAGCTCGCTGCCGGCGAGACGCTCTCGGTGATCGGCCCGAACGGGGCCGGCAAGAGCACCCTGCTGCGGATCCTGGCGACGCTGCTGCGACCGACCGCGGGCCGCGTTGCGGTGCTCGGCGCGGAGCTGCCGCGCGGGGCATGGCGGGTGCGCGGGCGGATCGGCTACCTCGCCCACCAGCCGCTTCTGTACCGCGAGCTCTCGGTGACCGAGAACCTCGAGTTCAACGCCCGCCTGCACGGCATCGACGACCCCGGCCGCCGGATCGAGGAGCTGCTCGGCGCCGCCGGCCTCGCGCGGCGCGGCGGCGACGCCGTGCGCAACCTGTCCGCCGGCATGCTCCAGCGGGCCGCGATCTGCCGGGCGCTGCTGGCGCGCCCCGACCTGCTGCTGCTCGACGAGCCCCGCGCGCACCTCGACGTCGGCGCCGCGCGGATCGTCGAGGAGCTGCTCGGCCCCGCCCCGGGCCGCACCCGCGTGATCGTCACCCACGAGATCGAGTCGGGGATCGGCGACGCGGACCGGGTCGTCGCGCTGCGCGCCGACGGCTCGGTCGCCTACGCCGGGGCGGCCGCCGGCCTGGCGCCCGCCGAGGCCCGCGCGATCGTCGAGGGGCGCCAGTGAGCGCCGAGCGAGGCCAAGCGAGCCGCGCTTCGGCGCGCAGCGCGATCAAGGGTCTATGAACGCCTTTCGCACCATCCTCGGCAAGGACCTGCGCACCGAGCTGCGCACGCTCGAGTCGATCCCGGCGATGGCCCTGTTCGCGGCGACCACCTTCGTCCTCTTTCGGTTCGGGCTCGACCGCACCAGCCTCGAGGGCAGCCTCGCCGCCGGAGTGCTGCTCGCGACCGTGCTCTTCGCCGCGATCCTGGCGATCAACCGGGTCTTCGTCTCAGAGCGCGAGCAGGGCGGCTTCGACGTCGTGCGCCTGGCGCCGGTCGACGGCACGGCGCTGTTCGCCGCCAAGGTCTGCGTGCTGGCGATCTATCTCGTCGTCCTCGAGCTGATCGCCGTGCCACTGTTCGCGCTGCTCTTCCTCGACTCCGCGGCGGGGCTGGCGCCGCTCGCCCTGGTGCTGGCGATGGTCGATCTCGGCCTGGCGACGATCGGCGCGCTCGTCTCCTCGATCGCGATCAACTCGCGGGCCCGCGACCTGATCGCGCCGCTGCTGCTCCTGCCGCTGCTGGTGCCGGTGATGATCGCCGCCGCGGGCGCCGCCGAGCCGCTGCTCGCCGCCGGCGGCCCCTCCTACGACGGCTTCGGCAAGTGGATCGCCGTGCTCGCTCTCTACGATGTGGTCTTCGGGCTCGTCGGCTACGCGGTCTACGACTTTCTGCTCGAGGACTGACCGGCGAGGCATCTCGAAGGATGAACTTCCGCAGCCCGCGAATCCTCCCCTGGCTGACCGTGGTCACGCTGACCGCGGGCTTCGCCCTGGTCTTCTTCTTCGCCCCCAACGACGCCGACCAGGGCTTCATCCAAAAGATCTTCTACCTGCACGTGCCGCTCGCGATCTGCGCGCTGGTCGGCTTCATGGTCGCCGCGGTGCAGGCGATCATCCACCTGCGCGGCGGCGACTCGAAATGGGACGTGCGCTCCTACGTCTCGATCCATATCTCGATCATCCTCGGCGTCGCGGTGCTGATCACCGGCGCGATCTGGGCGCGCGCCTCGTGGGGCAAGTGGTTCGTCTGGGACGAGCCGACCCTGGTCAGCTTCCTGATCGTCTTCCTCCTCTACTGCACCTACTACCCGCTGCGCTACGCGATCGAGGACCGCGAGCGCCAGGCGCGCTACGCCTCGGTCTTCGCGGTCACGGCGGGAGCCTTCGTGCCGCTCAACTTCATCGCCGTGCGGCTCGCCGAGACCCTGGTGCACCCGCGCGTCTTCGCGACCAGCGACAGCGGGCTGCCGCCGAAGATGTGGATCACCTTCCTGGTCTGCCTGGCGGGGATGGGCCTGCTCTGGGAGACGCTGGTGCGATTCGAGCTCGCGGCGAAGTCCTCGCGGGCGCGGCTCGGTCGCCTGCGCCGGGCGCTCGAGGGAGACGACGTCGGCGTCGCCGGCTCGCGAATCGCGCCCCTCGCGCACGGGGCGACGGAGACCAGCTGATGCCCGCCCTGCCACTCGACGAGGCCGGCAAGTACGTGGCCGGCGCCTACGTCGTCTTCCTCGCCCTGCTGCTCATCTACGTGGCGATCATGGCCACCCGCCTGCAGCGCATCGACCGCGAGCTCGCCGAGCTCGCCGAGCTCGCGGAGCGACGGGACGATCGGTCCGTCCGGGACCCGGACGGCGCCGATGCGGGTGGAGAGCGTCCCGCCAACGACCCCGGCACGCCCGGACGCGAAGCGGAGGACGTGCCGGGCGGTGACTTGAGGCGGAGCAGCCGACAGGAGGTGTCCTAGTGGCCGAGGTCCTGGCGCTCGGGATCTCCCACAAGACGTCGCCCCTGGAGCTGCGCGAGCGCCTCGCGCTCACCGAGGGGCGCGCGGTCGGCATCCTCGGCGAGCTCGGCGAGCGCGACGAGGTCCTCGAGGCGGCGGCGATCTCGACCTGCAACCGGACCGAGCTCTACCTGTACACGGCCGATCCGGTCGGCGCCGAGTCGGCGGCGCTCGGGCTGCTGGCGCGTGAGGCCGGCACCCCCCCGACCGAGCTGGTCGGCCACCTCTACTCGCTGCGCGCGACCGCGGCCATCGACCACCTGCTGCGGGTGACCGCCGGCCTCGACTCGATGATCATCGGCGAGGCCGAGGTCCAGGGGCAGGTCAAGCGCGCCTACGAGCTCGCCCTGGTCGAGGGCGCGACCGGCCCGATCCTGAACCGGCTCTTTCGCACGGCGCTCGCGGCCGGCAAGCGCGCGCGCACCGAGACCGCGATCTCCGAGCGCTCGCTCTCGATCCCGTCGGTGGCGGTCGACCTCGCCCAGCGCACGCTCGGCGAGCTGGAGAACCGGCGCGTGCTCGTCGTCGGGGCCGGCGAGACGGCCGAGCTCACCGCCCGCGCGCTGGCGGCGAAGGGGGTGCAGGCGATCTTCATCGCCAATCGCCACTACGACCGCGCGATCGGGCTCGCCGCGCGCTTCGACGGGCGCGCGGTGCGCTTCGAGGAGCTCCCCGAGCAGCTCGCCGACGCCGACATCGTCGTCGCCTCGACCAGCTCGCCCCACAACGTGGTCGAGCGCGAGGCGCTCGCCGAGGTGATGGCGGTGCGCGACAACCGCCCGCTGCTGATGATCGACCTCGCGGTCCCGCGCGACATCCACCCCTCCTGCCGCGAGCTCGGCGCGGTCAGCCTCTATGACATGGACGACCTGCAGGCGCTGGTCGAGCGCAACGTCTCCGGCCGCGAGGCCGAGGCGCGCGGGGTCGAGAGCATCCTGCGCTCCGAGCGCGACCGCTTCGAGAGCTGGGTCTTCGCCCAGGATGTGACCCCGACCGTGGCCGCGCTGCGCGCGCGCGCCGACGACGTGGTCCGCCGGGTGCTGGCCGAGAACGAGCACCGCTGGGAGGGGCTCACCGAGGCCGACCGCGAACGTCTTGCCGTGGCGGCGAGGGCGATCGCCTCGCGGCTGTTGCACGAGCCGACCCTGCGGCTCAAGCGCGCTGCCGGCGACGGCGAGGCGTACGCCAAGGTGGCGGCCCTGCGCGAGCTCTTCGGCCTCGACGGCCTGGTCGAGCCGAGCGAGGCGCCCGGCGCGGAGGTCTCGGATCTCGGCGACCGGCGGCGCCGGCGCGGCGGCCGGTGAGGACGCTGCGGGTCGCTACCCGGTCGAGCGCGCTCGCGCTGGCCCAGGCGGAGGCGATCGCCCAGGCGCTCGGCGGCGCCGAGCTCGTTCCGGTGCGCACGGCGGACGCCGAGGTCGGCGACAAGGCGCGCTTCGTGCGCGGCGTCGAGCGCGCGGTCATCGACGGGGCCGCGGAGCTGGCGGTGCACTCGGCCAAGGACGTGCCCGCCGACACGCCCGACGAGCTGGCACTGGTCGGGGTTCCCGGCCGCGCGGACCCCGGCGACGCCTTCCTCGGCGCGGCCCGATCGCTCGCCGAGCTCGAGCGAGGCGCGCGGATCGGCACCGCGAGCCTGCGCCGCCGCTCGCAGCTGCTCGCCCTGCGTCCCGACCTCGAGGTCGCCGAGCTGCGCGGCAACGTCGACACCCGGCTTGGCCGTCTCGCGGCGGGTGACTACGACGGCATCGTGCTCGCCGCCGCGGGGCTGGTCCGGCTCGGTCGCGACGAGGAGATCTCGTTTCGCTTCTCGCTCACGGAGCTCACCCCCGCCCCGGGCCAGGGCTGCCTCGCGATCCAGGCCCGGCGCGACGACCCCGAGGTGGGCGCCCTAGCCGCGCGGATCTCCGACCGTGCCGCGCTCACCGAGCTGACCGCCGAGCGCTCCGCGACCGTGCGCCTGCGCGCGAGCTGCGACACGCCGGTCGGGATCTGCGCGCGCGTTGCCGGCTCCGAGCTCGAGCTGCTCGGCTATGCCGGCCTGCCCGACGGCAGCGAGTGGGTGCGCGACCGGATCGCGGGCGATCCCGAGCAACCGGCGGCGCTCGGCGAGGCGCTCGCCGAGCGCATGATCGCCGCGGGCGCCGCGCAGATCCTCGAGCGGGCGGGCGTGAGCGACGGCTAGGCCCGCGCTCACCAGCTCTCGACCACCTGAAGCATGGGCGACGTTTTGCAACGAGTTTTGGAATCATATCCGCCGCGTCCTTTGCAAAACTGTCTCAGAAACCTTGTCTCAGCAGCTCATCCCATTGGAAGCCTTCGATGCGCTTCGTGCCATTTCGAACGGTGCGCGCGCGGACGATCTGGAGTCCGAAACGCTCGAGTTCAAGCAAGCGGCTGATGAGGAGGGGGAGACAATCCGCGCCCTGCTGGACGCGGCGATCTGTCTCGCCAACGCGCGCGGCGGGGCCATCGTCTTGGGACTCGCGGACAACGTTGCAGGTCCAAGCGGATTTGTCGGGACCACGATCGATCCTTACCAAGTTCGGAAGCGGCTCCATGAGCTGAGCGAACCACCCCTCGTGGTGACAGCCTTCGACCACGAGCACTCGGGGAAGCGTCTCGTGATCGTCGGGGTCTCTGAGGGGATGGAGATGGTTTCCGACACCAGAGGTCGCGCCTCGCGTCGGATTGGGAAGGAGTGCCGGCCGCTGACTATCAGTCAAGCTGCCGCGCTCCAGGACGATCGGCGCCGTTTTGACTGGTCCGCCGAGGTCAGCGACCGCGATCCCGACTCCGTTCAGGCCCCCGCAGTCGACGCGTCGAGAACGATGCTCGGCCGGTTCGAAGACGAGCGTCGCGCCCTCGCCCAGGCGACGACGGAAGACCTTCTTGGCGATCTCGGCGTGATTCGAGATGGACGTCTCGTTCGTGCCGGGGAGATCCTGTTCATTGGCAGCTCCGAGCGGCCCCCGATCGTTTACGTATTTCGGGACACACCCGGTGGCGAGGCGATCGACGAATACCGAGACGCTGTTCCCGGCCTGATCGCATACCGGGAGGTGATCGCGCGAATCCAGCGGAACTCAAGCCCAACCACGATCACTTTGCCGGACGGTCAGCAACTCGTGCTGCACGACTTCCCTTTGCTCGCGATCCGCGAGGCCCTGAGCAATGCGCTGCTTCATCGCGACTACAGACAGCCCGAGCCAGTCTCTGTGGATCATTCACCGAACGTCCTCTCGTTCGTGTCACCGGGGCCCCTTGTTCCCGGTGTGACACCGGAGAACATCCTCCATGCGCCCTCAAAACCGCGAAACGCCCAGCTGATGCGAGTTGCACGCGGCTTGGGGCTCGCGGAGGAACTCAGCCGCGGGGTCGATCGGATGTACCGGGAGATGCTCAAGTTGGGAAAGCAACCCCCGCACATCACCGAGGATGCGCCTTTCAGCGTCCGGGTCGAACTCACAGGGGGAGCGCCGAACCAGGTCATCGCCCGCTTCGTCGCAGGGCTGCCCGTGGCGGCTCAAGAGGACGTTGACGTGATGCTCGTGCTGTTCGCGCTCACCCAGCGATCCATGGTCTCAGCGTCAGAGCTGGCTCCCCTCTTGCAGCGCAGTGAGAACGCCACCCAGGCAGTCCTCCAGCGAATGAGCGATCCCGAGATTGAGATGCTGGCACCTCAGTCGCGCAAAGGCGGCACGGCATGGCAGCTGAGCCAGCGAGCCCTGGCGGAACTGCGGACCGCGCTCGCGTATCGCACGGTCACCCAAGACGAGATGGATCGCAAGATCATCGAGTATGTACGGGAGAAGCGGACCATTGACAACCGCACACTTAGGATCTTCTTCGACCTCGATGTGAACGGTGCTGCGTACCGACTACGGACTTTGGTCGGTGCCCAGATCCTGGAAAAGCTCGGGACGCAGGAGCGCGGCCCAGGAATCCAGTACGGGCCCGGAGTCAATTTCCCAGCTGAGGGTCAGTCGGAGTGAAGGTCCAACCCAAGATCGACGAGTGACGAGCGGGTCGGAAGTCGCGGCCAGGGCGGGGGTCGTCTACCTGGTCGGCGCCGGGCCCGGCGACCCGGGGCTGGTCACCGCGCGCGCCCTGGAGCTGATCGGCTCGGCGGACGTGATCCTCCACGACCGCCTGGTCGGCGCCGGGATCCTCGACGGCGCCCGGCCAGATGCCGAGCTCGTCGACGTCGGCAAGCGCCCGGGGCAGGCGACGGTCGAGCAGGGGGAGATCGAGGCCCTGATGGTCGAGCGCTCGCGCGCGGGGCGCAGCGTGGTGCGGCTCAAGGGCGGTGACCCGTTCGTCTTCGGTCGCGGCGGCGAGGAGGCGGAGGCGCTCGCCGAGGCGGGGATCGACTTCGAGGTCGTCCCCGGGGTCACCGCGGGGGTCGCCGCCCCCGCCTACGCGGGCATCCCCGTCACCCACCGTGACGACGCCTCGGCGGTCGCCTTCGTCACCGGCCACGAGGACCCCGAGAAGCCCGAGACCGCGCTCGACTGGGGGGCGCTCGCTCGCTTCCCGGGCACGCTCGTGCTCTACATGGGCGTCAGGAACCTGCCGCTGATCGCCGAGCGGCTGCGCGCCGGGGGTCGCGACCCGGCCGAGCCCGCCGCCGCGATCGAGGGCGGCACCCGGCCCGGGCAGCGCTGCGTGACCTCGACCCTCGCCAAGCTCCCCGGCGCCGTCGCCGAGGCCGGCCTGCGCGCCCCGGCGATCCTGCTCTTCGGCGCGGTCGCCGCCCGCCGCAACGCGATCGCCTGGCTCGAGCGCCGGCCGCTGCACGGCCGCAGCGTCGTCGTCACCCGTGCCCGCGCCCAGGCCAGCGACCTGGCGACGATCCTGCGCGGGCTCGGCGCCGAGGCGATCGAGCTGCCCGCGATCCGGATCGAGCCGCGGCTCGACTCGCCGGCGGTCCACGACGCCGTCGCCGATCTGCACGCCTACGCGCTCGTCTGCCTGACGAGCCCCAACGGCGCCCGGCTGCTGTTCGAGGCGATGGCGACCCAGGGTCGCGACGCGCGCGCGTTCGCCAACGCCACGGTCGCCGCGATCGGGCCGGGGACCGCGGCGGCGCTCGCCGAGCGCGGCGTGACCGCCGACGTCGTCGGTGAGCGGTTCGTCGCCGAGTCGCTGCTCGAGGCGCTCGCGGAGGTGGACGTCCGCGAGCGCCCGGTGCTCGTCGCGCGCGCCGCCGAGGCCCGCGACGTGCTGCCCGACGCGCTCGCCGAGCGCGGCGCTCGGGTCGACGTCGTGGCGCTGTACGAGACGGTCCGCGAGGACCCCGACGAGGCCGCGATCGAGGCGGCGGCCGGCGCCGACTACGTCACCTTCACCTCCTCCTCGACCGTGCGCAACCTGCTCGCCGCGGTCGGCGAGCGCTTCCCGCGCGAGGCCCGGATCGTCTCGATCGGGCCGATCACCAGCCGGGCCGTGCGCGAGGCGGGCCTCGAAGTGCACGTCGAGGCCGAGCGCCACGACCCGGCCGGGCTGGTGGAGGCGCTGGTGGCGGACGCCGCCGAGGTCGGGGCCCGCTGAGCCGCGGCTGAAGCTCAGGTCCTGTCGGGCGTCCGCCGGGCTTCGGGCGAGGGACGATCCTCAATGGCTCTCGACCGCCTGCAGGCCGATCGCGCCCGTGATGATCAGGACTATCGCCCCGATCCTGAGCACGTCGGTGGGCTCGTCCAGCGCGATCATCCCCACGGTCGCCGTGCCCGCCGCGCCGATCCCGGTCCATACCGCGTAGGCGGTGCCAACCGGGAGGTCGCGAAGCGCCAGGTTCAAGAGGGCGAAGCTCGCGATCGCGCAGACGGCGAAGATGACGGTCGGGATCGGTTTCGTGAACCCCTCGCTCGCGTTGAGCGCCACCGCGAAGCAGGTCTCCAGGATGCCGGCGCTGATCAGCAGGATCCAGGCCATCGTTCTCCCTTGGTTGTGTGTCGCCGTCCACGCCCGAGGCCGCAACGTCGCCCGTGCGTTCGACCGGTGCGAGAGCCGCGGGCTCAGGCCAGGCTACTTCCCCGGATGAACGCCGAGCGCTACGCCGCCTCGAAGAGCAGGCTCGGCCGGCCCGAAATTGCCGCCGGGCTCGCGGCGCTCGCACTCTGCCACCAGATGCCCGCCCGTGCGCGATGAGAACATGCCAGGCCATGGGCATCCCGCTCGGTTCCACCCGCGAGATCCTCGACCGGCGCGCCGGGGAGGAGATGGCGCTCAACGACCGCTACCTCAATCCCCAGCTGGGGCGCATCGTGCGGACGCTCGGCTACGACCGTCGTTGGGTGGCCGGGGACGGCGCGTACCTGATCGACGACCGAGGCAACCGCTACCTCGACCTGCTCAGCGGCTACGGCGTCTTCGCCCTCGGTCGCAACCACCCGGAGGTGGCCGCGGCGATCGAGCAGGTGATGGACGCTCGGACGGCGAACCTGCCGCAACTCGGGGTCACGCTCCTCGCCGGGGTTCTGGCCGAGGAGCTCGTGGCCCGCGGTCCCCGCAGCGTCGACGCGATGATCCCCACCAACAGCGGCACGGAGGCGGTGGAGGTGGCGATCAAGCTGGCGCGGGCCGCGACCGGACGCCCGCGCGTCCTCTACGCCGACCACGCCTTCCACGGGTTGACCCTGGGGGCATTGTCGGTGAATGGCAACGAGGAGTTCCGCGAGGGCTTCGAGCCGTTGCTGCCGGGTTGCGACGCGGTTTCGTTCGGCGATCTCGAGTCCCTGGAGCGCGAGCTCGGCGCGGGCGACGTCGCGGCGCTCATCGTCGAGCCGATCCAAGGCAAGGGCGTGAACCTGCCGCCGCCCGACTACCTGGCCGGCGCCCAGGAGCGGTGCCGAGCGGCGGGCACGCTGCTCATCTGCGACGAGGTGCAGACGGGGCTCGGGCGCACCGGAAGCTTCCTCGCGCTCGAGCACTGGGATCTGGAGCCGGACCTGATCTGCGTGGCCAAGGCGCTGTCGGGCGGGATGGTGCCGATCGGAGCGGTCCTGGCGTCGCGCGCGGTGATGGACCGGGTATTCGACAGCATGGAGCGGGGGGTGCGCCACGGCTCGACCTTCGGCGGCAACGACCTCGCGGCCGCGGCGGGACTGGCGACCCTGCGCGTGCTCGAGCGGGAGGGCCTGGTAGCGCGTGCGGAGCGGCTTGGCGCACTGCTGCTCGAGCTCACGAGGCCGCTCGTCGATCGCTACGAGATCGTTCGCGAGGTGCGCGGGCTGGGGCTCATGTGGGCGATCGAGCTGAGCCCGCCGCGCGGCGGCGCCGGGCGCTCGATGTGGGGGATGGCCGAGCGGGCCAAGCCGGGCCTGGTCGCCCAGCTTCTGACGGTGCCGCTCTTCCACGAGCATCGGATCCTCTGCCAGGTGGCCGGCCATGGCATGAACGTGGTCAAGGCGCTGCCCCCGCTGATCGTCTCCGAGCAGGAGGTGCGCCGCTTCGCCGCGGCCATCGAGGAGGTCGTGGCGGCGGCCGAGCACATGCCCTCGGCGATGGCGCGACTCGGCTGGCGGATGGCGCGCGGAGCGACCGCGGGCCGCCGCCGAAGCCCCGCATGAGGGCGCTCGTCACCGGTTCGGCGGGATTCATCGGCAGTCATGTGGCAGGGGCGCTGTCCGCCGCCGGGGCCGAGGTGCGGGGCTTCGACCGGCAGCCTCTCGCGGGGGCGGCGCCCGCCGTCGAACCCGTCGCCGGGGACATCCTCGACCGCGCGGCGGTCAAGCGGGCGATGGACGGCTGCGACGCGGTCTTCCACCTCGCCGCGGTCTACAGCTACGACCGTGCGGACGCGGGTGCGATGCGGGCGGTCAACGTCGAGGGCACCCGGGTGGTGCTCGATGCGGCCGCGCGCGGTGGGATGCGACGACGGATCGTCCACACCAGCTCGTGCGGGACGTGCGGGCCGGTCGCCGGCCGCGCCGCGACCGAGGACGACGAGCCGCCGGCAGAGGACCTCTCGGTGCCGTACAAGCGCACCAAGCTCGAGGGCGAGCGTCTCGCGCTCCGGGCGGCGGGCGAGGGTCTCGACGTCGTGGTGGTCAATCCCACGACCCCGGTCGGCCCCGGCGACCGGCGCCCCACCCCGACCGGGAAGATGATCGCCGATGTCGCCCGTGGGCGGGCCCGCGCATGGCTGGCGGGCGGGGCGCTCAACGTCGTCGCGGTGGAGGACGTGGCCGACGGTCACCTGCGCGCGCACGACCACGGCCGGCCGGGGGAGCGCTACCTCCTGGGCGGCGAGAACCTCGCCATGCGCGACGTGTTCGCCCTCGTGGCGACCGGGGCCGGCCGGAGTCCTCCGCGAGTCGCGATCCCGTGGCAGGTCGCCCACGTCGGCGCCCACGTCGGCGCCGCCGCGCTCGGCGTGATCGGACGGGAGCCGTCGCTGCTCGTTCTCGACGAGGTCCACCTCGCACGTCACCCGATGACCTTCGACGATGCGAAGGCCCGGCGCGCGCTCGGGCACCGGTCGCGCCCGGCGGCCGAGGCACTGGGCGCCGCGGCTCGCGCCGCGGCGTCCTCTGGGAATCGCGGGGCTGCGACCGCGTAGGGAGCGGGCGGCTACTCTCCCTGCTCGCCTGAGCTTCGAGGGGAGGGCGAGACGGAGTCTCGCTGACCAGGCCGATGGCCACCTACGCGTTGATCCACGGCGCCGGCGACAGCGCCTTCTACTGGCACCTGCTGGCTGCGGAGCTGCGCGAGCGAGGCCACGAGGTGGTGGCGATGGATCTGCCTTGCGACGACGAGTCCGCCGGGCTCTCGGAGTACACCGACGCCGTCGTCGAAGCGATCGGCGATCGCACCGAGCTCGTCGTCGTAGCGCAGTCGTTCGGCGCATTCACCGCGCCGCTCGTTTGCGCACGGGTGCCGGTCGGGCTGATGGTGCTCGTCGCCGGGATGGTCCCGCTGCCTGGCGAGAGGGGCGAGGACTGGCCGGCCAACACCGGCTTCGAGCAGGCGGCGGGCGAGCAGGAGCACGACGCCGGCGACGAGATCGCCGTCTTCTACCACGACGTTCCGCCGCCGCTCGCGGCCGAGGCCCTGAGCAGAGGGCGCGACCAGGCGGAAGCCCCGGGGTTGGAGCCGTGGCCGCTGGACGCCTGGCCCGACGTGCCGACCAGGTACCTGCTCTGCCGCGACGACCGCTTGTTCCCGGCCGAGTGGATGCGCGAGGTCGTCCGTGAACTGCTGGGCATCGACCCCGACGAGATCGATGGCGGCCACTGCCCCGCCCTCAGCCGCCCACGGGAGCTGGCCGAGCGTCTGGAGGCCTACCGGGCCGAACGGGAGGCATCCGCCGGATCGCCAGGCTAATCGACCGCCCGCAGGAAACTCAGGATCTGCGCCCGCACGCGGGGCCCGTGGCGGCCGGCGAGCAGCTCGGCACCATGCTTGGCGCCGCTCAGGACAACCATGCGGTCCTGGGGGATGGTGCGATCCCAGGCGTTCGTGTCCTTGCCGAAGCTGGTCAGCGCCCCGCGAGCCGACCGTGAGCACGGGCACCCGCACGTCGCGCCCCACCGGCAGCAGGTCGCTCGGATTGGTGCTGATCCGGCGCTCGGCCGAGAGGGCGACCAGGCCGACGACGTCCTGGGGATCCCGCGCGCCGGCCTCGATCACCGCGCGGGCGCCCACCGAGGCGCCGATCAGGACGATCCGCCGCGCCCCCCGGGCGCGCAATGCCGCGCCCACCGCGATCGCCTGCCGGTACTCCTCGCCGGCGCCGGTCTGAAAGACGGCGACGGCGTAGCCACGCCGGGCCAGGGCGCGAGCCTCGCGGCTCCACTCGCAGGCGTCGTCGATCGAATCGTTGGCGAACACGACGCCGAGCCGGCCGTCGCCCATGCCCGCGGCGATGGCGCCGGACCGGCCGGATACCGACAGCCGCCGCCAGCCCGAGCCCGCCGACCGACACGTCTCGAGGGGCCGCGGGGGCGTCGACGCGGGCTTCGGGGTGCTCGCGGCTGTCTTCGGCGTGCTCGCGGTTGTCTTCGAGGTGCTCGCCGTGGTCGCGGACGAGGCACCGTGTGAGGCGGCGCCGCTGTCGCTCCCACCACCGCCCCCGCATCCACCGCCGCCCGCCGTGGCCAACGCCGCGAGGGCGACCGCGACGCCTCCGCGCACGCGGCCGCCCCAGCCCGGGGCCCCTGGCCCGCGTCGAGCGGCCCGCGATCCTGCTCCCGCACGAGCGTCGCGTCGTCGTAGATGCGCAGAACGTCAGGCTACCCCGCGGTCACGGTGCGGCCCGCCGGGGGCCGTGCTCCAGGCGCGCCCGAGCGCATCATCGACGGCAGGACCAGCGGGTTGGTCCTACAGGACCACGGCCGTCCGATGATCGAAGGCTCGCCCATGCTCAGCACACGGCCCGGAGCTCCGCGGGCAGAGGGTCGAGTGCTGCGAGACGCTTGCGCGGTACAGGCGGTAGGCGGCGGGCGGCCGGACGTCGTCCACCTCGAAGCGACGTGCTCCCCGGTCGGCCGGGCCCGGGTAGACCTCCAGGCCTCGCTCGACGTCGGTCCCCGACAGCTCCTCCGCGATCGCGACCATGTACACGGCCTGGCCCGTGCCGGCGGGCTGCCGGGAGTCGAACACCACGATGCTCGCTGATGCGCGGGGTCGGCGTCGACGGCGACGCGCGGATCGCCCGCGCCGAGGGCGGTGCCACCTGGCTCGATTTCGACTCGGCGACCCAGGCCGTCGGCCTCGTCACGCCCGGAGGCATCGTCGGCTCGACCGGTGTGTGCGGTCTCGCCCTCGGCGGCGGGATCGGCCACCTGACCGCGCAATGCGGCCTGACCTGCGACAACCTCGTCGGCGCCGAGGTCGTCACTCCCGCCGGAGCGGTGGTGCGCGCAACGGCCGATCAGGACGCCGAGCTGCTCTGGGGCCTGCGCGGCGCAGGCGGCAACTTCGGCGTCGTGACGCGACTCGAGCTCGGCCTGCATCCGCTCGAGCGGGTCGTCGGCGGTCGCCTCGCGTACGGCGGGACGGGCGTCGGCGAGGCTCTGCGCCGCTTTCGCGACATCGCCGCACGTGCCCCGCGTGACCTCAGCTGCCAGGCGGTACTCGAGGTGGACGAGTCGCTGGCGCCCACGCTCTTCGTCCTGCCCTGCTACACGGGCTCGGACGCGGATCCCGAGGAGCTGCGCGCCCTGCGCTCGGCACCGGGGCTCCTCGACGACGGACTGCGGGCGCACGCGTTCCTCGCCCAGCAGCGCCTGGTCGACCCCCCCTACGGCGAGGAGCGCCATTACTGGAAGGGCCACTTCGTGCGCGAGCTCCCGGACGAGCTGCTCGACGAGCTGCTGCGGTGCATCGTCTCCCTGGGTCGGCCACCCGGTGGGATCCTGATCGAGTCCCTGCACGGCGCGCCGAAGGACCGCGACGGGACCGACGCGGTGGTCGGCTTTCGTCACGCCGCGTTCAACATCAGCGGGATGGCGACCTGGCAGGACGCTCGCCTCGATGAGCGGTACATCGAATGGGCCCGTGAGACGGCCGCCGCACTCGAGCCGTGGTCGGTGAGCGGCGGGTACGTCAACTACATGCAGGCGGACGAGCCGATCGAGCGCGTGCGCGCCGCGTTCGGCGATCACTCCTTCGCGCGCCTGCAGGCGCTCAAGAGCCGCTATGACCCGAGCAACGTCCTGCGCCGCAACCAGAACGTCCCGCCTCGGTAGCAACGGCGGCCGAGCTCATCGACGGCTCTGGTGATCCGTGGCGTTGCGCCGGACGGTGATCGCCCGCCACCAGCCGGCGAACAGCCCGAACGCTCGTCGCCTGGCACCCTCGCGTGCGGCCTCGCCGTCGCCGGCGAGCCGCTCGGCGTCGATCCACGGATGCGCGGGCCGATAGTCGGCGGCCCAGGCGTTGGCGATCTCCGGCGTCGCCTCGGGGTGAAACTGGACGCCGAGGTGCGGACCGTGGCGATATGCCGACACGCCGGCGGCCGAGCGCGCGAGGATCCTCGCCCCGGGAGGCAGCGTGAAGCGCTCGAGGTGGAAGTTGAGCCACGGGCCGGAGGGGATCTCGTCGCCGAGGATCTCGAGATCCGAGTCCCAGCTCGCCTCGAGCGGCGACGATGGCTCGACCTCGCCGCCGAGGGCCAGGGCGAGCGCCTGGCCGCCGAAGCAGATCCCGAAGGTTGGCAGCTCGCGGCGGACCGCCTCGCGCAGCAGCTCGCGCTCTGCCGGGATCCAGGCCGGCCGCGCGTCGGTCGCCGAGTGATGCGAGCCGAGCACCACCAGCCAGGGGGCACCCTCGATCGCCGGCGGGCCGTCGCGCGGCACGTCGACCAGGCGCCAGGCGATCCCCCGGCGGTCGAGCCAGTCGCCGAGCAGCGCCGGTGGCGCGTCGTCGGCGTGTTGGAGGACGATCCCGGGCCGATTCGCCGCCGCGGCCACCTGGCAGCTAGCGCGCGCCCACGTCGCAGGCGCGCTCCCGGTAGAGCCCGATCTTGTAGTCGATCAGCTCCAGGTTCCGGTGCAACTGGTCGAGGCGGGCGACCACCTCGGCGCGGTGGGCCTCGAGCAGCGCGAGGCGCTCCGCCTCGTTGCCCTCGCCGTCGCGGACCAGCTCGGCGTAGCGGCGGATCAGGCGGATCGGCATTCCGGTCGCCCGCAGCCGGGTCACCAGAATCACCCACTCGACGTCCTCCGACGTGTAGCGGCGGTGGCCGGAGCCGTTTCGCTCGACCCCGGCGAGCAGCCCGGCGCGCTCGTAGTAGCGCAGGGTGTGGCTGGTGAGGCCGGTCTCCTGGGCGACGTCGGAGATCGTCAGGCCGGTCGCGCGCTTGGTCTCGAGCGTGGCCATATCAGCACGGATAATCCTAGAGCGCGCTTCAAGTCAAGGGTTCGTGAACTCCGACGCTTCGGGCTTGACTTAGAGTGCACTCGAATCCCTACGGTGATCGTGGACGCCGAACCGACGAAGGGAAGCCGAGATGGAGCATCGCAAGCTGGGGGCCGAGGAGGGCCTCGACGTCTCCGCGCTCGGTCTCGGGTGCATGGGCATGTCGATCGGCTACGGGGCGGCCGACGAGGGCGAGTCGATGGCGACGATCCGGGGCGCGCCGGAGCTCGGGGTCACCTTCCTCGACACGGCGGAGCTCTACGGCCCCAACACCAACGAGGAGCTGATCGGGCGGGCGATCGCGGGCAGGCGCGACGAGTACGTGATCGCGACCAAGTTCGGCGTCGTCACGGACGCCGGCGATCCCGCGCTCACCCCGAGGCCCGACGGCTCGCCCGAGAACGTCCGCCGCTCGATCGAGGGCTCGCTGAGGCGGCTCGGGACCGACCACGTCGACCTCTACTACCAGCACCGCATCGACCCCGACACGCCGATCGAGGAGACGGTCGGAGCGCTGGCCGAGCTGGTGGCCGAGGGCAAGGTGCGCCATATCGGCCTCAGCGAGGCGGCGCCGGAGACGATCCGCCGCGCCCACGCCACCCATCCGCTGACCGCGGTGCAGACCGAGTACTCGCTGTGGACGCGCCATGTCGAGGACCAGATCCTGCCCACCCTGCGCGAGCTCGGCATCGGCCTGGTGGCCTACTCGCCGCTCGGTCGCGGGTTCCTCTCGGGGCGCTTCAGGTCACCCGAAGAGCTCGACGAGAGCGACTTCCGACGCCACGGCCCGCGCTTTACCGGCGAGAACCTGGAGCGCAACCTCGGGCTCGCGGACAAGGTCGCCGAGATCGCCGCCGCTAAAGACGCCACCCCGGCGCAGCTCGCGCTCGCCTGGGTCCTGGCGCGCGGCGGCGACATCGTCCCGATCCCGGGGACCAAGCGCCGCACCTACCTCGAGCAGAACGTCGGCGCGCTCGAGGTCGAGCTCGACGATGACGATCTCGCCCGGATCGACGCCGAGGTCCCCGAGGCGGCGGGCGAGCGCTACAACGAGGCGGGCATGCGGGCGCTCAACCTCTGAGCGCCGGGTGGGCGCTCGCCGCCCCGCCGCCCGAGCGAGCGGCGGGCCGCGCACTAGATTCCGGTGCGTGGCCGTTCGCCCGCTCACCTTCCTCTCCGACTACGGCGCCGGCGAGTTCGCCGGCGTCTGCCGGGCGGTGATCGCGCGGATCGCGCCCGAGGCGCCGGTGATCGACCTCACGCACGCGATCGCCCGCCACGACGTGCGCCAGGGCGCGGCGGCGCTCGTCAACGCGCTGCCCTTCGCCCCCGCGGGCGTGCATCTCGCCGTCGTCGACCCGGGCGTCGGCACCTCGCGGAGGGCGGTCGCGATTCGCGTCGCCGACTCGGACCGAGCCCTCGTCGGGCCCGACAACGGCCTGCTCTGGCCGGCGGTCGCCCGGCTCGGAGGCGCCGTCGAGGCCGCCGACATCTCGCTCTCGCCGGCTCGCCTCGAGCCCGTCTCCGCCACCTTCCACGGGCGCGACATCTTCGCCCCGGTCGCCGCGCGACTGGCGCTCGGCGCGGCGCTCGCCGACCTCGGGGAGCCGTTCGACCCCGCCGGGCTGACCGAGCTCGTCAGCCGCCCGCCCGCGCTCGAGCCGGGCGCTGAGCTGCGCGCCGAGGTCGCCTACGTCGACGGCTTCGGCAACGCGGCGCTGGTCGCGACGGCCGCCGACGCCGCGGACGCGGGGTTGCGGCTCGGGCGCCCCGTGGCGATCGAGGTCGCGGGTCGCGCGCACCACGCCGCCTACGCGCTCACCTTCGCCGACCTCGAGCCGGGCGGAGTGCTGGTCTACCTGAACGCGTCGGGCGCGCTCGCCGTGGCGGTCAACCGCGAGAGCGCCGCCGAGCGTCTCGGGATCGCCGGCGGCGACACCGTCGTGCTGCGGCCGCGATGACCTTGCGACGCCGATGACGGACCTCGGCCTGCCCCACCTGCACCTGCGGCTCACCGACTCGACCAACGAGCGCGCCCGCGGGCTCGCCGCCGCCGGGGCGCCGAGCGGCACGATCGTCACCGCCGACGAGCAGAGCGCCGGCCGCGGCCGCCGCGGCCGAGCCTGGTCGGCGCCGCCGCGGGCGGCCCTGCTCTACTCGGCGATCCTGCGCCCGCTCGGCGCGGCGCACGCGC
Source organism: Solirubrobacterales bacterium (assembly GCA_009379895.1). Lineage (GTDB taxonomy): Bacteria > Actinomycetota > Thermoleophilia > Solirubrobacterales > 70-9 > WHSW01. The sequence goes on from WHSW01000034.1 coordinate 24,271, forward strand.
TACTCCCGCTCGCCGTCCCGGTCGCCGTCTGCGAGGCGATCGAGTCGCTGGCGCCGCGCAGCTGCGCGATCAAGTGGCCGAACGACGTGTGGATCGCCGAGCGGAAGGTCTCGGGCGTGCTGATCGAGGCCCGGCCGCCGGACTGGGCGGTGATCGGGATCGGCGTCAACGTCGCGATCGAGGACGGCGGCTTCCCCGCCGATCTGCGCTGGCCCGCGACCTCGATCGGGGGCGGGGTGGCGGTCGACCGCGCGCGCGATGCGGTCTGCGAGGCGCTCGGGCGCTGGGTCGACGCGCCGGCCGCCGAGGTGCTCGACGCGTTCAGGGCCCGCGACGCCCTCGCCGGCCGTGCGCTCGCCTGGGAGGGGGCCGGGACCGACGCGGGTACCGGGGTCGGCGCCGGCGTCGACGAGCGCGGCAACCTGCTGGTCGACGCGGACTCCGGTGACCGGCTGGCGCTGGGGGCTGGCGAGGTCCAGCTGCGGCCGGCAAGCGCTGCAGCCGGCGTCCGGCCCCCGGACGCGAAATGAGGCGCTTCGGCGCCGACCGGGCCTGATCCGCCCTAACCGGTCGCCGTCGACCGGCGCTCGGAGCCGTCGGGGCGACCCTCGCCGTCTGCGTCGTCCG